>NZ_JASEYI010000011.1:0-174908 GCF_035064085.1 Enterobacter sp. R-1.6.2
TCGGTGGAGCTGCATGACAAAGTCATCGGGCATTATCTGAACATAAAACACTATCAGTAAGTTGGAGTCATTACCGATACGGAAGATAAATAACGTTATCGCAATCCAGATAAAACAGAGAATGACCGCGAGAAGCGCAAAGATAAACGGAGGCAACGAGGCGAGCCCGGCGTCGTGATGCTTCACGATGACGCACAGGTCCCAGAAGGCGCTGCACTGTGTCAGGGTCAGGGTAAACAACGTCGAATGCAGCCAGCTCTGCTGATTTAGCTCCGTGGCGGCCGAAAAAAAGACTCTGCCGAAGTCTTTGGTGGTAGCACTGAGCGAATAGCTTGCGGTAACCGGGGTGAATTTATCGTAAGCATAGCGGGAGGTGAAGATAATAATATTATTATAAATTGCCGCATTGCCCGTGAAAAAGTCTTTTCTCGAAAACTGGGCCAGGAGAAAGCCCCTCGGCGTTTTATGCAGTTCTGCAGGAAGTGCAACGGGCGTCGCGAGTTTCCCCCAAAAAGCGGTACAGACTATTTTTCCCTTCTCAATAAAGCCGATATCGGCAAAATAAAGATTATTAAGCTTAATTTGTCTGTAGCGATCGAGGCTGGTTTTATCGCATCCCTGCGTCGTGATGCTTTTGAGACCCAGCGCCACGCTTTGGGACACGTCTTCTGAATAATGTAAAAGGGTACGGGATATTTCACGCTGTTTGCTCTTCTGCTGACCAATGATTACAGCATTGACCGCATAAAGAGACAGGAAGACCAGAAGCGTTGAAACAATAGCAACGTCAATGAGCTTTTTCATTTTCCAGTTATCCAGTCCGCTCCCTGATTTCACAAATCTTAACACAGCCAGGGCAAGGAACAAGCCTGATAGTCACGTCATGTGAGTAAATGCCGGCAGGTGAACTCATACGAAAGTATCAGTTTTTTAAGACAATTCTCAGCTAAGCTATTTTCATTGTTATAAGCAATACCGGGTTAGCACAGGCTCTTCTACCAGAACATCCATGCTTGTTTTTTCTATTAAGGAAAACATCGTGCGCAACGTGATGATCCCTATTCTTAGCGCTCTGTTTCTTTTTCTGAGCGGCATTTTGATTATTAACTGGCAGCTATGACAGATGGCGAAGCTGAGTAATAGTCATACCGCCACGGCGAGCACCCAAAAAATAGAAAACATTCTGGCTGAAGCCGTCAGTGCGGCCAGCACGGCAAAGGGCGTTGCGGCTCAAGGGTGTACCAGTAGCGGACAGCTGGCGCTGGGGACAGAGGCAGCGCTAAAACCGCATCTGCGCGCCATCATGATCGAGCTGCAGGGTAAAATCATCTGTACTTCCCTTCCCGGGAATGGCGTGTTGATTATTCATCCTGAGACGTTACCTGCCGAAAAATTGATGCTGTTACCCGGCAATCGACTGGTGAACGGCATTCCGGTGCTTGTCTTCCAGATGCCCATCGCGGGAGGGCGCGTCATCGTCAGCATCAGTGACGCGCATTTGCAGGACGTCATTGCAAGCGCATCGAACAGCGTGGATCTGAGGCTGGTTGTCGGCGAAAGCATGCTTGTTCGCAACGGCGATGTGAGGGGCTGGAAAGCGGCCTCCTGGACGGGGTCGCTTACGGCATCAACGCAATTTCCCTTTAGCCTGGCGTGGCAACCTCCTGCCTTTTTCAGCCTGACGCGGCTTTTGCAGCAGGGATGGAGCCTGATACTGCTTATTCTCGCGCTATCGGTGGCGGTGGGCATTTTGATCCGCCGATACAAGGGGAAAAGCACCTCATTTGAAGACGACTTGCGTAAGGCCATTTTGCAGGGGGAGATCGAGCCTTATTACCAGCCGATCGTGAACGGCGATACCGGCGGGCTGTACGGCGTTGAGGTCCTGGCAAGATGGAAGCATCCAAAGTCAGGCTTTATCCCGCCGGATGTCTTTATTCCGATTGCCGAACGTAGCGGGTTGATTATTCCGCTGACCAAAGGATTGATGGCGAAAGTAGTGACCCAGCTTAAGCCGCTTTTGCCTAAGCTACCGGACGGGTTTCATATCGGGGTGAACATCAGCGCCAGGCATATTAATGCGCCTTCATTCATCGGTGACTGTCGCGTCTTCGGGAAGGGGTTTCAGGGTAAAGAGGTCAAACTGGTTCTCGAGGTGACCGAGCGTGAACCGCTGGTTGATAATCCTCACCTCGTGGAGAACCTTAACATGCTGCATAACGCCGGCTTTGTTATTGCCCTGGATGATTTTGGTACGGGTTATTCCGGGCTGTCATGCCTTAATGCGCTTGCCATTGATTATATTAAAATTGATAAAAGCTTTGTGAAACGGGTTTCAGAGGAAAAGGACTCAACCATCTTGCTGGACTGCGTCATTGACCTGGCGAAAAAACTCTCATTGCGCATTGTCGCTGAAGGCGTAGAAACAAAAGAGCAACTGGAGTATCTCAACCGTAATGAGATAACCCTGTTACAGGGATATTATTTTGGTAAGCCCGTCTCCTATATCGATTTTATTAAGGTTATTTTATCTAAACCCAGGGAGACCGTTAGTTTGTAAAACGAAATAAAGACGAGCTTCTGTTGTATGCTTAAGTGCAATTCATTTTCCTCTTATCCCGAGCTTTGTTACAGTGACAAGAGTTGTCAGCCAGGGATGTCAGGCGTGATAAGGTGGAAAAGCTCGTGCATGTGAAAAATACTTTTTACACAACAACCATTACCGTCATCATTGTCTCATTGATCATCTCGCTGTCGCTTGCCGTCCAAATTGCTACGTCCAGACAGCAGTCAATACAGCAAATTAATACCGGCGTTGCTAACCTGAGCCATACCCTTGATGTCTATACCGAGGGGATCATGCGCCAAAGCGAAATGTTAATTACTACCGTTTCCGACATAATCGAAATTTATGGCATGACGCCGCAACAGGCGACCAATATTCAGCGGATGATAAATAATCAGGATAATCTTCTTACCCAGATTAATAATGTGGTTGTTTACGACGCTCAGGGCGATATCTTTACCGCGCTGCACGAAACTTTTACAGGCCCACGCAAAGGATCGGACAGGTCATTTTTTATCTATCACAAGGAAAATAAAAATCAGCAGATTTTTATTGGTGAGCCCGTGGTAAGCAGAACCAATGGCAAATGGGTCATTACCATTAGTCGTCGCCTTGAAACCCACACCGGGGCATTTAACGGTGTCGTGGTGGTGACGCTGGGTATTGAGAATTTTCTCGCGCTTTACGGGCAGATTAATATTGGTCACCTGGGCGTCATTGGCTTAACGACGCAATCCGGCGTGCTGCTGGTCCGTCACCCCTTTAAAAATACCTACGTCGGCACGATTTTTTCTGATTCACCCCTCTTCAGGAAATACCTTAAGGTACAAAATACCGGGATAGCCAGTTCCGTTTCGCGGTTTGATAAAATCGAACGCATTTACGCCTATGAGAAAAACCGACGCTACGGGCTGGTGACCACCGTGGCCGTCAGCATTGATGAAGCCCTCGCACCGTGGCGCAAGCAGGCTATTCAGCTGGCGCTGCTCATTTTCGTTTTCACTGCGATACTTATCGTCGCGTCATACTTCCTGTATTCCGACTTATCCAGAAAAACCAGAGATAATAAGGCGCTGAAGATTATCGCTTCCGAGGATGCGTTGACCGGGCTGTACAACCGTCGCATTTTTGATGAAAGAATCCTCTCGGAAATCGCGACTTGTGCCGCGCATGACGCAGCAATTTCGATACTGATTGTGGACGTGGACTACTTCAAAAAATACAACGATAACTACGGCCATCCGGAAGGGGACCGGTGTCTGACGCTGCTGGGAAACAGTCTCCGGGAGAGCCTTACCCGTGATAATCAGATTGTGGCGCGCTATGGCGGAGAGGAGTTTGCGCTGATATTGCCTGATACGGATATCCAGGAGGCGCTTCGACTGGCGCAGACGATTATTCGCAACGTGTTCTCCCTTCAAATCGCGCATGATTTTAGCCCCTTCGGGCGGGTGACGGTAAGCGTCGGGATTTCCACCGCGCGTGCGGTCGACATCGCGGGCAGCCAGCAGAATATCATTATTGCCGCTGACCAGGCGCTCTATCAGGCAAAGCGCGCAGGACGTAACCGGTACGCGTTTGTTGGGGTATGAACAGAAAAAAAAGCCCACTCAGGAGTGGGCAAGAAATACTGGAAGCAATGTGAGCAATGTCGTACTGAATACCTGAGTGTTACGCTCAACTATTCAGTGTTGAGAAAGATAATCTTTCTCAACAAAAGATGCAACCCCACAGTTTATGCGGCTGAACCCTTTTGTTGATGAATAATTGCGCACTCTCTCATTGTGATGCTTATCACAAATTTCCTTTCTGAAATCCTGTGCTATTCTTTTTTGTGTCGTTGATTTAATGACAAAAACCATACAGAGAGGAAAGTTATGGGAATTTTATCCTGGATTATCTTTGGGCTTATTGCGGGTATTCTGGCGAAGTGGATCATGCCGGGCAAAGATGGCGGTGGGTTTATCGTCACCGTAATACTGGGTATTATCGGCGCGGTAGTCGGCGGCTGGATCAGTACGCTGTTCGGTTTTGGCAAAGTCGATGGCTTTAACTTCGGCAGCTTTGCCGTCGCGGTCATCGGTGCGCTGGTTGTTCTGTTTATCTACAGAAAAATCAAAAGCTAAGGCTTACAAGCGTGAAAAAAGGCTGCCAGATGGCGGCCTTTTTACGTAGTGGCGTTTACCACCAGCCAAGCTGCGTGCCGGCAAACGCCGCGATGGCAACGATCAGCATAACGAGGGTCGTTTTTCTCATTTATGCCCCAGGCGCCGCGTAACCACCGACAAAAAACCATGCTAAAAAAATCACCGCCGTTATAAAAATAACGACCGGGAAGAGGATCCCTAGTCTCATATCATCACCTGTTTCGGTTTTTGTAACGCCGTAGAGTGTACGGGGTTAATCCATAGCGAGAAAGCGTGTTTTGCTTTTTCCTTTCTTATCCTGATACATCGCGACATCCGCATCGCGTAATGCGCTGTCCGGATCGGTTACCCGAGGGTCCACTTCGATAACGCCGACGCTGGCTCCGGGGTAAATGAGGTTGACGTTACCCAGCCAGTATTCCCCGGCAATACAGGCGCTCAGGCGCGTTCTGAGCAGCGTGACCTGCGCGTTATCTCCTTCGCTGTGGGATGTGCTCAACGACGCCACCAGAAACTCATCGCCGCCCAGCCTGCCAATGATATCGTCCTGCTGTTTTTCTTCCGTCAGACGCTTGCCCACTTCAATCAGGAACTGGTCGCCAGCCTCGTGGCCGTAGCGATCGTTAATCAGCTTGAAATCATCGAGATCGATGAACGCGATGACGGTGTTACGTTTAAGGTGACGCGCCAGGGAAAACAGCGTGGTCAGATCTTCAAAAATGGCGCGACGGTTGGGTAAACCGGTAAGGGCATCCGTGTAAGAGTGCGCGATGAGGGCCGCGTTGGCTTCGCGAAGCTGGGTTACCAGCGACTCTTTCTGAATGGACTGGGCAATCAGACCGGCGAATAACTTCAGGACCTGTTCACCGCGCTCGCTAAGCGGCTTTCTGGCCGTGCTGGTGGCACAAAGCGTTCCGTAGAGTGAACCATCCGCAAGATGGACAGGAATACTCATGTAGGTCGTAATGCCGAGCGCTTTCGCCGCCTCGCACTCCGGCCAGCGTTCGGGAACGTCGTTGCTGAATACGGTGTCGCTATCCAGCGCGCGCTTGCACAGTGTTTCATCCCATGGGACGCTCAGCCCCTCAGGAATTGTCATCTGCTTGCTGTTGCGGGCGTAGAGGATATGCTGCAGTCGGGCTTCGATATCTACCTTGGTGAGGTAAGTCGACTCCATGTCAGTCACAATCTCCAGCATCTCCAGCAGCTGGCGAACGAGACCTTCAAGGGATTGTTCAGTGGCGAGGGTTTCTGAAACACGGGCAAGGATAATATCCGACATGACGTAGAGTGACTCCCAGGCAGAAGACGTCTGCATCTGCATGTTATGCTGAATTTTTAGACTTCAGGCATAGTAAAACATGAATATAAAAAATTTAATATATGCAGGGAGAGGGCAGCAGCAGAGAAAAAAAGGCCCCGTTGTTGAGACCGGGGCAAAGACATCTTGATTACGGAATGATGTTCTCTGGTCATATCGAGAACATGCCACACTATAGTGTTGAAAAGTGCAGTTAAAATGGAGAAATCATGGAGAAAGGGGCGATGACCCGTTAACCTTAGATTGTCATGATGTCACAAGGATCAATGAGATGAGATTTCTGCTTCTGGCGCTGGCGCTTCCCCTGGCTGCCTGCACCGCGAAAACAACCCCACCCGATGCGCCGAAACCACCGCACGCTATCGGTATGGCGAACCCGGCCTCCGTGTACTGCCTGGAGAAAGGCGGGGAACAGATCCCGGTTCAAAGCCCGCAGGGCGTACGCACGGAGTGCAAACTACCGGGGGGCGAAGTGATTGATGAATGGACGCTCTACCGTCGCGATCGTCCGCAACCCACCAGGTGACAGACCTATATTGCCTGCGATACACTTCTCTTTAGGATTATTCTTAGCCAGTCCCTGGCTACCGTTACCGTGAGAGAAGTATGTTTCAGCTTAAACCGGGCAGCATGGCGATGATCATCGGTGCCCGCACGGCGTCAGGCCGTCGCAATATTGGTAAATCTGTTGAGCTGTTTGGCCTGTGTCAGCCCGGCCTGCGTTTCGTTAACCCGGTCAACGGCGTGATGACGCAATTACCCGCTACCGCCGATCGCGCCCTTTGGCTGGTGACTGGCGATGTTTACGCCTTTGACAATCAGCACGGCTTTGCCTTTGTCCGCGCCGAACATCTGATGCCGCTCACTCCCGATGAAGCGCCGCAAATCCTCGATGAGCTGGCGATCGGCTGATCAGAGATGGCGCAGCCAGTCGGCTAATACCAGGGCGTGATTTTGCTTCGTGTCTTTGGCAGCGTAGAGCAGGGTGACGGTCTGCCTGTTCGCCAGCGTCGCCAGACGCATTCCCTCGTCAGCATGCTGCGCCAGCTCTTCCCGATAGGCTTTGCTGAAGGCGGCGAAATCAACGGTTTCGCTATGAAAGGCCTTGCGTAATTCATTCGAGGGCGTGAGCACTTTGCACCATTCATCATACGCGAGGTCCGTTTTCTTGACCCCGCGCGGCCACAGCTTGTCCACCAGTACCCGATAGCCGTCGTCCGGACCAGCCTGCTCGTATACGCGTTTGCATTGAATCATAATTCCACCCTCCCAATTTAAGGTATTGTGATAATTGCAGAAGATCGGTAGTCTGAGGTTCCTTATGTTATCTGATAATACTCTGGCATAAGGAACCTTTCATGGAACACCTCCCGGTTAAAACGACGCTGCGCATTGCGCTGGTTGGCGATTACAATCCCAGTGTTATTGCGCATCAGGCGATCCCGCTGGCGATTGACGACGCCGCCGCAGTCCTTGACCTCACCGCCGATTACGACTGGCTTGCCACCACTGAGCTGACAAGCCCTGAAGATCTGGTGGGCTACGATGCCATCTGGCTGGTGCCTGCCAGCCCCTATAAAAACACTGAGGCCGCCTTTATCGCCGCGCGCTACGCGCGTGAAAACGGCGTACCGTTCCTGGGCACCTGCGGCGGATTCCAGCACGCGCTGATTGAGTATGCCCGCAATGTGTTGGGCTGGGCCGATGCGGCACATGCCGAGACGGATACCGAAGGCACCATGGTGATTGCGCCGCTGACCTGCTCGCTGGTGGAAAAAACCGATGCCATTGAGCTGCGCAAAAATACGCTGATCGCGAAAGCCTACGGCAAGCCGGAAATAGAAGAGGGTTATCACTGTAACTATGGCGTGTCGCCGGCGTTTTCCCAGGCGCTGGAAAGCGGTGATATGCATGTTACGGGCTGGGACGAACAGGGGGAAATTCGCGCCGCAGAGCTGGTTACGCACCCGTTCTTCGTGATCACCTTATTCCAGCATGAGCGTGCCGCGCTGGAAGGCCGTCCGGTCGTGCTGGTGCAGGCGATGCTGCGCGCGGCTCGCGGGTAGGAAAAGGCAGACCCGATGGTCTGCCAGAGTCTTTAACGGGGCGCGATCTCGCGGTCTCGCCCGGCAAGCACGCCGCAGAGCGCCATTATCACGGCGGCCAGAGCGCAGCCCAGAAGCGGGATTTGCCAGTCTCCCGCGCTATCGTGAATTTTCCCCATCAGCGGAGGGCCGCAGGCGGCGAGCAGATAACCAATCGACTGCGCCATGCCGGACAGCGCCGCAGCCTGGTGCGCGGAGCTGGCGCGCAGACCGATGAACGTCAGGCCGAGGATCATCGTTGCTCCGGAGCCAAAGCCAAACACCAGCGTCCACATCACCGCCATGTCAGGCATAAACCATAGCCCCGCCGCGCTTACCGCGCACATCAGCGCCACCGCGCCGGCGATCCCCCGCTGGTCTTTCAGACGGTGGAGGATCAGCGGAACGGCAAGCCCCGGCACGGCCGTGGCCAGCTGCAACAGCCCGTGCACCGAGCCGGCCTGCGCTTCGCTGTAGCCGTGGCTGAGCAATATCGCCGGCAGCCAGCCGATGATGACGTAGTAAATCAGCGAGTTAATCCCCAAAAAGAGCGTCACCTGCCAGGCGAGGGCCGAACGCCAGATGGCGCGATTATGCAGCGCGCCAGCACCCGTTACCGTCGCAACGTGTTTCTGACGCCACTGCGGCAGCCAGAGCAGCAGCGCGACCAGCGGAAACGCCATCAGCATCAGCAGCGCGCCATGCCAGCCTGCGCTACCCTGCGCCAGGGGAACAATCATCGCTGAGCCAAGCGCCGCCGAGACGCCCATCGTCAGGGAATAGGCCCCGGTGAGTCGGGCTACCTGACCCGGGAAGTCACGCTTAATTAATCCGGGTAACAGCACGTTCCCGAGCGCAATTCCGCAGCCGATGACCGCGGTTCCGATGAAAAGCAGCGCGGCGGAAGGCAGCGAGCGAAGTGCAATTCCGGCGCAAATCAGCAGCAGGGCGCCAAACAGGCTGCGCTCCATGCCAATACGTCGGGCAACGCCTGCGGCGAGCGGCGAGACAAGGGCGAAAGCCAGCAGGGGCAGGGTAGTCAGCAGACCGGTTTGCGCCGTGCTTAAGCCATAATCAAGACGAATAGTGTCGAGCAGCGGAGCTGCGCCGGTAAAGGTGACGCGAAGCGTAGTGGCAATCATCAGGATGCCTGCAATCAACAGCGCGCCGTGTTTTCCTGAGGTGCGAATAGCAGTAGTCATTATGTTCTCATACGTTCAAGCGAGCGCACACAATACCGATTTTCCCGACGGTTGAAATCAGGCTAAAATGACAGTTTATCGCTAAAATCGGACAAATTGATGATTGGTCTGGGACTGGACGGCTATGATCCCGATAGCCAGCACGATGCGGCCGTCGCATTTCGCATCCGCGTGGTGGCGGAGGAACAGTATATTCCCCGGCATCATCACCGTAAGGGGCAGCTGATTCTGGCCCTCGGCGGCGCGATCACCTGCGAAGTGGAAAATGCCATGCTGATGGTTCCGCCCCAGTACGCCGTCTGGATCCCCGGCCAGATGCCGCACAGCAACAGGGCCACCCCGGGCGCGCAGCTCTGCTTTTTGTTCATTGAACCGGGGGCGGCAAGCTTGCCCGACCGCTGCTGCACCCTGAAAATTTCCCCTCTGGTGCGGGAGCTGATTTTATCCCTGGCGGAAAAATCGCGTGAACAACTCTCTCTTGCGGCCACGTCGCGCCTGGTAGACGTTCTGTTTGACGAGTTGCCGCTCCAGCGTCAGGAGCATCTGCAGCTGCCCGTCTCGCCCCATCCTAAAATTCGGCTGATGAGCGAGAAAATGGCGGAAGAGCCCGCCGCCTGGCAGACGCTGACGCAGTGGGCGAGCCACTTTGCCATGAGCGAACGCAACCTGGCGCGGCTGGTAGTGAAAGAGACCGGTTTAAGCTTTCGCCGCTGGCGTCACCAGCTGCAGCTGATCGTGGCGTTACAGCATTTGATCGGTGGGAAATCGGTACAGCAGGTGGCACAGACACTCGGCTACGACTCTACCACCGCGTTTATCACCATGTTCAGAAAGGGACTGGGCCAGACGCCGGCGCGTTATATGGCCAGCCTGACTACGACTTCCCGATAAACAGAGAGACAAGGCCAGCCGCAATCAGCGGCCCCACAGGAACGCCGCGAAAGAGCGCCACGCCCAGCACGGTGCCCACCAGTAGACCCGCCACCAGCGAGGGCTGGCTGCTCATCAGCGTAACGCCGCGCCCGCCCAGCCACGAAACAAAAATCCCCACCGCGATCGCCACCAGCGATTTCCAGTTTACAAACGAGTGCAGCAGGGTTGAGGCGGGAAGCGTGCCGCTGGCGATGGGCGCCATTACCCCGATGGTTAAAATGATGATCCCGATGGTAAGGCCTTGTTTTTCTATCCACGGGAAGAAGGTATTTAACGGGGTCACGCGAACAATAATCAGCACCAGAATCGAGATGGCGACGGTGGTGTTATGGCTGACAAAGCCGAGCGCGGCGAGTGCCAGAAGAATGAGCAGAGTAGGGTCAAACATAGGGAATCCTTGCCAAAATAATCAACTTGCTTACTGTACGCGCAAACGCGGCGGAGGACAGTTTTAAAAAGATTATATTGCTGTCATAACCTTGTCATTTACGCGGATTAAAACGGAGGCAGATATCGCAAAAGGGGTCGCCATCATGAACGATCACATGTTTGTTGAAACGCTGATTATCTCCTCATCGTTTTTCGCTATTGCCGTTATTCTCGTCGCCTCCGTGCTGTTTCTGGAAAGAAAAGGCTGACAGGGTCGCCAGCCATCGCGGTTACGCTTTGTGGAAGGTCACCAGCTCAGGACGGGCGATGCGCAGGTAATCCTGGGTATCCATAATCACGGATTTCTCCAGCAGGCCGGCGTTAAAGGCGATTTCGTCAAAGCGCTCGAACAGCAGCGGGTCGGCAACCAGCGCCAAATCAGGATGGAAGCTAAAGGGCGGGATCGCGCCGAAAACGCAGGCGGTCAGGATATCGACCTCGGCCGGGCTGGCGAGGGAGGCCTTTAGCCCGCCAAAATGGCTGGCAAGCTGGCTCAGGTCAGCCTGCAGATCGGCGGCCAGAATCGCCAGAACGTGTTTTTTTACGCCGTTTCCCTTCACCTTGCAGACCAGGGCCTTTGCGCCTTGCCGCAGATCGGTCCCGCGAATTTCACTTACCGCTTCACATTTCCCGACCGCCTCGTGCTCCATGACGCGAAAACGCGCGCCCTGCTCGGTGAGTAAGGTAATCAGCTGCTGGTGGGTTCCTGCCCCAATAACGTCGTCAGTCATAACGATTTCCCGGTGATAATCCATTTTGCAGGGTTCTACATTAGCACGGGATGAACGGGGCCGAAAGAAAACAGCCAGCGGGTTCGCTGGCTGTTGGATTATGCGTTGCTGGTAGCAGATTGTTTATGGAACAGCTCCCTGAACACCGGATAGATATCATCCTGGTCACGGATATGCTGCATGGCAAAATTATCGAACATTGCTTGCAGATGTTCATACTCCCGCCACAGGGTCTGGTGCGCGCGACGGGTAATTTCGATATAGCTGTAGTAACGCACCACCGGCAGAATTTTCTTCGCCAGAATCTCGTGACACAGCGGTGAGTCATCGGCCCAGTTGTCGCCATCGGACGCCTGCGCGGCATAAATGTTCCACTGCGCCGGGTCGTAACGCTCTTTCACCACTTCATCCATCAGCTTCAGGGCGCTTGATACGATGGTCCCGCCGGTCTCCTGCGAGTAGAAAAACTCATGTTCATCTACTTCTTTCGCCTGAGTATGGTGACGAATATAAACCACCTCCACGTTCTTATAGGTTCTGCTCAGGAACAGGTAGAGCAGAATATAAAAACGCTTCGCCATATCCTTCGTGGCCTGGTCCATCGAGCCGGAAACGTCCATCAGACAGAACATCACCGCCTGGCTGGAGGGCTCAGGGCGTTTTTCGTAATTCTTGTAGCGCAGGTCGAAGGTGTCGATAAACGGTACCCGTTCGATCTTCGCTCTTAGTTCCGCAATCTCTTTACGCAGACGCTCCTCTTCCAGCAGTTGCGCCGGTTCCGTGTTTTCCACGACCTTCAGGCTGCTCTCCAGCTCGCGCAGTTCGCGCCGTTTGCCCGCCGTCATGGCCGTTCGTCGCGCCAGCGAATTCTGTAACGAACGCACGACGCTGATATTGGCGGGCACGCCGTTGGCGGTATAGCCCGCGCGATGGGTTTTGTATTCATTAAGCTGACGATGCTGATTCTTTTTCAGATTCGGCAGCGCCAGGTCTTCAAACAGCAGGTCGAGATATTCGTCTTTCGAAATCTGGAAGACAAATTCGTCCTGACCTTCACCGTCCTGGCTGGCCTGTCCCTGACCGCTTCCTGAACCACCGCCGCCGCCCTGAGGACGCTCAATTCTGTCGTTCTGAACGAAGTGGTCATTACCTGGGTGTACGCGATGGCGCAGGCCGCCTCGCCCCTGATGAAACATCGGTTCGCTGATGTCATCGGTGGGGATGGAAACAGACTCGCCGCTGTCGACGTCGGTCACCGAGCGTTTGTTGATGGCCTCGGAGATAGACTGTTTAATTTGCGCTTTATAACGACGCAAGAAGCGCTGGCGGTTCACCGTGCTCTTGTTTTTGCCGTTAAGACGCCGGTCAATAAACCAGGTCATATACCCCCCGTACTGCATTTGCCAACTTGCATTTTGTAGGCCCGGTCAGCGCTAACCGCCACCGGGCACTTGTTTTTAAGACGATTTACGCACGCGCAGATACCATTCGCAGAGCAGACGGACCTGCTTGCGGGTGTAGCCTTTTTCCATCATACGGTCGACAAAGTCGTCGTGCTTTTTCTGCTCATCGGTTGAGGTTTTGGCGTTAAACGAGATCACCGGCAGCAGCTCTTCGGTATTGGAGAACATTTTCTTCTCGATGACCGTGCGCAGTTTCTCGTAGCTGGTCCAGTTCGGATTGCGCCCGTTGTTATGCGCTCTGGCGCGCAGGACAAAGTTCACAATCTCGTTACGGAAGTCTTTCGGGTTACTGATCCCGGCAGGCTTCTCGATTTTTTCCAGCTCCGCGTTCAGGGATTCACGGTCAAACAGCTGGCCGGTATCCGGGTCGCGGTACTCCTGATCCTGGATCCAGAAGTCAGCATAGGTGACATAACGGTCGAAAATGTTCTGCCCGTATTCTGAATAGGATTCCAGGTAGGCCGTCTGGATCTCTTTGCCAATGAACTCGGCGTATTTCGGGATCAGGTAACCTTTGAGGAACTCAAGGTAGCGTTCAGCCTGCTCCTGCGGGAACTGCTCGCGTTCGATTTGCTGCTCCAGCACGTAGAACAGATGAACCGGGTTGGCCGCCACTTCCGCATGGTCGAAGTTAAAGACGCGGGAGAGGATCTTAAACGCGAAACGCGTGGACAGACCGTTCATCCCCTCATCAACCCCGGCATAGTCGCGGTATTCCTGATACGACTTCGCTTTCGGGTCGGTATCTTTCAGGCTTTCACCGTCATAGACGCGCATTTTTGAATAGATGCTGGAGTTTTCCGGCTCTTTCAGACGCGAAAGGATGGAGAAGCGCGACAGCGTTTCCAGCGTGCCGGGCGCGCAGGGAGCGTGCACCAGCTCGCTGTGGTTAAGCAGTTTCTCGTAAATTTTGATCTCTTCGGAGATCCGCAGGCAATAAGGCACCTTGACGATGTACACGCGGTCAAGGAAGGCCTCATTGTTTTTGTTATTACGGAAGGTCACCCATTCAGATTCGTTCGAGTGGGCCAGGATAATCCCGTTAAACGGCAGGGCGGAGATACCTTCCGTTCCGTTGTAGTTGCCTTCCTGGGTAGCCGTCAGCAGAGGATGCAGCACTTTAATCGGTGCTTTAAACATCTCGACGAATTCCATAATCCCCTGGTTAGCACGGCACAGCGCGCCTGAGTAACCGTAGGCATCCGGATCGTTTTGCGCGAAGTTTTCCAGCTTACGGATATCGACTTTACCTACCAGAGCCGAGATATCCTGGTTGTTCTCATCACCCGGTTCTGTTTTGGCGATGGCGATCTGCTCAAGGATAGACGGCCAGACCTTCACCACGCGGAATTTGGTGATGTCGCCACCAAACTCGTGCAGGCGTTTTGCCGCCCACGGCGACATGATGGTGCCAAGGTAGCGACGCGGGATGCCATACTCTTTATCCAGAATCTGCGCGTCTTCCTGCGGATTGAACAGGCACAGCGGATGGTCGTTCACCGGGCTGCGTTCACCGTTGGCGCTCAGCACATAAATAGGAACGCGCTGCATCAGTGACTTCAGGCGTTCAGCCAGCGAGGATTTACCGCCCCCCACCGGGCCGAGTAAATAGAGGATCTGTTTCTTCTCTTCCAGACCCTGAGCGGCATGCTTCAGATAGGAGACAATCTGTTCGATGGCATCTTCCATACCATAGAACTCTTCAAACGCCGGGTATCTGGCGACCACCCGATTCGAAAAGAGACGGGAAAGCCGAGGCTCCAGGGCAGTGTCAACCATGTTTGGCTCACCAATGGCCATCAATAGCCGTTCTGCCGCATTGGCATAGGCACTGCGATCTTGCCGACAGATGGTAAGAAACTCCTGCAGTGTGAACTCTTCGTCCTTGGCAGCTTCATAGCGCTGGCGATAGTGATCGAATATATTCATGGCATGCCGTCCTTTCGTTTTTTAGCACAGGATAAGAGCCGTTCGTATGAGTAGTGGAGGCTCCCGGAAGAGAATCTCTCGCACCTCACTGCCAGAGCAGCAACCTGTGTGCCAGGTCAGACGCTAAGAACCGCAGGGTGTTCAGGAAAACTCTTCTTAAATTAAAGCGTAGATGGCATTTGCAAAACTTGCATGCCCAGAAAATCTACTTTCAATGACATATCAATAACTCATCCAAAAATTTCCACTGTCGTTATAAGACAAATGCACGTTTTTCATTCAGTGGTCATATAAATGAAAGCGTGTTGTCATCTGAAAAGTTAAAAATAACGGGTTAATCAGACTGATTAGCAGGCAAAAAATTTTGGGATGTACGGGAATGGCGGTTACACTTCATCCGCTGATTATTTGACTACAGGAAAGAATGGATTGTGACCAAACTCAAACTTCTGGCATTAGGCATCCTTGCCGCGACCGCAGTGAATACCGCGCAGGCGGAAAGTCAGTGGACGGTTGGCGCGGGTGTTGGCGTCATTAACAGCCCGTATAAACAGTATGACCGTGATGTTTATCCTGTTCCCGTTATCACCTATGAAGGCGACAACGTCTGGTTCCGCGGGCTCGGCGGCGGCTACTATCTCTGGAACGATAAGGCCGATAAGCTTTCCATCATGGCCTACTACGATCCAACGCACTTCAAGCCGGGTGACAGCGACAGCCATGCGCTTCGCCAGCTCGACAAGCGTAAAAGCACCATGATGGCCGGGCTCTCGTATGTACATAACACCGAGTATGGCTTCCTGCGTACGGCCCTGGCGGGTGACACGCTGGATAACAGCAACGGCTTTATCTGGGATCTGGCGTGGTTGTACCGCTACACCAACGGTGGGCTCACCCTGACGCCGGGTATCGGTGTGCAGTACAACAGCGAGAACTACAACGACTACTACTACGGCGTCTCTAAAAACGAGTCCCGCCGCAGTGGTCTGAAAAGCTACAGTGCAGATGACGGCTGGGATCCTTACCTGGAGCTGACCGCGAGCTACAACTTCCTTGGCGACTGGAGCGTGTACGGTACCGGCCGCTATGAGCGTCTGAGCGATGAAGTGAAGGATAGCCCGATGGTCGATAAGTCCTGGGCAGGCATCTTCTCTGTGGGTGTGAGCTACAAGTTCTGATTGTGCATTAATTTAGTGCAATTTATGCATCAAAACGGGGCGCTTGCGCCCCGTTTGCTTTAGCGTGGTGCAGTGAATTTATCGCTTAACAATGCGAATCGTCTGCCCTAAACGAGACGGTTTTTCCTCACTCGCTTTTTGCGGGTTGCTCACGCAAGCGGTTTCCACGCAGACAAACGTTTTGTAGCCATCATCCGTCATGTCGGCCATGCTGACGGAAAGCGCAGGGCCCGGGTTCCAGCCCACCACGTCGCTGTGATGATGATGGACCACTTCAATGCCGCGGTTCAGGGCGCCGTCGTGGATCACGCTGCACGCTTCCGGGTGCAGGTAAACGCAGTCGGTACGGTCAGGGAATGCCTGAACGCCGTCGCTCAGTTTGCCTTCTTTCGCGTTATCCACTTTATCAATATAGGTATCGCCGAGGCCGCTCACCTTCACGGCGCTGATATCACCCACGTTGAAATAGGTGTGCAGGGCAGAGGTGGTTTCGAACTCGCCGTGAGCTTCCAGTTCGATTTCACAGGTTTTACCCAGCTTGAAGCGGGCATACAGGGTGAAATCGTGCGGCCAGAGGGCGCGGGTTTCATCATTAGCCTGCAGCTCAAAGGTCAGCACTGCGCCGTTGTCATCTTCGTTATGCGCTTTCAGCGTCCACTGCTGGTTGCGGGCAAAACCGTGAGACGGCAAACCCGGCTGTGCGGACGGGCCGAACCACGGCCAGCAGATCGGTACGCCACCGCGGATTGCGGCCCCTTTTTTGAAGGAGGTCGCATCGCTCAGCCATAAGCCTTCTGCTTCGCCTTCCGGTTTCCAGGAGAGCAGGTGGGCGCCGTTGAGCGCTACGGAGGCTTTAACGCGTGGGTGGTCAACGACGATGATATCAGCACCGTCAATCTGACGGCGGGAGAGCACAGGGGTAAGTTGTTCGACTACCGGAAGTGCAAAAATTTTATTAGTCATTAAGCAATCCTCTGTCTAAAAACAATAAAAAAGGCGACCGAAGTCGCCTTTTTGGATCAAACACTCATCTCAACTTATTTGGAGATGTGAGCGATCAGGTCCAGTACTTTGTTAGAGTAGCCGGTTTCGTTGTCGTACCAGGAAACCAGTTTCACGAAGTTGTCGTTCAGTGCGATACCTGCTTTAGCATCGAATACTGAAGTGCAGATTTCGCCGTTGAAATCGGTAGATACAACGTCGTCTTCGGTGTAGCCCAGAACGCCTTTCATTGCGCCTTCGGAAGCAGCTTTGATTGCTTTCTTAATTTCTTCATAAGAAGCAGCTTTTTCCAGACGAACGGTCAGGTCAACAACGGATACGTTAGGAGTTGGAACGCGGAACGCCATACCAGTCAGTTTGCCATTCAGTTCTGGCAGTACTTTACCTACAGCTTTAGCAGCACCGGTAGAGGATGGGATGATGTTCTGAGCCGCGCCACGACCGCCGCGCCAGTCTTTGTGAGACGGGCCATCAACGGTTTTCTGAGTAGCGGTAGTCGCGTGAACGGTAGTCATCAGACCTTCGATGATGCCGAAGTTGTCGTTGATAACTTTAGCCAGCGGTGCCAGGCAGTTGGTGGTGCAGGATGCGTTAGACACGATATCCTGGCCAGCGTAAGTTTCGAAGTTTGCACCACGAACGAACATTGGGGTGTTGTCTTTGGAAGGACCAGTCAGAACAACTTTCTTCGCACCCGCGGTGATGTGTTTACGCGCAGTTTCGTCGGTCAGGAAGATACCGGTTGCTTCAGCAACAACGTCAACACCGATTTCGTTCCATTTCAGGTTAGCTGGGTCTTTTTCAGCAGTAACGCGGATGGTTTTGCCATTAACAACCAGGTGGCCGTCTTTCACTTCAACGGTGCCGTCGAAACGACCGTGAGTTGAGTCGTACTTCAGCATGTACGCCATGTATTCAGCGTCCAGGAGATCGTTGATACCAACGATTTCGATGTCAGAACGTTTCTGAGCAGCACGGAAAACAATACGGCCGATACGGCCAAAACCGTTGATACCTACTTTGATAGTCATATATTCCACCAGCTATTTGTTAGTGAATAAAAGGTTGCCTGTAAAATTACAAAAACCTTACGCAGCGTCAAGCGGAATCGTGTCAATCATTGCGACAAATCAATCCTGTGACTAACGTTTGTGCGACTGACTCGCCTCACTTTCCCTTTGAGCTTGCACCCATATGGGGGCTGAGCCGGGATTTTAAAGTCCTCTCAGGATAAAAATGTGAACGTGATCACAATTGCCTGACCGCTTATTCGCGACACATAAGTTTAGATCAAAAGTGCACGCAAGGGTGTTAATGTTTTGTTAGAATCCGGGTTAAAGATGTCTGTTTCTACAGCGAGATGTAAGCATATGTCGAACCAACGTAACCCTGACGATTTGAAAAAAAACCTCACAGAAATGCAGTTTTACGTGACGCAGAATCACGGAACGGAACCGCCGTTCACCGGGCGTTTACTGCACAACAAGCGAGACGGCGTCTACCACTGCCTGGTCTGCGATGCGCCTCTGTTCAATTCACAAACGAAATTTGATTCTGGCTGCGGCTGGCCGAGTTTCTACGAGCCGGTGAGCGATGAGGCCATCCGCTACCTGACCGACTCGTCGCACGGCATGGTGCGTACGGAAATTCGCTGCGGCAACTGCGATGCGCACCTTGGGCACGTCTTCCCGGATGGCCCCCAGCCTACGGGCGAGCGTTTCTGCGTAAATTCAGCCTCAATGAGCTTCACCGATGATGAAAACGGTGACCAGATTAAGGGTTGAAAAAACGATTCAGCAAATTATTCCTTTGAAAGGGCGCGAGAGTGAATATTGATGACATGATTAGCGGCATGACGCCGGAGATTTATCAGCGTCTGGTGACCGCCGTAGAACTGGGAAAATGGCCCGACGGCGTTGCGCTGACGCCGGAGCAAAAAGAGAATAGTTTGCAGCTGGTGATGCTGTGGCAGGCGCGCAATAACACCGACGCGCAGCACATGACGATCGACACCAAAGGCCAGATGGTCATGAAGAGCAAGCGCGAGCTGAAAGAAGACTTTGGCATCACGCCGAAGCCGATTGCGACGATGAAAATGCAATAACGGTGCAGGTTGATACCCTCTCCCACAGGGAGAGGGCGTAAAAGACTACGCCTGTGTTTCCAGCCAGTCTTCGAGCGTATACAGCGTTGCGCCTTCCGCAGCCATATCCATAAACGCCTGAGCGCTGTCCTGCGGGTGAATGTTTACCCCGCGGCAGCCGTCGGTGATGACGCTGACGGTATACCCCAACTGGAGCGCGTCCAGCACGGTAAACTTCACGCAGTAATCCGTCGCCAGGCCCAGCACGATCAGCTCCGTGATTTCATGGTGGCGTAACCACGCGTCCAGCGCCGTTTTCTGGCGATGCCCGTTATCAAAAAACGCGCTATAGCTGTCGATAGCCGGGTTTTCACCTTTATGGAACACCGCGTTGATGGCTTTCTGGTTCAGGAGCGGATGCAGCTCCGCGCCTTCCGTCTGCTGTACGCAGTGATCCGGCCAGAAGGTTTGCGTCAGCCCGTCGAGTTCCCCCTGAGTGAAAGGCTCGACGTCGTGCTGGCTGGCAAAGCTGCCGTGATTCGCCGGGTGCCAGTCCTGGCTTGCGACAACCGCTTCGCCGCGGGCTTTGCACCAGTCAATCAGCGTGTTTGCTACGTCAACGGTGCTGTCACCTTCGGCGACGGCCAGCGCACCGCCCGCGTAGAAATCATTTTGCAAATCGACCAGTAGCAGGGCGCGTTGCTTCATGAGCACTCCTTATTCGTCCGGGGTCAGCTCGCCGCGCAGGTTTTGCATCATCGCGCTGCGAATGGACTGAATGTCCAGATCCTGACTCAGTAAATAGTGAAGTTTAGTCAGCGTTGCCTCAACGGTCATATCGAAGCCGCTGATAACTCCCGCATGCGCCAGCGCGTTGCCGGTGGCATAGCCGCCCATGTTGACCTTTCCGGACATACACTGGGTCAGGTTCACGACCACAATTCCGCGCTCGCTGGCTTCCTGTAGCTCTTTCAGGAATTCGCCGTTCTGCGGCGCGTTGCCGACGCCATAGGAGCGCAGAATCAGCGCTTTCACCGGCTGGCGCAGGAAGTTACGCACCACGTCGGCAGAGATACCCGGGTAGATAGTGACCACGCCAATCGGCTGCGGAGTGATCGGATGCACGATCAGCTCGCCGGCGGTGTTCGGCGCAGGCGGCGTGCCCAGACGACGGATATGAATCCCGGCCTCCAGCAGCGGCTGCAGGTTAGGGGAGGCGAAGGCGTCAAAACCGTCAGCATGGGCTTTGGTGGTACGGTTGCCGCGATACAGACGGTTATTGAAGAACAGCGACACTTCGTTGATCGGGTAATTCGCCGCCACGTACAGGGAGTTCAGCAGGTTGATCTGCCCGTCCGAGCGCAGCTCCGCCAGCGGGATTTGCGACCCGGTGACGATAACCGGCTTGCTCAGGTTCTCCAGCATGAAGGAGAGCGCCGAGGCGGTAAACGCCATGGTGTCGGTGCCGTGCAGGATCACGAAGCCGTCGTACTGGTCGTAATGGGCTTTAATGTCATCCGCGATATGCTGCCAGTCTTCCGGCGTCATGTCGGAGGAGTCCATCAGCGGCTCGTATTCGTGGATGGTGAAGTCAGGCATCTCCGGACGGTGGAATTCTGGCATCAGCGCAAGCTGACGCTGAAGGTGGCCGGAGACAGGGATATAGCCGTTTTCAGAGAGCTGCATACCGATGGTACCGCCAGTGTAGGCTACATAAATCGATTTCTTCTGCATGGTAGTGAGTTCTTGTTCTTCAAAAGAAAAAAATCCCCTCTTCGCGTGAAGAGGGGACGGTTTTTAACGGACGTTAGCGCAGGTCAGGCAAAACGCGTAACGACTCTGTGGATCGTTAAAGGCCGCGAGCTTATCGCTTTCCGCCTTCATCGCTTTCGCCGCCGTGGCGACCGGCGCAGGCAGGTAAGCCTCCATCGCCTCCGGCAGCATGGCGCGTACCGAGCCGGACATGCTGTCCATGACCATATCGAAGAACGACGGCTCGTCCTGGTAATACTCGATATGCCACTGCTTGAGCTTCGCCAGCTCGGCGGCTTTCTTCACCGCGTCATCGAAGTCGCCCAGGCTGTCCACCAGACCGTTGCTCTTCGCATCCTGGCCGGTCCAGACGTGGCCTTGCGCAATCTGGTCGATCTGCTCTGGCGTCTTTTTACGCGAGTCCGCCACCAGGGTGATAAAGCGCTTATAGCCGTTCTCAATGCTGAGCTGCATCATCTCAGAGACTTCCGGCGGCAGGGATTTGGTCACCGACACATCCGCCAGCGGAGAGGTGGCCACGCCATCGGTATGCACGCCCAGAGAATCCAGGCTATTCTCCACGGTGTTGATCACCCCGAAGATGCCAATCGAACCGGTCAGCGTGCTTGGGTTGGCCACGATGTAGTTGGCTGGGGTTGAGATCCAGTAACCCCCGGAGGCGGCCATTCCGCCCATGGATACGACGACCGGCTTGCCGGCGGCACGCGCCGCGGCCAGTTCAGAGCGGATCACCTCGGAGGCGCTGACGCTGCCGCCAGGGCTGTTCACCCGCAGGACGATCGCTTTCACTTTTGGATCCAGGCGAGCATCGCGGATTTGTGACGCGGTAGTATCGCCGCCCACGTTCCCCGGCGTCTCCTGGCCGTCCATGATGGCGCCGTTGGCAAACACCACCGCGACGCTGTCACCGCTGTCATCCGGCTTTTTCGCCGAGTAATCATACATGCTGATGGCGCTGTAATTTTTGTCCTCTTTGCTCCAGCCAAACTGCTTGCTCAGGGATTTTTCAATCTCGGCGCTGGTGCCCAGGGCATCTACCAGTTTGTTATCCAGCGCATATTTCGCGGTATCACCGTCAACCTTACGCAGGCCATCCAGCACGCCCTGCGCGCCGGGGAACGCCTGCTCAGGCGTAATCTGGCGGTTGGCGGCAACGGTGCCGAGATAGTTCTGCCACAGCTCGCCAATCCAGCGGCTGTCCGCTTCGCGGGCGGCAGGAGACATGTCGTCGCGGATAAACGGCTCGACGGCGGATTTATACGTGCCGACGCGGAAGACGTGGGTGGTAACCTTCAGCTTGTCGAGCAAGGATTTGTAGTACAGGCCGTTGGTGGCAAAACCGTGCAGATCCACCGTCCCCTGCGGGGAGAGCCAGATTTTATTGGCGAAGCTCGCCAGATAATATTGCCCCTGGCTGTAGCTGTCGCCCACGGCAATCACCGGCTTGCCGCTGTCGCGGAATTCGCGCAGCGCTTTACCGATGTACTGCATTGAAGGCTGATCGCCTCCGGCGAAATCTTTCAGATCCAGCACGATCCCGGTGATGTTCCGGTCGTCTTTGGCCTGGCGGATGGTATCGACGATATCGAACAGGGAGTTTTCCTGCAGACGGTCTGATGTCGCGCCAAACAGCTGGCGGCTGATTGCCCCCAGACGGTTGCTGGCGGACGGTTTATCAACGATAACGCCGGTGATATCGAGTAACAGGGCCCCGCGAGTCGAATGCTGCGCCTGATTCGCGTTGCTGATATGCATCCAGATGCCCGCGCAAACCAGAACCAGCAGGATGAAGAAGATGTTCATCACCAGGTTGCGGACGAAGTTGAGCAGTCGCCACGTCCATTTAAAGAAACCGGCAATGATTCGCCAAAGGGTTCGCATGTATTCTCCCTAACCAGAAAATGACTGTTTCCGTCGCCACTGGACGGTAATGTGGGGTTATCGTAATGACCCAACCGCCACTTGTCAGCAGGAATCGCCTGCCAGGCTGTAACAAAATCTGCCGTCGTGTTAATTTTGTGAGTAAATTTCAAGAAAGGAGTTAACCAATGGACGCACTCGAACTGCTTGTTAACCGCCGTAGCGCTTCCCGTCTGGCCGAACCTGCCCCGGCAGGCGAGCAGCTGGAGAACATTCTGCGTGCCGGCATGCGTGCCCCCGATCACGGCACGCTGCAGCCGTGGCACTTCTTTGTGATTGAAGGTGAAGGCCGCGATCGTTTCAGTCAGCTGCTGGAGCAGGGCGCGGTTGCCGCCGGTCAGGATGAGAAAGGTATCGACAAGGCGCGCAATGCCCCGTTCCGCGCCCCGATGATTATCGCCGTCGTGGCGAAATGCCAGGCTAACCATAAGGTGCCGGTCTGGGAGCAGGAAATGTCCGCAGGCTGCGCGGTGATGGCGATGCAAATGGCCGCCGTCGCGCAGGGCTTTAACGGTATCTGGCGTACCGGTGCGCTGACCGAAAGCCCGGCGGTCCGTGACGGTTTTGGCTGCGGTGAGCATGACAAAATTGTCGGCTTCCTCTATCTCGGCACCCCGCAGCTTAAAGCCTCCAGCACCATCAGCATTCCGGACACCACGCCTTTCGTCAGCCATTTCTGATAACGCACCTAAACTGTCTGGATTCTGAGCATCTGCCGCAGAATTCAGACAGTCATACTTACCTCTTTATGGAATGAGCGCTACCATAGCGCGATTGAGATGACAGGAGACGTCCATGAGCGAGCAAACCATTCGTTTAACGCAGTACAGCCACGGAGCCGGTTGCGGTTGTAAAATTTCCCCGAAAGTGCTGGAGACCATCCTGCACAGTGAACAGGCGAAGTTTGTCGACCCGAACCTGCTTGTCGGCAATGAAACGCGTGACGATGCTGCAGTTTATGACTTAGGTAACGGCACCAGCATTATCAGTACTACCGACTTCTTTATGCCGATTGTCGACAACCCGTTCGACTTCGGGCGCATTGCGGCCACCAACGCCATCAGCGATATCTTCGCGATGGGCGGTAAGCCGATCATGGCGATTGCCATTCTGGGCTGGCCGATCAACACCATCCCGCCGGAAGTGGCCCGTGAAGTGATTGATGGCGGACGCTTTGCCTGCCAGCAGGCGGGGATTGCCCTGGCCGGCGGTCACTCTATTGATGCGCCGGAGCCTATCTTTGGCCTGGCCGTTACCGGCGTAGTGCCGACCGAACGCGTGAAGCGCAACAGCACCGCGCAGGCGGGCTGCAAACTGTTCCTCACCAAGCCGCTGGGCATTGGCGTGCTGACCACCGCTGAGAAAAAATCCCTGCTGAAACCGGAGCACAAAGGCCTGGCAACGGAAGTTATGTGCCAGATGAACCTTGCCGGTGCGGCGTTTGCCAATATCGACGGCGTGAAGGCGATGACCGACGTCACCGGTTTTGGTCTGCTGGGACACCTCTCTGAAGTGTGTCAGGGCGCGGGCGTTCAGGCGCAGGTCTGGTATCAGGACGTGCCGAAGCTGCCGGGCGTGGAGGAGTATATTGCTCAGGGCGCGGTCCCGGGCGGTACCCAGCGCAACTTCGCCAGCTACGGTCACCTGATGGGCGAAATGCCTGAGGAGTGGCGCAGCCTGCTGTGCGATCCGCAAACTTCCGGCGGCCTGCTGCTGGCGGTCACGCCGGAATCCGAAGCTGAGGTTCAGGCCACTGCCGCCGAGTTCGGCATCACCCTGACGGCGATCGGCGAGCTGGTGACCGCGCGCGGCGGTCGTCCGATGATTGAGATCCGTTAATTCGATGCGGTTGTTTATTGCCGAAAAGCCGAGCCTGGCCCGTGCCATCGCCGACGTGCTGCCTAAGCCGCATCGCAAGGGCGACGGCTTTATCGAATGCGGTAACGGGCAGGTGGTCACCTGGTGTATTGGTCACCTGCTTGAGCAGGCGCAGCCGGACGTTTACGACAGCCGCTACGCCCGCTGGAACCTGAACGATCTGCCCATCGTGCCGGAAAAATGGCGTCTGCAGCCCCGGCCTTCGGTCACCAAACAGCTCAACGTGATCAAGCGTTTCCTGCATGAAGCGGCTGAAATTGTGCACGCGGGTGACCCGGACAGGGAAGGGCAGCTGCTGGTGGATGAGGTGCTGGACTATCTTGAGCTGGCGCCGGAAAAGCGCCAGCAGGTGCAGCGCTGCCTGATAAACGACCTCAACCCGCAGGCCGTCGAGCGGGCGATTTCGCGCCTGCGCGCCAACAGCGAGTTTATTCCGCTGTGCGTCTCGGCTTTAGCCCGCGCCCGCGCCGACTGGCTGTACGGCATCAACATGACCCGCGCCTACACCATTCTTGGGCGCAACGCGGGCTATCAGGGCGTGCTTTCCGTGGGGCGCGTGCAGACGCCGGTGCTGGGGCTGGTCGTGCGTCGTGACGAAGAGATTGAGAACTTCGTCGCCAAAGATTTCTTCGAGGTGAAAGCGCATATCGTCACGCCTAAAGACGAACGCTTTACCGCCGTCTGGCAGCCGAGCGATGCCTGTGAATCGTATCAGGATGAAGAGGGGCGACTGCTCCATCGTCCGCTGGCGGATCACGTGGTTAACCGCATTACCGGCCAGCCGGCTATCGTCACCAGCTATAACGATAAACGGGAATCAGAACCCGCGCCGCTGCCGTTCTCGCTTTCTGCACTTCAGATTGAGGCGGCCAAAAAGTTTGGCCTCAGCGCGCAGAACGTGCTGGACATCTGCCAGAAGCTCTATGAAACCCACAAGCTCATCACCTATCCGCGTTCGGATAGTCGCTATCTGCCGGAAGAGCACTTTGCCGGTCGCCACTCGGTGATGAACGCCATCAGCGTCCACGCGCCGGATCTGCTCCCGCAGCCGGCGGTAAACCCTGACACCCATAACCGCTGCTGGGACGACAAAAAAGTCGATGCTCACCACGCGATTATCCCGACGGCGCGCGCCAGCAACGTCAACCTGACCGAGAACGAAGCGAAGGTCTATAACCTGATCGCCCGTCAGTACCTGATGCAGTTCTGCCCGGACGCGGTATTCCGTAAGTGCGTGATTGAGCTTGAGATTGCCAAAGGCAAGTTTATCGCCAAAGCGCGTTTCCTCGCGGAAGCAGGCTGGCGCACGCTGCTCGGTAACAAAGAGCGCGATGAAGAGAACGACGGCACGCCGCTGCCGGTGGTCGCTAAAGATGACGAACTGCTGTGCGAGAAGGGCGAAGTGGTTGAACGTCAGACCCAGCCCCCGCGCCATTTCACCGATGCGACGCTGCTGTCGGCGATGACCGGGATCGCCCGGTTTGTGCAGGATAAAGATCTGAAGAAGATCCTGCGCGCCACCGACGGTCTGGGGACGGAAGCGACGCGAGCGGGGATCATCGAGCTGCTCTTTAAGCGCGGCTTCCTGGAGAAAAAGGGACGCTACATCCACTCAACGGAACCGGGCCGGGCGCTGATTCATTCTCTGCCGGAGCTGGCCGCGAGGCCGGACATGACCGCGCACTGGGAATCGGTGCTGACGCAGATCAGCGAGAAGCAGTGCCGCTATCAGGGCTTTATGCAGCCGCTGGTCGGGACGCTTTACCAGCTGATCGATCAGGCGCGCAGCACGCCGGTGAAAACGTTCAGAGGGATGGTTGCGCCCGGTGGCGGCGCGAAGAAACCATTCAAGAAGAAAAAGAGCGCGGCAGCCTCTTAAACCGTAGGTCGGGTAAGGCGCAGCCGCTACCCGGCGAAAAGCAGCTCTGCGGCCTGATACGCCCGGTTTTCTCCCTCTCCCTGTGGGAGAGGGCCGGGGTGAGGGCATCCGGCCGCACGCGATAAACCTTAAATCACGCCCTGACCAATCATCGCATCCGCCACCTTCACGAATCCGGCGATATTCGCCCCGCGCACGTAGTTGGTTTGCGACGCCTCGCCGCCGTACTCCACGCAGGCATGGTGAATATCCAGCATGATGTGGTGCAGGCGCGCATCCACTTTTTCCGCCTTCCAGCCGAGACGCGCGGCGTTTTGCGCCATCTCGAGGCCGGAGGTCGCCACGCCGCCCGCGTTAGCGGCCTTGCCCGGCGCAAACAGCACGCCCGCCTCCAGGAACAGATCCGTCGCGTCGATGGTGGTCGGCATATTCGCCCCTTCGGCCACCGCTTTTACGCCGTTGCTAATCAGGGTACGCGCGGCGTCCGCATCCAGCTCGTTCTGCGTTGCGCACGGCAGGGCGATATCCACCGGAACGCCCCACGGCTGTTTCCCTTCCAGGTAGGTCAGGCCAAGCTCCCGGGCATAATCCGCCACGCGACCGTCGCGGCTGGCTTTGATTTCACACAGGCGCGCCAGCTTCTCTGCCGTGAAGCCCGCTTCATCCACTACCGTGCCGCTGGAGTCAGAGGCGGTCACCACGCGAGCGCCAAACTGCATCGCTTTCTCAATCGCGTACTGCGCCACGTTACCGGAGCCGGACACCGCGACGCGCATACCTTCAAAGCCTAAACCGTGACGCTTGAGCATCGCCTCGGTGAAGTAAACCAGGCCGTATCCCGTCGCTTCCGGGCGGATCAGGCTCCCGCCAAACGACAGCCCCTTGCCGGTAAAGACGCAGGCGCTGTTGTTGGAGAGCTTTTTCATCATCCCGGCCATAAAGCCCACTTCACGTCCGCCCACGCCGATATCACCGGCAGGAACGTCGGTATCCGGGCCGAGGTGACGGTAGAGTTCGGTCATCAGCGCCTGGCAGAAGCGCATGACTTCGCCTTCGCTTTTGCCTTTCGGGTCGAAATCGCTGCCGCCTTTGCCGCCGCCCATAGGGAGCGTGGTGAGGGCGTTTTTAAAGGTCTGCTCGAAGCCGAGGAATTTCAGAATCGACAGGTTCACGGACGGATGAAAACGCATGCCGCCCTTAAACGGACCAATCGCCGAGTTAAACTGAACGCGCCACGCGCGGTTAACCTGTACCTGGTTGCGATCGTCAACCCACGTCACGCGGAACTGGATCACGCGCTCTGGCTCGACAAGGCGTTCAAGCAGAGACATCTGGCGATAACGCGGGTTTTGTTCAAGGAAGGGCCACAGGGTGGTCATAACTTCACGCACCGCCTGCGCGAACTCGCTTTGGTGCGGGTCGCGCTGCTGAACATGGGCAAGGAAACTTTCCAGAGAGCGTGTCTGATCCATAGATATAAGAACCTCTTATCGTATTTTATGTTTATTACTTATGCGATTTGTGTTGTTTTTTTGACTATACCACCCGTACCGCTTTGTGAGGCAAGCAGAAATTTATGAGGAAAGGGAAATTAATGAGAGGGCGGGCGTCATAACGAAAAGCGATGAAGAGATAAATTAAAGGTTCGGCTCTGGTTTACCGTTATAGTCATTATCAAGGAACTACTGGAAGATGTGTCTATGAAACGTTATCTACTCACCGCGTTATGTCTGATCTTTACCGCAGGCGTGCAGGCCAACCCCATTCTCCCGGATGTGGAAGTGAATGTGCCGCCGGAAGTGTTTAGCTCCAGCGGCCAGAATCAAACGGTGCAGCCCTGCAATCAGTGCTGTATCTATCAGAACCAGAACTACTCGGAGGGGGCCGTTGTGAAAGCGGACGGCATTCTGTTGCAGTGCCAGCGCGACGAGCGCGCCATCAGCACGAACCCGCTGGTCTGGCGTCGCGTAAAACAATAAACGCTTCCAGCAGCGGAATATCCGCGGGGGCTAAGGCGTAGCCAAACGCCTCTTCCGGCGTACACCACGCGAGCGCGCTGTGGTAGTGCGCCGTGAGCTCGCCGCGGAAAGCAGGAACGTGCCAGGCATGCAGGTTAATCAACCGCTGCGAGACTTCCCGCTGGTGGCTTGCCACGTATTGTCCCGGCAGGGCGTCAATGCCCAACTCTTCACGCAGCTCGCGGATAAGCGCTTCTGGCTGGGTTTCTCCGGCCTCGACTTTACCGCCTGCAAATTCCCACATTCCCGGCTGGTCGGCGTGGGCAGGGCGCTGCGCCAGTAAAATGTTGCCGTCTTTTTCGATGATGGCGGCAACGACATCGAGTGTTTTCAGCATGGTCGTCAATAATTGATAGCGAAAAAAGACATATTATCGTGCCCTTTCTCAGAGTCCAGTAAACAGGAGAATCAGGTGAAAGAGTCCACCGCCTGGGTTGCCCCCCTCGAATCCCTTCCCGCCAGCCTTAAACCGATTGCCGCCATGCAGAAAAAGCACTTTGGCGCGGTGCTGAATCCCACCCGCTGGTGGGGGCGAATGCCGCGTCTGTTCTGGCTGGTGGCGCTGTTTGTCGGCTTTCTGGAGCGTCGTCGCGCGCGGCTGACGCCCGCGCTGCGTTCGCTGCTCATGACGCGGGTATCCCAGCTCTGTCACTGCGCTTTCTGTATTGATGCCAACAGCCTGCGTCTGGCCGAGCGCTGCGGCGCGCTGGATAAGGTTCAGGCCGTGAGCGACTGGCAGGATTCCGCCTTGTTCACCGAGCAGGAGCGCGCGGCGCTGGCCTACGCCGAGGCGGTAACCGCCACGCCGCCCCGGGCGGATGAGACAGTCAGAACGGCGCTGAAACGCCACTTCACGGACGATGCCATCACCGAGATGACGGCGCTTATTGCGTTTCAGAATCTCTCCGCCCGTTTTAATGCCGCGCTGGATATTCCGGCGCAGGGGCTGTGCGCCACGTTTAACGAGGCTCCCCATGCTTGACCGTCATCTTCATCCGCGGGTAAAGCCCGTTCTGAATCGTCTGGTTTCCGTGCTGGATAAGCCGGGCATCACGCCCGACGGATTGACCCTGACCGGGTTTGTCTTCGGCGTGCTGGCGCTGCCGTTTCTGGCTCTCGGCTGGTATCCGGCTGCGCTGGCCGCCATCGTGCTTAACCGCCTGCTGGATGGTCTGGACGGCGCGCTTGCGCGCCGGAGAGGGCTGACCGACGCGGGCGGATTTCTCGACATCGCGCTCGATTTTCTGTTCTACGCCCTGGTACCGTTTGGCTTTGCGCTCGCGGCTCCGGCAGAGAATGCGCTCGCGGCCGCCTGGCTACTGTTTGCGTTTATCGGTACCGGCAGCAGCTTTCTGGCGTTTGCGGCGCTGGCCGCAAAGCACGACATCGACAACCCCGGCTATGCGCACAAGTCGTTTTATTACATCGGTGGGTTAACGGAAGGGACGGAGACCATCGCGCTGTTCGTACTGTGCTGCCTCTTCCCGGCGCACTTTACGCTGTTCGCGTGGGTATTCGGCGCGCTGTGCTGGATGACCACCACAACGCGCGTCTGGAGCGGTTATGTAACTCTGAAGTCACTCATCCGTTAGAGAGTACTCTCGGGCCCGCGCTCTCCGGTGGTGACCGGGTTCTGCGGGTGGCTGCTCCATTCGTACCAGCCGCCGTCATAGACGGCGACATTCTTCCAGCCCATCGCCCGGGCGTACATAAAGGTTTCTGACGCCCGCCACCCGGTGCCGCAGTAAAACGCGACGTGCTGCTCCGGCAGAATATTCCAGCGCTTCCACTGGGCGGCGATATCGTCCGCGCTGCGCATGGTGCCATCCGGGTTATGGAAATCTTCCATATGGGTCGCGTCGCTGCCCGCATGACCCCAGCGGGCACCGGCTATTTCACCTTTTGGCTTGATGTAGCTGTAGCCGCTGGTTTCGCCGATGAACTCCGGCCACGAACGAATGCTGACCAGGGAGGCATCCTGACGGTGCAGCATCCCCCGCGCCTGTTCCATATCAACCATCAGCTGCGGCTGGCCGGGGATCGGCGCGCCAAAATCGGGGGCTGGCGTCACTTTCGCGGGCGTGCCGCGCTCAACCGGCAGGCCTGCATCCGACCACGCCTTCCAGCCGCCGTCGAGAATACGCACATCCTTCACGCCCGCATACAGCATGATCTGCGCCACGCGCGCGGCGGCGTAAACGTCACGGCCATACAAAATGACGGTGGTGTCGTGACGGATCCCGTGCTTTGCCAGCATCGCTTTCAGCGCGTCGTCGGAGACTTTATTCCACAGCGGCTCGCTCTCCACCTCGTTGGTGTCGATGTAGCCCGCGCCGGGAATGTGGTTCAGCAGGTAAAACTTCGGTGCGCCCCAGGCGGCTTCAATCACTTTCCAGTCACCAGCAGGCGCGGCGGTCACGGGTTTACCCTGCTGGAGGCGGTGGATCCACTGCGGGTAAACCAGCTGTTCAAAGTGAGGCAGGCGCTGAAGGCGGTCGGGCGTCTGCAGCGCGTCGCTGAGCAGCGAGACGTGGCGGTATCCGGCTTTCTCCAGGCGGGATTTCACCGCCAGGTTATCGTTCTCTTCGCCGTAGAGGGCGATGGCCGTCGCGGGCGTAAGCTGATGCTGCTTTGCCCAAAGCGCAATCTGCCCGTCGCTCATTGCGCCCAGCCAGGCGGCAGCCAGGTTGAGTGCGGCGGGTTCATGCCCGGAAGGGCCGCTGAGGGTTTGCGGCCAGCCGTTATAGAACGCGCTGGGGCGGGTGTCGACAGGCGTGCCGTGCTGCGCCTGAAGCTGGGAGAGCGTCATCGCGTTGGGCATATCAGCCGCCAGAGAGGAAAAGGACGCGAGGCCGCAGAGCAGGGCCAGCGCGGTCAGTTGAGAAACACGTTTCATCGAATAACCTGACGTCAGTAAAAGAGGGGGGCATTGTCGTCTCTCCCGAAACGGAAAACATTGCGTTAGCACATTATTGCCAGCGAGAAATCTCAATCAGCTCGCCGCCAGGCGGAATATCATCCTCATCGTGCGTGACCAGCACCACCGGGATATTGCGCGCGCGGACGGCGTCAAAAACCCATTCCCGAAACGCTATGCGCAGCGTTTTATCGAGACGGCTGAACGGTTCGTCCAGCAGCAGCGCCTGCGGCTCTGCGAGCAGGGCGCGCAGCAGGCTGACCCGGGCACGCTCCCCGCCGGAAAGGGTGGCCGGATCGCTGGCGTAATGACCGCTCAGCCCGGCGGAATCCAGCGCCTGCTCGACCGCTTCCCGACGCGCTCTCCCTACGATGCGCTCAGGCAAGGCCAGCAGCAAATTTTGCCCGACGCTGAACGGTTCAAACAGCAGCGCGTCCTGAAAAAGTATGCCCAGCCCGCGGGATTCAACGGGGAGGCTATCGCAGCGACGCGCGTCGAGCCACAGTTCGCCCCGGGCCTGGAAATCGTCTGACAGCGCGCCGACCATCCACGCAAAAAGGGTCGATTTACCGCTGCCGGACGGCCCCATCAGGGTAACGATCTCCCCGCGGGGAACGCAAAAACTGACCTCGCGGAAAAGCGGTTCGATGGTGAGATCTTTTACCTTCAGCATTAACGTAATCCTTGACGGTAGCGGCCCACGAGCCGGGATAACAGGGCGGCAAGACCGAACACCGTGCCCGTGACCAGCAGTAATCCCAGCGCCCGGTTCGCGAGAACAGGGATGCTGCCCCCGCTGCTGAGCGCGACGGTTTCAGTGGTCAGCGTGGCGAAACGCCCCGCGCCAAGCCAGAGCGTCGGCATGTATTGCGCCATGCTGACGGAAAAACCAATGGCAAAGGCCAGCAGCGCCGGGCGCACCAGCAGGGGGCATTTCAGCAGTAAGAATATTTTCGCCCGTCGCCAGCCGAGCGTTCTGGCGGTAAGGATAAGCCGGGGATCGATCCGCCGCCAGGCGGGCTGCAGAACCAGCAGCATCCAGGGTAACACCCACAGCAGATGGCTCCAGAGTACGGCGGCATAGCGCCCGTCGAGCCCCAGACGCAATGCAATAAAGTATTGCCCGGTGACGAGCGGCAGCGCCGGTAGGGCAAGCGGTGACCACACCCACGCTGCGCCGCGCTGCGGTCCCCATTCCAGCCAGAGAAAAATGACGATGAGGGCGATCAGGCTCGACAGCAGGCCGAAGGAAAGGCTGGTCTCCACGGGGCCCACGTCGCCCCCTTGCGCCAGCATCAGCAGTACCGCAGCGCACAGGACGCCGCACGCGGGTAGTAACCCGCTGAGCGCCCGCTCAGGCAGGGCGCGCTGAGACCTTCTGCGCGTTCCCGCGAGTTGCGGAATTGTGCGACGCCATGCCTTCCAGAGGCCGTATCCGAGGGCGGCCAGCGCGGCCAGCAGCACAAGGAGAAGCAGGCACAGCAGCATTCCTTTTGCCTGCTGCTGCGCGTCGCCCTGGCTTAGCCACTGCCAGGCCAGCACGGCCAGGGTGGGCGGGTTGCCGGGCCCGAGAACGATCGCCACGTCCACGACCGAGAGCGACCATGCCAGCACCGCCAGCATCACCGCGCCGAGGACAGGCGCGATCGCCGGGAGGATCAGCCAGCTGAGCGTCTGATAACGCCCGTAGCCAAAGGTTTGCAGGACGATCTTCTGCTGCGCGAGCCGTTTTTCCGGCAGCACGGCGTAAATGGCCCACAGTACGAACGCGCTCTCTTTGACCGCGAGCGTCAGGCCCAGCCCGACGCCGTAGCGGTCAAACGGAGCCGTACAGATGGTACAGAGCTGATAAAACAGACCGCCCTCGGCAAACAGCAGCAACGCGCTGGTGGCGAAAGCCACATGGGGGATCGCCAGTAGCCACGGCAGGCGGGTCGTGAGGCGTCGCCAGCGTTGACCGGGACACAAAAGGCAGACGAAGAAAAGAGCAATCAGCAACGCCCCCAGCGTGGCGATGAGCGTTGAGACCAGCGTGGCGACGGTCGCCTGCGGCAGCTGCGGATCGTTCAGCAGCCGCTGCCAGTTTGTCGCAGAAAGCGCCGGTGCGAACAGCATCACGCCAGCGGGCAGGATCGGCAGATAAATCACCGCCATCGCCAGCCAGACAAGCCCGCTCAGCGGGTGCCGTAACGACGCAGCCATTCCTGCTCCAGCGCGTTCACCCAGGCGGACTGCGGCTCTGCAAGCACCTGCGGCAGCCCCTGAGGCGTATGGGCCAGCAGCTGTTTCGCGTCACCTTCGGGCAGCGTTTTCGCATCCAGTACGCTCGGGTCTCCCCAGATGGCCGGGTCGGCCTTGCGGATTTGCGCCTGCGGCGACAGCAGGAAATTAGCGACCACTTTTGCACCCGCGCTCGCGCCGGCATTGGCCGGGATAGCCACAAAATGCACGTTGCCGAGCATCCCGCTCTGGAAACCAAAGCTGTAGCTGTCGGCGGGCAGTTCGCCGCTCGCCACTTTCTGCTGCGCATGAGCCGGGTTAAAGGTCAGCGACAGGTTCAGACTGCCGCTGGCAAGCAGGGTATCCATTCGGGCAGGTGAGGGAGGGAAATCTTTTCCTTCGCGCCACAGCAGCGGGTGCAGCTTATCGAGGTAGGCCCAGAGCGGTGCCGTAACCTCAGCAAACGTTGCATCGGGCGCTTTTTGTAACGCCTCAGGGCGATCGGTGAGCGTCAGCAGCAGCTGCTCCAGTAAGGCCGTGCCGGTAAAATCGGGCGGGCGAGGATAGCTGACCTTGCCCGGATGCTGCTGCGCGTAGGCCAGCAGCGCCTGGGGATCCACCGGCGGCGTCGGCATGCTGGCTTTGCGGGCGATAAAGGTCAGCTGCGCGCCGCCCCACGGGGATTCCGCCCCGTCGGTTGGAATCGCAAAATCTTCCGTAACGGGTTTGCGGGTATCGACATAGCGCCAGTCTGGCAACGTCTGCGCCCATCCGGTTTGCAGCAGGTTCGCCTCTTTTAACGTGCGGAAGTTTTCGCCGTTGACCCACAGCAGGTCAACCGAGCCGTTGGCCTTACGCCCTGCGGCGGCTTCGGTCTGAATACGTTTTACCGCATCGGCGGCATCCGCCAGCGGGACGATTTTTAGGGTAATGGCGTAGTGCGTTTGCATCTCACCGCTGACCCACTCAAGGTAGCGGTTGACCGCCGGATCGCCGCCCCAGGCGTTAAACCAGACGGTCTGGCCTTTGGCCTGCTGTTGAATAGCGTGCCAGCTTTCGGCGGCACAGAGGGGGGCTGCCAGCAGCAGACCGATCAGGAACGCGCAAAAACGCACACGGCGCATAATGCCTCACTTTTTAACAGACGGGAGATAACGGGAAAACAGCCGGCGAGTCGCCAGCGGCAATAACCCCAGTAGTGTAAAGGCGATTAGCATGCCCGGCGACAAAATATCGCGCAGCGACGCCACTTTCCCCAGCTCGCGCCCGGCGTTCAGAAACACAACCGTCGCGGGCAGCATGGCTGCCTGGCTGACCCACCAGTAGCGGCAGACTCCAATGCGGGTCAGCCCCATCAGCAAATTCACCAGGAAAAACGGGAACAGCGGCATCAGGCGCAGGGCAAAAAGATAGCCCGCGCCGTCATGCGCCATACCGGCGTTCACCGTTTTCATCTGCTGAGCAAACCGCCGCTGGACCCCGTCGCGCAGCAGATAACGGCTGGCGAGCATCGCAAGCGTCGCCCCGAGCGTGGAGGCAAACGAGACCAGAACGGTGCCTTCCCACAGGGGAAATAACGCTCCGCCCAGCAGGGTGAGGATCGCCGCGCCGGGGATCGACAGGGCGGAAACCGCCACATAGAGCGCAAAAAAGATCAGCGCGCTTCGCAGCGGCGCGTGGTTAACATGGGAGAGGAGTGCCTGCTGGTGGGTTTTAATCCCTTCCAGGGAGAGCGTGCCTGGGGGAAGCATGACAAACGACAGAATAAATGCGCCCAGAAGGGCGCACAGGAAAGCAATTTTTCGAATGTTCACGCGTCATTACAGCTTGAATTTAGCCCACACCGGCGCGTGGTCAGACGGTTTTTCCATGCTGCGGATCTCGTAGTCGATCCCGGTTTCGATGCAGCGCTCTGCCAGCGGCGAACTGGCGAGCAGCAGGTCGATACGCAGGCCGCGGTTGTCGTCAAAGCCTTTTGAGCGGTAGTCAAACCACGAGAAGCGATCCTGCGTGTCCGGGTTGGAGGTACGGAAGGTATCCACCAGCCCCCAGTCCAGCAGGCGCTGCATCCACTCGCGCTCTTCCGGCAGGAAGGAGCATTTGCCGGTACGCAGCCAGCGTTTGCGGCTGTCTTCACCGATGCCAATATCCAGATCGGTCGGGCTGATATTCACATCACCCATGATCAGCACCGGATTTTCTTTGTTCAGTTCGGTGGTCAAATAGTCCTGCAGATCCTGATAAAACTTGGCTTTAGCCGGGAATTTGGTCGGATGGTCGCGGCTCTCGCCCTGGGGAAAGTAACCATTAATCACGGTGATGTTCCCCAGCGGGGAAGGAAGTTCCGCCATGATGATGCGGCGCTGTGCTTCTTCGTCATCGCCGGGAAACCCGCGGCGGACTGAAACTGGCGTCTCTTTGGTCAACAGCGCAACGCCGTAATGGCCTTTCTGCCCATGATAGAAGACGTTGTAGCCGAGCTTCGCCACCTCTTCGAGGGGGAACATGTCGTCGTGAACCTTGGTCTCCTGCAGGCCGATCACATCTGGCTGATGTTGTTCAACGATAGCTTCAAGCTGATGGGGGCGGGCGCGCAGGCCGTTGATATTAAAAGAGACAAATTTCATAGTCGCTGCCAGTGCAAGGTGAATAGTGCATGGATGGTAGCAGAATTTGCGTCAACTGTTACCGGGTTCGGCCAATAACTGCGACAGTTAATGCCGGTGGTGCAATATTTGCACCATTCTGACGCGCCTCGCCCTCAAACAGGGCGTAAATGACCGATAAATTTCGCGAGCGATCACAATTCCAGAATTATATTTGGCCTGTGCATACTCTTTCTGATTTTCATGCGGCAAAGCGCCGCTTGTCGTAAAAATATTCACTTTTTATGCACCAACAGTGAATAACTCCATATTGTAACTTATTGATATTCTGTTACCTCAACCCGTTTATGCAATTTTATCGCTGGCTGGCACGAAGGCTGCAATCTACATTCACAGTGCAAACACTCAATTATTTAACATTCAAATAACTTTTTATTTACCGGATGAGGTCGCTATGTCTCTGTCAATTACGCGTGAAAATTTCGATGAATGGATGATGCCGGTTTACGCTCCGGCGGCTTTTATTCCGGTTCGTGGGGAAGGCTCGCGCCTGTGGGATCAGCAGGGTAAAGAGTATATCGACTTTGCAGGTGGGATTGCGGTCAACGCGCTGGGTCATGCGCACCCTGCGCTGCGTCAGGCGCTAAATGACCAGGCGGCGAAGTTCTGGCATACCGGCAACGGCTTTACTAACGAGCCCGCGCTGCGCCTGGCCAAAAAACTGATCGACGCGACGTTTGCCGAAAAGGTCTTTTTCTGTAACTCGGGGGCGGAAGCCAACGAAGCGGCGCTGAAGCTGGCGCGCAAATATGCGCACGATAAATTTGGTACTCACAAGAGCGGCATCGTGGCGTTTAAAAACGCCTTCCACGGGCGCACGCTATTTACCGTCAGCGCGGGCGGCCAGCCTTCCTACTCGCAGGATTTCGCCCCGCTGCCGCCGGATATCCGTCACGGTATTTATAACGATCTGCAGTCCGCCAGCGAGCTGATTAACGACACCACCTGCGCGGTGATCGTCGAACCGATGCAGGGCGAGGGCGGCGTGCTTCCGGCGCAAAAAGCCTTCCTGCAGGGGCTGCGCGAGCTGTGCGATCGCCACAACGCGGTACTGATTTTCGACGAAGTCCAGACCGGCGTGGGCCGCACCGGCGAGCTGTATGCCTATATGCACTACGGCGTGACGCCGGACGTGCTTTCTACCGCCAAAGCGCTGGGCGGCGGCTTCCCGATTGGCGCGACGCTGACCACCGATAAATTCGCCAGCGTAATGACCGTAGGTACCCATGGCACCACCTACGGCGGTAACCCGCTGGCCACCGCCGTCGCCGGGCAGGTTCTGGACATCATTAACACGCCTGAGGTGCTGAAAGGCGTTAAGCAGCGTCACGACTGGTTTGTTGAACGTCTGAACGCCATCAACGGCAAAACGGGGCTGTTTAAAGAAATTCGCGGTCTGGGGCTGTTAATCGGCTGCGAGCTCACCGCCGAGTTTGCCGGAAAAGCTAAACTTATTTCACAGGAAGCGGCAAAAGTGGGCGTGATGGTGCTGATTGCCGGTGCCAACGTGGTGCGTTTTGCGCCGGCGCTGATCGTCAGCGAGGAAGAGGTGCAAACCGGTCTGGACCGTTTTGCGCTGGCGTGTGAAAAAGTGAAATCCGGGGTGTCATCATGATGGTCATCCGTCCCGTTGAGCGCGGCGATCTCGCCGGGCTCATGCAGCTTGCCGGTAAGACGGGAGGCGGGCTGACCTCGCTTCCTGCCGATGAAAAAACGCTGTCGGCGCGCATTGAGCGCGCCCTGCAAACCTGGCAGGGGACGTTGCCAAAAAGCGAACAGGGGTATGTGTTCGTGCTGGAAGACACCGACACGGGGACCGTGGCCGGGATCTGCGCCATCGAAGTGGCCGTCGGGCTTAACGACCCGTGGTACAACTACCGCGTCGGCACCATGGTTCACGCCTCGAAAGAGCTGAACGTCTATAACGCGCTGCCCACGCTGTTCCTCTGTAATGACCACACGGGCGCCAGCGAGCTGTGCACGCTGTTCCTCGACCCGGCGTGGCGCAAAGAGGGCAACGGCTATCTGCTCTCCAAATCGCGCTTTATGTTTATGGCCGCCTTCCGCGATCGCTTTAACGAAAAAGTGGTCGCAGAGATGCGCGGCGTGATCGACGACACCGGCTACTCGCCGTTCTGGGAGAGCCTGGGCGAGCGCTTCTTCTCGATGGAGTTCAGCCGGGCGGACTATCTTTGCGGCACCGGCCAGAAAGCCTTTATCGCCGAACTGATGCCGAAGCATCCTATCTATACCCATTTCCTCAGCCCGGAAGCGCAGGCGGTGATTGGCGAAGTCCATCCGCAGACCGCGCCCGCCCGCGCGGTGCTGGAGAAAGAGGGGTTCCGCTACCGGAACTATGTCGACATCTTTGACGGCGGCCCAACGCTTGAGTGCGATATCGACCGCGTGCGCGCGATCCGTAAAAGCCGTCTGGTTGAGGTCTCTGAAGGTCAGCCCGCGCCGGGTGACTGGCCCGCCTGTCTGGTGTCGAACGAAAATTACGCCAACTTCCGCGCCATGCTGGTGCGTACCAACCCGAAATGTGAACGTCTGGTGCTGACGGCTGCAGAACTGGATGCCCTGAAATGTAACGCCGGCGATACGGTTCGCCTGGTGCGTCTCTGCCCTGAGGAGAAAACAGCATGACATTATGGATTAACGGTGACTGGGTCACGGGCGAAGGCGAAGAGCGGGTAAAGACCAATCCGGTTGGAAAAGAGGTGCTCTGGAAGGGGCATGACGCCAGCGCCGCGCAGGTGGAACAAGCCTGCCGTGCCGCGCGCCGCGCGTTTCCAGCGTGGGCAAAACAGCCTTTCGCCGTGCGCCAGGAAATTGTTGAAAAGTTTGCCGGGCTGCTGGAGGCAAACAAGGCCGAACTGACGCGCATCATCGCGTCTGAAACCAGCAAGCCGCGCTGGGAAGCGACAACCGAAGTGACGGCGATGATCAACAAAATCGCCATTTCGGTGAAGGCGTACCACACCCGCACCGGCGAACAGCATACCGACATGCCGGACGGCGCGGCCACGCTGCGCCACCGTCCCCACGGCGTGCTGGCGGTGTTTGGCCCGTATAACTTCCCGGGACACCTGCCGAATGGCCACATTGTGCCTGCGCTGCTGGCGGGCAATACCGTCATCTTCAAACCGAGCGAGCTCACGCCATTCACCGGCGAGGCGGTGGTTAAGCTGTGGGAACAGGCCGGCCTGCCGCCGGGCGTGCTGAACCTGGTGCAGGGCGGGCGGGAAACCGGTCAGGCGCTGAGCGCGCTGAGCGATATCGACGGCCTGCTGTTTACCGGCAGCGCCGGTACGGGCTATCAGCTGCACCGCCAGCTGGCAGGGCAGCCGGAGAAAATCCTGGCGCTGGAGATGGGCGGCAACAACCCGCTGATTGTGGAAGACCCTGACGATATCGACGCTGCGGTGCACCTGACGATTCAGTCCGCCTTTATTACCGCCGGACAGCGCTGCACCTGTTCCCGCCGTCTGCTGGTGAAGCGGGGCGCGCAGGGGGATGCCTTCCTGAAACGTCTGGTTGAAGTGAGCGCGCGTCTGGTGCCTGCCGCGTGGGATGCCGATCCGCAGCCGTTTATCGGCGGGCTGATTTCCGAACAGGCCGCGCTGAACGTGCTGAAGGCCTGGCAGGACCACGTCGCGCGCGGCGCGAAAACCCTGCTGGAGCCGAAGCAGGTTCAGCCGGGGAGCTCGCTGCTGACGCCGGGCATTGTAGAGATGAGCGGCGCGAGCAACGTGCCGGACGAAGAGGTCTTTGGCCCGCTGCTGTGCGTCTGGCGTTACGACGATTTCGATGCGGCCATTGCGATGGCGAACAACACCCGCTACGGCCTGTCGAGCGGGCTGATTTCGCCGCATCGCGAGAAGTTTGATCGGCTGCTGCTGGAAGCACGCGCCGGGATTGTGAACTGGAATAAACCGCTGACCGGGGCCGCGAGCACCGCGCCGTTCGGCGGCGTAGGCGCGTCGGGCAACCATCGCGCCAGCGCGTGGTATGCCGCCGATTACTGCGCGTGGCCGATGGCGAGCCTGGAAACCCCGGCGCTGACGCTGCCGGAGACGCTTAATCCGGGGCTGGATTTTACCGGAGGGGATCGTCATGAAAGCGCGTGAGGTTAACTTTGACGGGCTGGTGGGGCTGACGCACCACTATGCCGGTCTCTCTTTTGGTAATGAAGCCTCGACGAAGCACCGTTTTCAGGTCTCCAACCCGAAGCTGGCGGCGAAGCAGGGGCTGCTGAAGATGAAGGCGCTGGCGGATGCCGGTTTCCCACAGGCGGTGATCCCGCCGCAGGAACGCCCGAACGTGGTAGTCCTTCGTCAGCTCGGCTTTAGCGGTACCGATGAGCAGGTCGTCGAAAAAGCGGGTACGCAGACCCCGCACCTGCTCTCCGCGGCAAGCTCCGCCTCCTCTATGTGGGTGGCAAACGCCGCGACCGTCGCGCCGTCAGCCGATACGCTGGATGGAAAAGTTCATCTGACGGTGGCGAACCTGAATAACAAGTTCCACCGCGCCACCGAAGCGGAAACCACCGAGCGCGTGCTGCGCGCCATTTTCAACCATGACGCCCATTTTGAGGTGCATCAGGCTCTGCCGCAGGTGGCGATGTTTGGCGACGAAGGCGCGGCCAACCATAACCGCCTGGGGGGCGACTATGGCGACCCGGGCCTGCAGCTGTTTATCTACGGGCGAGAAGAGGGGGGCCACGCCGCGCCAACCCGTTATCCTGCCCGTCAGACGCTGGCGGCGAGCCAGGCGGTTGCCCGACTGAACCAGGTCAATCCTTCCCAGGTGGTTTTTGCCCAGCAAAACCCGCATGTGATTGACCAGGGCGTTTTCCATAACGACGTGATTGCCGTTTCTAACCGCCAGGTGCTGTTCTGCCACGAGCAGGCGTTTGCCCATCAGGAGAAGCTGCTCGCCACGCTGCATGAGCGCGTGCGCGGTTTTACGCCAATCCAGGTGCCCACGGAGGCGGTGAGCGTGCAGGACGCGGTAGAAACCTATCTGTTCAATAGCCAGCTGCTGAGCCGTGACGATGGCAGCATGATGCTGATCCTGCCGCAGGAGTCCCGGGATCATAAAGGCGTGTGGCACTACCTGACGGAGCTGGTTAAGGCCGATAACCCGATTGACGAACTGCGCGTGTTTGACCTGCGCGAAAGCATGGCCAACGGCGGTGGTCCAGCCTGTTTACGTCTGCGCGTGGTCCTGACCCAGGACGAAATGCAGGCGGTGAACCCGGCGGTCATGATGAACGATACGCTCTTTACGCGGCTGAATGACTGGGTCGATCGCTACTACCGCGATCGTCTGACGCAGGCGGATCTGGTTGACCCGCAGCTTCTGCGTGAAGGGCGCGAGGCGCTGGACGCGTTATCGACAATCCTGCAGCTGGGATCGGTTTACCCGTTCCAGCGCTAAAGGAGTGGATATGGAAAATTTACTGGCGCTGACCCTGGCCGATGAGACGCCGGAACAGAAAGAGGGGGACGGCCCCTCATTTCGCTGGCGGTGGCTGGGGCGCGGGGTGCTTGAGCTGACGCCGACCGTAAAAAGCGATCTCTCGCTGCTGCTTTCAACGGGTATCCACGGGAATGAAACCGCGCCCGTTGAGATTGTTGATCTGCTGCTGCGTGCGCTGTACCGCAATGAGATCGCCCTGAAGTGCCGCACGCTGGTGGTGCTCGGCAATCCCCCTGCGCTGGCGCAAAACAAACGGTATCTGGTGAGCGATATTAACCGCATGTTTGGCGGCCGCTGGTCGCAGTTTCCCCAGAGCGATGAAACGGCGCGGGCAGAGTGGCTGGAGAACGTCGTGACCGCGTTTTTTGCCGCCGCGGGGCCGGGGCGCTGGCATCTGGATCTGCATACGGCAATCCGCGCGTCCTACCACGTTCGCTTCGGCGTTCTGCCGCAGCGCAGTCAGCCTTGGGATGAAGCGTTCCTGAGCTGGCTGGGTGACGCCGGGCTGGAGGCGCTGGTATTTCATCAGTCGCCGGGCGGAACGTTTACCCATTTCACCTGTGAACGTTTCGCTGCGCTGTCCTGCACGCTGGAACTGGGAAAAGCGCTGCCGTTCGGCCAGAACGATCTGAGCCGCTTTGCGCCTACGCATTCCGCCCTTCGGGCGCTGCTGGGAGGAACGGCTCCCGAGCACGCGCATCAGCCCGTTGAGCGGTATCGGGTCGTACAGCAGATCACGCGCCGCAGCGATGCCTTCCAGCTCCATATGGCCGCACACACCCTGAACTTCACCCCGTTCCGCAAAGGGGCGCTGCTGGCTGAGGATGGCGAGGAACGTTACGAGGTGCAAAACACCACCGAGTATGTTTTATTCCCTAACCCCACCGTCGCGTTTGGCCTGCGGGCCGGGCTGATGCTGGAAAAAATATCCTGAACCTTTCCCCTCTCATCATCCGGGAGGGGGAAGTAAAAAACTTTTTTTAACGATTAAAGCGCTTGCGCTTGTTTTGCAGAATATTCCTGGTGAATTGCTTTATTATTGATCTTCACTTCGCTATACTTCTGCTTAATCTCTTTAAAATCATCCTGTTAAATATTTTTTGTTGCAACTCTCCACGCTTTATCCTTATTTCCTCCACATTTGGCGAAAATTTGTTTTTTACACTTTCATTGTTTTACCGTTGCTCTGACTAATTGACGATAAACCCCGTAAAGTTAATCTCGTCAACACGGCATAGCGCCGAAGAATAACTGAAAGAAAGGAAATAAATTATGCGTAAGTTTACTGCACTGTTTGTTGCTTCTACCCTGGCTCTGGGCGCTACCAGCATGGCGTTCGCCGCAGATACTGCGACCACTACACCTACCGCGCCTGCTGAAGGCAAAATGATGATGCATCATAAAGGTCCGGGTATGCACAACGAGATGATGATGTTTAAGGATCTCAACCTGACGGATGCGCAGAAGCAGCAGATCCGCGACATCAGAAAAGGCGAACGCGACCAGATGAAACGTCCTCCGCTTGAAGAGCGCCGTGCGATGCATGACATCATCGCCAGCGATAGCTTCGATAAGGCGAAAGCCGAAGCGCAGATCGACAAAATGGCCGAGCAGCACAAAGCCCGCATGCTGGCTCACATGGAAACCCAGAACAAGATCTACAACATTCTGACCCCGGAACAGAAAAAACAATTTAATGCGAATTTTGAGAAGCGTCTGACAGAACGTCCGGCGATGGAAGGTAAAATGCCAGCTCCAACCGAATAATCGGTTCACTCTCTTAAGACCGCCGGGATCCTGTCCACAAAAGCGCAACCGCTGTGGACAGGACCGGCGGTTTTTCTTTCCTGCCCTCTTGCCTGCCGCCGCCAGCGCGGTATCCTCCTGTAGTCGCTTCAGAGAATGTTTGCAGAGTCATGGCGTTAGAATTTTTATTAACGTTCAGCTAAGGCCTGCCCGCTCTGCTGCCGATACTGTTTCTGTGAATACCCAACGATAACAAACAAGACAGCAACGATAGCGATATCCTTGCCCTGGCACGGGTTGTGCCATTCAGGAGTGGTGATGGAGTTCTTTGATATCCGTAAGATGCCGGTCAGCCTCTGGCGCAATGGTGCTGGCGAAACGCGTGAGATTTGCTGCTTCCCTCCCGCGACGCGCGATTTTCACTGGCGTGCCAGTATCGCGACGATTGCCAGCAACGGCGAATTCTCCTCGTTTCCCGGTGTTGACCGGGTGATTACCTTGCTGGAAGGGGGAGAGGTGACGCTGGACGCGGGTCAGGCGTTCTCCCATACCCTCAAGCATCATCAGCCCTACAGTTTTGCCGGCGATCTGCCGGTGAAAGCGCTGCTTTCAGATGGGCGGATGGCGATGGACTTTAACATCATGACCCGGCGCGACTGCTGCCGGGCGAAGGTGCGCGTTGCTGACCGAACCTTCACCACCTTTGGCTCACGCGGGGGCGTGGTGTTCGTGCTAAGCGGGGCGTGGCAGCTGGGCGATAAATTGCTGACGGCCGATCAGGGTGCCAGCTGGGAGGAGGGTACCCATACGCTGCGTCTGCTGGAGGCTCAGGGCACCTTATTGTTCAGCGAAATCACGTGGCTGCCGGGTCATTGAGCACAATGATCTCAAACTTTCCTGTCAGGACCGGTTTACAGAGAATTTTGTAGCCATCGTGGTCAAATCCGGCGGGCGTGCGCAGCAGGGTTGCCGCGTCGTTGATGTCGTCGACGGCGCCCAGCCAGAGCCAGTTGTTGACGATGTGATACTGGGTCATGGCCTCGCCCACTTCTTTTAGCGCAACGGCGCTTTCCCAGGGCCAGCAGTTCACGCTGATGGCCGCCAGACCGGTGAGAAGCCGGGCGTGATGCGCCTCAACGCTCTCCTTCCCGCAGCACGCACCGGCGCAGCGCTTCAGCGCGGATCGAAAACAGGCGCGTCCCCGGGTGGTTGCCTCCAGACCTAAAAGGCTGTAGCAAAGCTGTAAATCGTCCGCCAGCGTCTGCAGCGCCTGGAGCGCGGCGCGTTTATTGGCGAATAGCCCATAGAGATTCGGGGCATGAGAAAAATCGACGTCGCGCGCGTAGACGACCTGCGGCCTGCCATCGTTTATCTGCAGGGAGCAGAGCTGACGGTTGCGGCGCAGGCGCTTATTGAACAGCGGCTGTTGTTCTTTTATCAACCGCGCCTCCAGCAACAGCGCGCCCATTTCTCCCGCCGTCTGGAACCAGGAAATGCGTCGCGACTGGCGCAGCATGGCGGCCTCGTCCGGCGTACGGAGATGGGATAACACCCGACTGCGAATGTTAACGCTCTTGCCGATATAGAGCGGCAGGGTATCGCTTTCACCGTGAAAGATGTACACGCCCGGCTGTTTAGGCAGCGCCTCAAGCCAGGGGCGAAGGTGCTCGGGATATTCGTAGATAGCCGCCGCTTCAAATTCAAGACGCGGGGCGGATTGACGCCTGCTCACATACTGCTCCATATACTGTTCAGGTATACAGTGTAGCAGGAGTGTGGTGGTTAAAAAAGAGCCGGGTGGCGGCTAAGCCTTACCCGGCCAGGACGTGCGGCTTGATGCCCTCACCTCAACCCTCTCCCACGGGAGAGGGCGCAAACATTAAAAGCGGTAACCTGGTTACCGCTTTGCTTTATTTTTTCCAGAAGTCGTCAAACACCGTAATGGGCGTGTGGCGCTTGTGCTCGGTTTTCAGATACCAGCCTTCGATGATTTTCGCGGTCCGTTCATCCAGCTTTTTGCCTTCCAGATAATCATCGATGTTGTCATAGGTGACGCCAAGGGCCGCTTCATCCGGCAGGGAAGGTCGATCGTCTTCAAGGTCCGCTGTTGGCGCTTTCTTATACAGATGCTCAGGACACCCCAGCGCGGCCAGCAGCTGCTTACCCTGACGCTTGTTGAGACGGAAGATAGGGTTAATGTCGGTGCCGCCGTCGCCGTATTTGGTGAAGAAACCGGTGATCGCTTCTGCCGCATGGTCGGTGCCGACGACAACACCTTTGGTCATCCCGGCGATGCTGTACTGCGCTTTCATGCGCTCGCGGGCCTTCTCGTTGCCGCGAACAAAATCGCTCAGCTCAATGCCCGCTTCGCGAAGCGCCTGCTCGCTTGCCAGCACCGAGCCCTTAATATTCACGGTCAGCACGCGGTCAGGCTGAATGAAGGCAATGGCATCCTGGCAATCCTGCTCGTCCGCCTGTACGCCATAAGGAAGACGCACCGCGATAAACTGCAGTGTCTCATCGCCCGTCTCTTCGCGAAGCTCTGAAATCGCCATCTGGCAGAGTTTACCGGTCAGGGTAGAGTCCTGGCCGCCGCTGATGCCCAGCACCAGGGATTTCAGGAAAGCGTTCTTTTTTAAGTACGATTTTAAAAAATCCACGCTGCGGCGGATCTCTTCACGTGCATCTACCGTAGGCTTCGCGCCCAGTGCCTGAATAATCTCTTGTTGCAGAGCCATCACGCCCTCCATATGTAGTACATAAACAGAATGTGTTAGCTGTTAAAACTAACCCTTTGGGCGAGAAACGACAAGGATCACAGTTTCGAGTGCGCTAATTTGCGCCGATTTAGCAGGTTATCGTTGTTTTATTAGAATTTTCCGAAATTCGTCTGGCGTAACTCACAAAGTTGAACAATAGTACTTTTTATCCCATGCTTAGATAACACGCTGATAAACAAGAGGACGGAATATGAACAAGAACGTAGCAGGAATTCTTAGCGCAGCGGCGGTACTGACTATGCTGGCAGGGTGTACGGCTTACGATCGCACTAAGGATCAGTTTACGCAGCCCGTAGTAAAAGACGTTAAAAAAGGGATGACCCGTTCGCAGGTGGCTGCGATTGCCGGTAAACCTTCTTCTGAAGTGACCATGATTCATGCGAAAGGGACCTGCCAGACCTATATCCTGGGTCAACGTGATGGTAAGGCAGAAACCTACTTCGTCGCCCTGGATGATACCGGTCATGTGATCAACTCCGGCTATCAGACCTGTGCTGAATACGACACCGATCCGCAGGCACCTAAGGCGCAGTAACCCTGCTTGCCTGAGGATGTTAACAAACCGGCCCATGGGCCGGTTTTTTTATGCATCAGAAAATCTTATTTCTTTGCGCGAATTATTTGCCCGAAATGTGAGGGGAGTCAACAAGCCAGGTCAATGAGAGACAATTTGAGTCTATCCAGAATTATCCCCTGTCTGTACCATTGCGTATACTCACTCCAACGATAAACAACAGTACGCAAGCTACCTGTCTGCCGGGACAGCGAGTCGAGTGATAGCGCGATGGCAGGTAGTCATACAAGAGGGAAATCACGATGGAAAAGAAACATATCTACCTGTTCTGCTCAGCGGGCATGTCAACGTCGCTTCTGGTGTCAAAGATGCGTGCGCAGGCTGAAAAGTATGAAGTCCCTGTGGTGATTGAAGCGTTTCCAGAGACGCTGGCGGGCGAAAAAGGCCAGACAGCCGATGTTGTTTTACTGGGGCCGCAAATTGCCTATATGTTGCCCGAAATTCAACGACTGTTACCGAATAAACCGGTCGAAGTGATCGACTCGGGGCTGTACGGCAAAATTGATGGTTTAGGTGTTCTTAAAGCTGCTGTGGCAGCCATTAAAAAAGCTGCTAATTAATTTTTATTTTTCCCGTCAAAGAGTTATTTCACACACAATACGCCGTAACATGCGTTACGGCATTTAAGGGTATTTTCCTATGAGTAAAGTCATCGCTTCACTTGAAAAGGTACTCCTTCCTTTTGCTGTTAAAATAGGAAAGCAGCCTCACGTTAATGCCATCAAAAACGGCTTTATTAAATTAATGCCGTTGACGCTGGCCGGGGCCATGTTCGTTTTAATTAACAACGTTTTTCTGAGCTTTGGTGAAGGTTCCTTCTTTTATTCATTAGGAATTCGGTTAGACGCTTCCACTATTGAAACCCTTAATGGTTTTAAAGCCATTGGCGGCAACGTCTATAACGGTACGTTAGGGATTATGTCGCTGATGGCGCCTTTCTTTATTGGGATGGCACTGGCAGAAGAGCGTAAAGTGGATCCGCTGGCTGCCGGGTTATTATCCGTTGCCGCCTTTATGACCGTAACGCCTTACAGCGTGGGTGAAGCCTATGCCGTTGGCGCCAACTGGCTGGGCGGGGCCAACATCATCTCCGGTATTGTTATCGGCCTGGTGGTGGCAGAAATGTTCACCTTTATTATCCGCCGCAACTGGGTTATCCGCCTGCCGGATAGCGTACCGGCTTCCGTTTCTCGTTCATTTTCCGCGTTGATTCCAGGCTTCATTATTCTCTCCATCATGGGGATTATCGCCTGGGCGCTCTCCCACTGGGGCACTAACTTCCACCAGATCATCATGGACTCTATCTCTACGCCGCTGGCGTCGATGGGTGGCGTGGTCGGTTGGGCGTATGTGATTTTCACCTCTCTGCTGTGGTTCTTTGGCGTGCATGGTTCACTGGCACTTGCCGCGCTGGACAGCGGGATTATGACCCCCTGGGCACTGGAAAACGTTGCGCTTTACCAGCAGTACGGCTCCGTTGACGCGGCGCTGGCAGCGGGTAAAACCTTCCATGTGTGGGCGAAGCCGATGCTTGACTCCTATATCTTCCTGGGCGGTACCGGGGCGACCTTGGGTCTGATCATCGCGGTCTTTATTGTCTCTCGTCGTGCTGACTACCGTCAGGTCGCGAAGCTGGCGCTGCCATCAGGCATCTTCCAGATTAACGAACCGATTCTGTTCGGTCTGCCAATCATCATGAACCCGGTAATGTTCATTCCGTTCATCCTGATTCAGCCGCTGCTGGCCGCGATCACCCTGACGGCGTATTACATGGGCATCATTCCACCGGTCACCAACATTGCGCCGTGGACCATGCCGGCGGGCCTGGGCGCCTTCTTTAACACCAACGGTAGCGTCGCGGCCTTCCTGCTGGCGATATTCAACCTCGGGATTGCCACCCTGCTGTACATGCCGTTCGTGGCGATTGCCAACAAAGCCGCCACCATTATTGATGAAGAAGAGAGCGAAGAGGATATTGCCCTCTCACTGAAATTCTAGGATTGACCGGCGCGGGGAAGCCCGCGCCAGCCACAAGGAGCTTAAACATGTTAGATTTGGATAGTATTGTCGCAGACGAAGCCGTCGAGAACGATCTCGAAGAAGTGGTGATGGGGCTTATCATCAACTCCGGACAGGCCCGCAGCCTGGCCTATGCCGCACTGAAGCAGGCCAAGCAGGGGGATTTCGCCGCGGCGAAAACCATGATGGACCAGTCCCGCACGGCGCTCAACGAAGCGCACCTGGTGCAGACAAAGCTGATTGAAGGCGATCAGGGCGAAGGGAAGATGAAGGTCAGCCTGGTGCTGGTCCACGCGCAGGATCACCTGATGACCTCGATGCTGGCGCGTGAGCTGGTGGCGGAGCTTATCGAGCTTCACGAGAAAATGCACTGAGTCGGATTTCGCAGCAGGAGGTCAGCACGATGGAAATTAAAACCGCACTTGAACAGCAGCTGTTTAACGGCAAAAATTTTCACGTGGTTATCTACAACAAGACGGAGAGCGCCAGCGGTCTGCACCAGCATGACTACTACGAGTTCACGATTGTTCTGACCGGCCGCTACTACCAGGAGATCAACGGTAAGCGCGTCCTGCTTGAGCGAGGGGATTTTGTCTTCCTGCCGATGGGTTCTTATCACCAGAGCTTTTACGAATTTGGTGCCACCCGTATTCTGAATGTGGGCGTCAGCAGACGCTTCTTTGAGAAGCACTATCTGCCGCTGGTGCCGTTCTGCTTTGTGGCCTCCCAGGTCTATCGGGTCAAAAACGAGTTCATGACCTGGATTGAAACGGTTATCGCCTCGCTTAACTTCCGCGACAATGAATTTGATGAGTTTATTGAAACGGTGACCTTCTACGTGATGAACCGGCTGCGCCATCATCGTGAAGAGCAGCAGGTGACGGACGATATTCCACAGTGGCTGCGCAGCACCGTTGAGCTGATGCACGATAAAGGTCAGTTCAGCGAAAATGCGCTGGAAAATATGGTGTCACTGTCGGGAAAATCCCAGGAATATCTGACCCGCGCGACGCAGCGCTATTATCGTAAAACACCCGTGCAAATTATTAATGAAATCCGCATTAATTTTGCGAAGAAACAGCTGGAAATTACCAACTACTCTGTCACCGATATTGCGTACGAGTCAGGATACAGCAGTCCCAGCCTGTTTATTAAGACCTTTAAAAAATTGACTTCATTCACACCGAACAGTTACCGGAAGAATTTAACGGTAATTAATTAACTTTCGGCGGATTACCCGCCACAAATATTGCTTTAATGGCTTGCCCAAATAGCGGGAAGAGTACGCTATACCTTGCAGGCGATTAACCTGATACGCTAAGGGAGATATTATGCAGAAGAAATTAAAAGTCGTAACCATTGGTGGCGGCAGCAGCTATACCCCGGAATTACTTGAAGGTTTTCTGAAACGTTATCATGAATTACCGGTCAGCGAATTATGGCTGGTGGACGTGGAGGAAGGTCAGGAAAAGCTGAATATTATTTTCGACCTGTGCCAGCGCATGGTGGAGAAAGCGGGCGTGCCTCTGACCGTGCATAAAACTCTGGACCGCCGTCTGGCGCTGAAAGAGGCGGATTTCGTCACCACCCAGCTGCGCGTCGGCCAGCTGAAGGCGCGCGAGCTGGACGAACGTATCCCGCTGAGCCACGGCTATCTCGGGCAGGAGACCAACGGCGCGGGCGGCCTGTTCAAAGGCCTGCGTACCATCCCGGTGATTTTCGACATCGTCAAAGACGTACAGGAGATCTGCCCGAACGCGTGGGTGATTAACTTCACCAATCCGGCCGGGATGGTGACCGAGGCGGTCTATCGTCATACCGGTTTCAAACGCTTTATCGGCGTCTGTAATATTCCGATCGGTATGAAGATGTTTATCCGCGACGTGCTGGCGCTGAACGACAGCGACGATCTCTCCATCGACCTGTTCGGCCTGAACCACATGGTGTTCATTAAAGACGTGATCGTGAACGGTAAATCGCGCTTTGCCGAGCTGCTCGACGGCGTGGCTTCCGGTCGCCTGACGGCGGCATCGGTGAAAAACATCTTTGACCTGCCGTTCAGCGAAGGGCTGATCCGCTCGCTGAACCTGCTGCCGTGCTCGTACCTGCTTTACTACTTTAAGCAGAAAGAGATGCTGGCCATCGAAATGGGCGAGTACTATAAGGGCGGCGCGCGCGCGCAGATCGTTCAGAAAGTCGAGAAGCAGCTGTTCGATTTGTATAAAGATCCGAACCTGAACGTCAAACCGAAAGAGCTGGAGCAGCGCGGCGGGGCCTACTACTCCGATGCGGCGTGCGAGGTGATTAACGCCATCTACAACGACAAGCAGGCGGAGCACTATGTCAACGTGCCGCACCACGGCCATATCGACAATATCCCGGCGGACTGGGCGGTCGAGATGACCTGCATCCTGGGACGCGATGGCGCTAAACCGCATCCACGCATCACCCACTTCGATGATAAGGTTATGGGCCTGATCCACACCATCAAAGGCTTTGAAGTGGCGGCAAGCAACGCGGCGCTGAGCGGCGAGCTCAATGACGTGCTGCTGGCGCTGAACCTCAGCCCGCTGGTGCATTCCGACCGTGATGCGGAGCAGCTGGCCGGCGAGATGATCCTGGCGCATGAAAAATGGTTGCCGAACTTTGCCGCCACGATCGAGAAGCTCAAGTTCAAACACCACTGAGAGGACGCACAATGGAAAACCTGCTGATCGTTAATGCTGATGATTTTGGCCTCTCGAAAGGCCAGAACTACGGCATTATTGAAGCCTGTCGCCGGGGTGTTGTGACCTCGACCACGGCACTGGTGAATGGTGAGGCGGTTGAACACGCGGCGCACCTGAGCCGCGAGGTGCCGGAGCTGGGCGTCGGCATGCATTTTGTGCTGACGCTCGGGATGCCGCTTTCGCCAATGCCGGGCCTGACGCGCGACGGCCAGCTGGGCAAATGGATTTGGGAACAGGCAGAGCAGGGCGCTCTGCCGCTCGAAGAGATTGCCGGAGAGCTGGAGCGTCAGTTCCACCGCTTTGTTGACGTGTTTGGTAAGGCACCGACGCACATCGACAGCCATCACCACGTGCATATGATCCCGGCGATTTTCCCCATTGTCGCTGAGTTTGCAAAGCGCAAAGGCGTGGCGATGCGCGTGGATCGGGAGGCGCGCGGCGTGCCCGACTGCGACGTGACCACCACTGAGGGGTTCAGCAGCGCATTTTACGGCGACGAGATCGACGAAGCGCTGTTCCTGAAGGTGCTGGATGAGTCCGCCGCTCGCGGTGAAAAGTCCGTAGAGGTGATGGCGCATCCTGCTTTTGTCGATAATACCGTGCGGAAAAGCGCCTACTGCTGGCCGCGCCTGGCGGAGCTGGACGTGCTGACGTCGGCGTCGCTGAAATACGCGATTGCCGAGCGTGGGTATCGGTTGGGAACGTTCGGGGATTTGTGAGAAATTCCCCCTCACCCTAACCCTCTCCCCAAAAGGGAGAGGGGACTGGGCCGTGCGGTCTGTAATGCGAACACAGGTCTGCATTTCACCCTCTCCCTTTCAGGGAGAGGGCCGGGGTGAGGGTATTTTTTACGCCGGGATCTGGTCAATCTTACTGCTGCGCGACCAGACGCGGTGCGCGGCGAGCAAATCAAACAGCTTCGTCATAAAGGCATCGTCAACGTTGTCGCCCTCGACAATGCCGTCCTCACCCTGATCGGCCACCTTCAGGTGCGCCTTAAACCGTCGCGCGTCGCCGGACAGCGCGATCGGTTTCAGGTGCTTATAGGCTTCCAGCAGATAATACACGGCGTCACCGTTGTTCAGCAGGCTGTCAATGTCTCCGCACGGCACAATCACCGCATCGACGGTCAGCGATGGCGCCCCGGCAAAGGTCGCCGCCACCGGCAGCACGGAGCCGTCATCGGCGGTCACTTCCCCCATGCGGGAATAAAGCAGTTTCGCATGCACGCCCTGGGTCTTCAGCGCCTGCATGATCCCCAGCACGTCGCTGGCGCGGGTTTTGTCGTTCAGCAGGATGGCGACCACGCGGCCTTTAATCGAGCCACCCGGCACGGCATACAGGCTCAGTGACGGATCTTTCTTCACGCCGTTAACCTCTTTAGGCGGGGCAAGGTTGCGCTGCTCGTCGGTCAGCGTAATGCCCAGGTTATCCGCAACGCTCTGGGCGAGCTGAATATCAATGCGCGCCAGCTGATCGACGACCCGCTCGCGGATGTAGGTACGCACCACTTTGCTCAGCTCAAAGCTGAAGCCGCCGATAATGTGCTGTTGCTCAATCGGCGTCTGGCTGTTCCAGAACAGGCGAGGATGGGCGTAATACTCGCCGAACGACGGGCTGCGCTCGCGAATTTTGTTGCCGTCGATACGCTCCTGGTACGATTCGAATCCACCGCGTTTCGGCGCCGGAGGCGTTTCGCGCGGCCAGTTATCGTTGATGGAGTTCGGCTCATAGTTCGCCGGATTGGTATCAATATCCTGACGGTGCATCCCGTCGCGCTGGAAATTGTGGTATGGGCAGGTTGGGCGGTTAATTGGAATTTCGTGGAAGTTCGGTCCGCCAAGACGGCTGATCTGCGTATCGGTATACGAGAACAAACGTCCCTGCAAGAGCGGATCGTTGGTGAAATCCAGCCCCGGTACGATATGCCCAGGGTGGAACGCGACCTGTTCGTTCTCGGCAAAGAAGTTATCCGGGTTACGGTTGAGCACCATTTTACCCACCAGCTGAACCGGCACCAGCTCTTCCGGAATCAGCTTCGTCGGGTCAAGCAGGTCGAAATCGAACTTAAATTCGTCCTCTTCCGGTATGAGCTGCAGGCCCAGTTCGTATTCCGGGAAGTCGCCCGCTTCAATGGACTCCCACAGCTCGCGGCGATGGAAGTCCGGGTCGCGCCCGGTCAGCTTTTGCGCCTCGTCCCACACCAGCGAGGCTTTACCCGCCACCGGCTTCCAGTGGAAACGGACGAACGTGGCTTTACCCTCGGCGTTGATCAGACGGAAGGTATGGATGCCAAAGCCTTCCATGGTGCGATAGCTGCGCGGAATGCCGCGGTCTGACATCGCCCACATCACGTTGTGTAAGGTTTCAGGCTGCAGGGAGACATAGTCCCAGAATGTGTCGTGCGCGCTTTGTCCCTGCGGTATGGCCCAGTGGGGCTCCGGTTTTACCGCATGGACAAAGTCAGGAAATTTATGCGCGTCCTGAATGAAGAACACCGGGGTGTTATTGCCCACCAGATCGAAAATACCCTCTTCGGTATAAAACTTGGTGGCAAAGCCGCGGATATCCCGGACGGTATCTGCCGAACCCGCGCCGCCCTGTACGGTGGAGAAGCGCACAAATACCGGAGTGATTTTGTCCGGATCGGAGAGGAAATCCGCTTTGGTGATCGCTTTCAGGCTCTTATAGGGCTGGAAGTAGCCGTGCGCAGCGGAACCGCGCGCGTGGACGATGCGTTCCGGTATCCGCTCGTGGTCGAAATGGGTGATTTTTTCCCGCAGGATAAAATCTTCCAGCAGGGTTGGCCCGCGCGCGCCTGCGCGAAGGGAGTTCTGATCGTCAGCAATGCGCACGCCCTGATTGGTGGTCAGCGCAAAACCTTCGCCGCCTTTGCGGTGCGGCTCAAGCGATTTCAGCTTCTCGTTTCCCGTCTCCGGCGATTTCATGCTTCCCGGTGCGGTAGGCTGTTCGCCCGGTGCAGAGGGGCCAGGGGAGGGGCGGTGAGAGCCGTCAGCAGGGGCGAGAGAGTCCATACCCGGTTGAGATTCCTCAGTGCCATGAATCGGTGATTGATGTGTTTTATCTTTGTTCGACATTGCACGCTTCTCCTTTATCCATTGCTAAAAACCCTATTAAGGATAGAACAATGTCGCGAGATGGCTCGCGAACTAAGAGTTTTCACATGCCGTCATTGACGAAAGGAGCCTTCTCGCCCACTCGGGGCGCGACGGAAGGCAGCAGGATCGGCTATCATAGAATTTTCCTGCTTCAAGAATTTGCTTTAGTGAACCAGTCGCTTATGAAACCTCTTCGTCAACAAAACCGCCAGGTTATTAGCTATGTGCCCCGCGTTGAGCCCGCGCCGCCTGACCATGCCCTGAAAGTGGAGGGTTTTCGCGATGTCTGGCAGCTTCGGGGGAAATATGTGGCCTTTGTGCTGATCGGCGAACACTTCCGCCGCTCGCCCACGTTTACCGTGCCGGAGTCAGCGCAACGGTGGGCGATGCAGATCCGCCAGGATGAAGAGGTTGAGGAATAACAGCCATAAAAAAACCGCCATCAGGCGGTTTTTTTATTTCGACCGTAATTAACGGTGCGCCAGCTCGGCGTCGTCTTCACTTTCCAGAATCGCTTTGTCGGTCTGCTTCAGCCACTGGCTGGTCAGCGTACCGGCGGTCATGGAGCCGCTCACGTTCAGCGCGGTACGGCCCATGTCGATCAGCGGTTCGACGGAGATCAGCAGCGCGACCAGCGTCACGGGCAGACCCAGCGCGGGCAGCACAATCAGCGCGGCGAAGGTTGCGCCACCGCCAACACCCGCAACGCCTGCGGAGCTTACGGTAACAATCCCGACCAGCGTGGCGATCCAGACCGGATCTAGCGGGTTAATCCCCACGGTAGGGGCAACCATCACCGCCAGCATCGCCGGGTACAGACCCGCACAGCCGTTCTGACCAATGGTGGCACCAAAGGAGGCAGAGAAGCTGGCGATGGATTCAGGCACGCCCAGACGGCGGGTTTGCGCTTCAACGTTCAGCGGAATAGACGCGGCGCTGGAACGGCTGGTAAAGGCAAAGGTCAGCACCGGCCAGACTTTACGGAAGTATTTCAGCGGGCTGACGCCGTTTACGCCCAGCAGGATGCCGTGCACCACGAACATAATGCCCAGACCCAGATAAGAGGCGACAACGAAGCTGCCCAGCTTAATGATGTCCTGCAGGTTAGAGCCGGCAACCACTTTGGTCATCAGCGCCAGCACGCCGTAAGGCGTCAGCTGCATCACCAGACGCACCAGCTTCATCACCCAGCTTTGCAGGGTATCAATCGCGGTCAGCACGCGTTCGCCTTTAGGCGCGTCGTCTTTCAGCAGCTTCAGCGCCGCTACGCCCAGGAACGCGGCGAAAATAACCACGCTGATGATCGAGGTTGGGCTCGCCCCGGTCAGGTCAGCAAACGGGTTCTTCGGTATGAAGGAGAGCACCATCTGCGGCACGGTCAGGTCAGCCACTTTACCAACGTAGTTGGTTTGAATCGCGGTAAGACGCGCCGTTTCAGCGGTACCCTGAACCAGACCTTCTGCGGTCAGGCCAAACAGGTTGGTGACCAGCACACCCACCAGCGCGGCAATCAGCGTGGTGAACAGCAGCGTACCAATGGTCAGGAAGCTGATTTTTCCCAGCTGGGTCGCGTTATGCAGGCGGGCAACGGCGCTCAGAATAGAGGCGAATACCAGCGGCATAACGATCATCTGCAGCAGCTGAACATAGCCGTTACCGACGATGTTGAACCACTGAATAGAATCTTTCAGAACTGGATTATCGGAGCCATAAATTGCCTGTAATGCCAGACCAAATACGACACCCATGGCCAGACCAACCAGCACTTTTTTCGCCAGGCTCCACTGTTTGTGGCGCGCCTGCGCGAGAAGCAATAGCAATACAGCGAACACAACGACGTTCGCGATGAGTGGAAAATTCATCCCCGTTCTCCTGATTTATTATTGGGTCGGTTTTTACCGATCCTGTTGGCGGAAGGTTAGCAGAAGTGTGATGTAGCGCTTATATCCAAATGGAATGGTTTATGACAAATGGGATAATTTTGTCGGTTTACTGTTCAATCTGGTGATGAATAAAGCGATTGAACTGAAATTGCAGCGAATTAATCATCTGGGATGACCAGCGAACTGCACTATTTTCGGGCAATGTTTGCGGCATCCAGACGGCATAAGCAAATAGCGCCATGCACAATACGCGCTCAAGCTGGTTGCCTTTCTGCGGTGCGAGGATCGGAAAACGGAAACGCCAGCGGCAGGGCCAAAGCAGCGGCACGCCCGCAGGCGTCAGCATATCGGCGAGAATATGGCTTAAATAGCCCAGCACCATCCCCTGGATGGCATCGGCGGGGACTATCCAGCTTTCGGGCACCTTCAAATAGAAAAGCGTCAGCAGGCCAAACACGGCCAGCAGGCTGTGGGTGAACCCCCGGTGGCCGAACGCGCGGGCGATGGGTTTCGACACCCACTTCAGGCGTTGTCCGAGGAAGGACTTGGGGTGGTCAATGTCGGGCAGCAGACAGGTCAATACGGCGGAAGGGACAATATGCCACCAGTCCCCCTGTGCCAGCACGGGGGTGAGTTCAGCGTTTTTGGCAAATACTGCGCACGCAATAGAAAAAAGCAGGTGGCCTTCCGCCGTCATGATAAAACCCACAAAACTGTCAATTCATACAGTATAGGGTTTTTATACAGTAGGCGGAAGAGGTGACGGTGTAACTGTTTGTCACAAACCGGAGAAGGGCGTTAACCGCCCTGCAGATGATGCGCCGTGAGTTCTGCCAGCGAGTTAAGCTTCACGTCGGCGAGGGCAAACCGGGGGTCGTGACGGCCTTCTTCAGCGGGCACCACAATGGAGCGCATCCGTGCAGCCTTCGACGCCACCATACCGTTAACGGAATCTTCCAGCGCAACGCAGTTGAGGGGATCCAGGCCCAGCTTTGCGGCGCAGTCCAGATAAACCTGCGGGTGCGGCTTGCTGTAAGGCAATTTTTCAGCGGACGCCAGCGCGTCAAAACTGTCGCGCAGTTCAAACATCGTGAGCACTTTTTCCAGCATATGCAGCGGTGAAGCCGAGGCCAGTCCGACCTTCAGCCCCTGGGCTTTACACAGCGCGACGGCCTCACGTACGCCGGGCAGCAGCGGCCTGTTCTCTTCCACCAGAGAAATGGCGCGGCTGATAATGCGTGCGGTCACCTCATCGCGATTGGGACCTACCCAAGGCTGTTGGGCAAACCACAGGTCAACCACCATATCGATGCGCAGGCCCAGCGTATCGGGAAGTTCATTACGGCGGCTGATATCCACGCCCAGGCTGGCCATAACGTCCAGTTCGGCGCGATCCCACAGCGGTTCGGAATCGATCAGTAATCCATCCATGTCAAAAATTGCGGCAAGAATTTGGCGCGGTGTCGACATCACAACGTCTCCTTATCCAGGGTGTTCGACAGACGATACGTGCTAAGCACACTCTGCAATTTAGCATATTGCTTTTAAAGAGCGGGCGAAATTGATGACCAGCAGGTAGACTTAGGCACAAATAACGCGTCTTTATGAAGAGGAACTGATGACGTATCAACAAGCTGGACGCATTGCGGTCTTAAAACGTATTGCTGGCTGGGTGATTTTTATTCCTGCCGTCATTTCTACGCTGATTTCTGTACTCAAATTTATGTACGACCACAGCGAAAAACAGCCGGGTATCAATGCGGTAATGCTTGATTTCGCTCATGTCATGATTGAGATGATGCGTTTTAATACGCCATTTTTGAATGTCTTCTGGTTTAACTCACCCACCCCGGATTTTCATCAACAGCTGAATATCGGCTTTTGGGTGATATACGCCCTGATCTTTGTCGCGCTGGCATTACAGGCCTCTGGCGCGAGAATGAGTCGCCAGACGCGCTTTTTACGCGAAGGCGTTGAGGATCAGTTGATTCTGGAGCAGGCCAAAGGCCCGGAAGGAATGAGTCGGGAGCAGATTGAATCCCGCATCGTTGTGCCGCGTCACACCATTTTCCTGCAAATTTTCCCGCTCTATATCCTTCCCGTGATTATCATTGTGGCGGGATACTTCTTCTTCTCACTGCTCGGTTTTCTGTAAGCGATAAGGGCGGCGGCAAGGCCACCCGTTATCTTCTCAGGCGGCAAGCATACGCTCGAGTGCCCGCTGCGCGTTAACAAGGTGTTCTCCGCCAAAAAGAATGGCACGGTTCATCAGCGTATAAAGCTGATACACCGGCTGGCGGTCGAGGAAACCGGGCGGCAGGGGAGAAACAGACTGGTATCCGTCGTATATTTGCGGCGGCTGCTCAGGATGAAGCGGCAGCATGGCAAGATCGCACTCTCTGTCACCCCAGTAGCAGGCCGGGTCAAAGATGTACGGGCCGTTGGGACCCAGCGCGCAGTTATTGGACCACAAATCGCCGTGAAGCAGAGACGCCTGAGGCTGGTGGGATGCCAGACGCTGTTGAACGTGCTCGACGATGGCGTCGATATTGCCAAATTCCAGCCCTTTCTCGGCGGCTAGCTCTAGCTGCCAGCCAATGCGCTGCTCGGCAAAAAATGTCGACCAGCGACGCTGCCAGGCATTGGGCTGTGGCGTGGTGGAGAGATCGTTGTCAAAGTCGAGACCAAACTGCGGCTGGTCGCTCCATTGATGCAGGCGCGCCAACTGTTGGCCAAGGATGAACGCATTATGGGCATCCAGCGGGCGGGCGGGGAGATATTCCATCACCAGGAAGCTGTAGTCGCGGTCGCTCCCCACGGCCAGAACCTGCGGGACCGTGACCGTTTTACTGCGGGACAACAGCTCCAGCTGGTCGGCTTCGGCGGTAAATATTGGAAGCAGCTCTCGCTCATCGCATTTAACGAAGAGATCGCGCCCAGCGTAGCGTAAATGCCACGCGGCGTGGATCTCACCGCCTGGCAGTTCGTTACGCAGTTCAATTTCACCTTCACCCAGCTGCTCACGTAAAAGATGACTGATAGCCTGCCACATGTTGTCTCTCCCATGTTGTCTGCCAGATCATAAAGTTAGCGCATAACTGCGGTAAAAAAATACGAACTAACGCACACCTGAGCGGTTTAAATTCATACAGCGCACTTATTGTTCTTTTTTTCGCCAGCTTTCCCAGGTATCCACGTCAATTTCGGCAGGCTTGTCGGTCACGCTCTCCACCAGACTGGCGGCCAGCGCATGAACCTCTTCCTGGCTCAGGGCGCCGATCAGACCAAATGTCAGGGTGCCTAAATCATGAATGTTGCCCTCGTCATCCGTCAGCGTGAGGAGAAAATTAGCCCGGGTGAAAGCATTGTTGAGCTCATTCAGCTCGGTCAGCGATGCTTCATGAAGGTTGATGGTCACGACGTAGCGTGTGATGTCACCACTGCTCATAATTCACCTCATTGTTATCATGGAAGTTTTCTTAGCATAGTCGATAGTTTGCGTTTGGCGACTCAGAGACGACATTCCCCTCCGTTAAAGACGAAGGGGAAGAGGGGTTAATTTCGGGACAGGTAATCGACGATTTTTTGCGTATCGGCGAGCGAACAGAGACGCGTGCCCTGGTTGATGGTGGCGGCGCTACCCGCCGCCACGCCGTAGCGTGTCATCTCGAGCAGAGACGCGCCCTGCGCCAGTTTTAGCGTCATCGCACCCACCATGCTATCGCCAGCGCCAACCGTGCTCTGGCTCTTCATCGGCGGTGGGACAACCTGAACGGACGACGATTCATCGACTGCCAGCGCCCCCTGAGGGCCAAGGGAGACGACTACGCGCCGCGCTTTGCCGCTTCGCACCAGCTCCTGCGCTGCGGTGCGCACATCATCAGGCTGCGTCAGTTCGCGGTTGACCAGCGCGCTTAACTCTTTCTGGTTGGGTTTGACCAGCTCCAGATTGCCCGGCACCAGAGCCGCCTGCAGGGCCTCGCCGCTGCTGTCGACAATGCAGCGGATGCCGCGCTGCTGCGCGGCCTGAATCAGCGCCGTCAATTTTTCCGTGCTTACGCCGGGCGGCAGGCTGCCGCTTACCACCAGCAGCGCGCCGCTTTCTATCGTCAGCACTTTTTCTTCAAGCTGACGAAACTCGTCATCGCTGAGTTTCGCGCCCGGCATGACAAAACGGTACTGCTCGCCGCTGGATTCTACGTGGACATGCAGGTTTTGCCGCGTCCAGTCTTTGGCCTCAACGGTTTCAACGGCCACCTGTTCATCGGCCAGCAGAGAGACCAGGTGTTCACCGGTGGCACCGCCTGCGGGGAAAATTGCCGTGGCTTTGCCGCCGAGGTGTGTAATGGCGCGCGCCACGTTGATCCCGCCGCCGCCGGGCTCAAAGACCGGGGCGCTGCAGCGCAATTTACCTTCCGGGTAAATCTGCGGCGTCAGGGTGGCGGAATCCAGGGAAGGGGAGAGCGTCAGAGTATAAATAGAAACCATCATTACCTCCTTTTAGCATGGGTTCTTATTAGCCTGGCACCATTTGTCAGGAAGGCAATGTAAATAACAGTATGATTTTAAATATGAATGCTGACGAAAAGTGAGGTGGGGGATATATAAAATAAAACGCTTTTTGAGATCGTTCTTATTCAAAAAATGAAATAAGAAAACATTGCTATGTTATTTGCGGCTTTTTATAATTTGTTACCTTTCTCTGGACGCCTTGTCATTGATCCTCAAGAAAGATTCCGGGACCGTGTGGTCTCTTTTTTTGTTGTACGGACTCCTTAATAAAATGAAGCTTTTAAAGACAGTGCCCGCTGCACTGATGCTGGCGGGTGGCGTGTTTGCGGCTATGAACGCGACCGCTGATGATACCGTTTTTACTGTCATGGACGATCCTTCCACCGCGAAAAAACCGTTTGAAGGTAACCTGAACGCCGGATACCTGGCACAATCCGGTAACACGAAAAGCTCTTCTCTGACGGCGGACAGTACGCTCACCTGGTACGGTAATACCACCGCCTGGTCTCTGTGGGGTAATGCCAGCAACACTTCCGCTAACGACGAACGTTCTTCCGAGAAGTATGCGGTAGGCGGACGTAGCCGTTACAACATGACCGACTATGACTACCTGTTTGGTCAGGCAAGCTGGTTAACCGACCGTTACAACGGTTATCGCCAGCGCGATGTATTCACCGCCGGTTATGGTCGCCAGTTCCTGAACGGTCCGGTACACAGCTTCCGTTTTGAATTCGGTCCGGGTGTGCGTTACGACGAGTACACCAATGGCGATACCAAAACCCAACCGCTCGGTTACGCTTCCGGTACCTATGCCTGGCAGATGACTGACAACACCAAATTTACCCAGGGTGTTTCTGTATTTGGTGCCGACGATACGACGCTGAACTCTGAGACGGCGCTGAACGTGGCTATCAACGAACACTTTGGCCTGAAAGTCGCCTACAACGTGACCTGGAACTCTTCACCACCAGAATCTGCGCCGGATCATACCGACCGCAGAACCACGGTTTCACTGGGTTATAGAATGTAATAAAAGCGGGCCGATGATGATGTCGGCCCGTTTATTGTCTGCGGTCTTTTGACGTCCCTTCTGATGACTTGTCTTCGCCCCTAGCCCCAAATCATTGCTGCCCAACGGAGTAGCAGCATTGCGCCGCAGATGGCAATCAGCACCAGCACCATTTTCCAGTGTTTTACGGCAAATCGTTTAGTTGGCATAACCTAATCCTTGTTGGTTGATATCCCCAGTCTACCAAACAGGGCCGAAATATGCCCCTTCTCAGGATCGATTGGGTTATGCCAGCGTAGGGTTCGGCTCAGAACCAGTGGAATCGTTCGGCGAGAATCAACAATAAACCTGTGGCGGAAAGGATGTTCAATATCACAACCGTTCTACTGGATACGTTCATGGTATGCACCTTTGGGTTTAAAGACCTGTTCAAGAGTAGCCCAGCATCTTTGAAATGCGAGCGCAGGGGAGAAGCAACCTGCGAATTCGTACGAAAGCGCCAGCCCATCAATCTGGCCGCAGAGGGTGCAATCTCCTTGCCGTTAGTGTTAACATTACGTCGCTTGCCGTAAATCCACATTAATCTGAATTCGGCTGGTGAATGATGACGAACCAATTTGACGATTGTTGGTCAGATGGTTTCGTAATCTATTGTCAAATCACGATTATTTTCTTTGTATATGCTCTTATGTGTGGGGCATCACTGCAAATAAGGATATAAAATGCCTGTAATTACTCTTCCTGATGGCAGCCAACGCCATTTCGACCGTGCTGTTAGCCCAATGGATGTTGCCCTGGACATTGGTCCTGGTCTCGCGAAAGCGACTATCGCTGGCCGCGTTAACGGTGAGCTGGTGGATGCTTCCGATCTGATCGAAAACGATGCGACGCTTGCAATCATCACCGCGAAAGACGAAGAAGGTCTGGAGATCATTCGTCACTCCTGCGCGCACCTGTTAGGCCATGCCATCAAACAGCTGTGGCCAAACACCAAAATGGCGATCGGTCCGGTTATCGACAATGGTTTCTACTACGACGTTGACCTTGACCACACCCTGACTCAGGAAGATATCGACGCGCTCGAAAAGCGTATGCACGAGCTCGCCGAAACGAACTATGACGTCATCAAGAAGAAAGTCAGCTGGCACGAAGCGCGTGAAACCTTCGTGAAGCGCGGCGAGAGCTACAAGGTCTCTATTCTTGACGAAAACATTTCGCATGATGACAAGCCTGGCTTGTACCATCACGAAGAATACGTCGACATGTGCCGTGGACCGCACGTGCCGAACATGCGCTTCTGTCATCACTTTAAGCTGATGAAGATCGCAGGCGCCTACTGGCGTGGCGACAGCAACAACAAGATGTTGCAGCGTATCTATGGTACCGCGTGGGCCGATAAAAAAGCCCTGAACGCGTACCTGCTGCGCCTGGAAGAGGCGGCGAAGCGTGACCACCGTAAAATCGGTAAGCAGCTTGACCTGTACCACATGCAGGAAGAAGCGCCGGGCATGGTGTTCTGGCATAACGACGGCTGGACTATCTTCCGTGAACTGGAAACTTTCGTACGCTCCAAGCTGAAAGAGTACCAGTATCAGGAAGTGAAAGGCCCGTTCATGATGGACCGTGTGCTGTGGGAAAAAACCGGCCACTGGGACAACTACAAAGATGCGATGTTCACCACCTCGTCTGAGAACCGTGAATACTGCATCAAGCCAATGAACTGTCCGGGCCACGTTCAGATCTTCAACCAGGGTCTGAAATCCTACCGCGACCTGCCGCTGCGTATGGCGGAGTTCGGTAGCTGCCACCGTAACGAGCCATCAGGTGCGCTGCACGGTCTGATGCGTGTTCGTGGCTTTACTCAGGATGATGCGCATATCTTCTGTACTGAAGATCAGGTCCGTGACGAAGTTAACGCCTGTATTCGTATGGTCTACGATATGTACAGCACCTTTGGCTTCGAGAAGATCGTGGTCAAACTCTCAACGCGTCCGGAAAAACGTATCGGCAGCGATGAGACATGGGATCGCGCAGAAGCGGATCTCGCCGTGGCGCTGGAAGAGAACGGCATTCCGTTCGAATACCAGCTGGGCGAGGGCGCATTCTACGGTCCGAAAATTGAATTTACCCTGTATGACTGCCTCGATCGCGCATGGCAGTGCGGTACTGTACAGCTGGACTTCTCCCTGCCGCAGCGTTTAAGCGCCTCTTATGTTGGCGAAGACAACGAGCGTCAGGTACCGGTAATGATTCACCGTGCAATTCTCGGTTCTCTGGAGCGCTTCATCGGCATCCTGACCGAAGAGTTCGCTGGCTTCTTCCCAACCTGGCTTGCGCCAGTGCAGGTCGTGGTGATGAACATTACCGATTCTCAGGCGGATTACGTTAAAGAATTGACGCAGAAACTACAAAATGCGGGCATTCGCGTAAAAGCAGACTTGAGAAATGAGAAGATTGGCTTTAAAATCCGCGAGCACACTTTACGTCGTGTCCCGTATATGTTGGTCTGTGGTGATAAAGAGGTGGAAGCAGGCAAAGTTGCCGTTCGCACCCGCCGTGGTAAAGACCTGGGCAGCCTGGACGTAAGTGAAGTGATTGAGAAGCTGCAACAAGAGATTCGCAGCCGCAGTCTTCAACAACTGGAGGAATAAGGTATTAAAGGCGGAAAACGAGTTCAAACGGCACGTCCGAATCGTATCAATGGCGAGATTCGCGCCCAGGAAGTTCGCTTAACAGATCTTGAAGGTGAACCACTGGGGATTGTGAGTCTGAGAGAAGCGATCGAAAAAGCTGAAGAAGCTGGAGTAGATTTAGTTGAAATCAGCCCTAACGCCGAACCGCCAGTTTGTCGTATCATGGACTACGGCAAGTTCCTTTATGAAAAGAGTAAGTCTTCTAAGGAACAGAAGAAGAAGCAAAAAGTTATCCAGGTTAAGGAAATCAAATTCCGTCCTGGTACCGACGATGGCGATTATCAGGTAAAACTCCGCAGCCTGATTCGCTTTCTGGAAGATGGCGATAAGGCCAAGATCACACTGCGTTTCCGCGGTCGTGAGATGGCCCACCAACAGATTGGTATGGAAGTGCTTAACCGCGTCCGTGACGATCTGAGTGAACTGGCAGTAGTCGAATCCTTCCCTACGAAGATCGAAGGCCGCCAGATGATCATGGTGCTCGCTCCTAAGAAGAAACAGTAAGGCCTTCAAGCAGCAAAATCTGTGGAGCCTTCGGGTTTCATAGGTTTTGTTCGCCTATGTTTCGTTTATTTAACAATGCGAAGTGGAAGTTATTAAGATGCCAAAAATTAAGACCGTACGCGGTGCTGCTAAGCGCTTCAAAAAAACCGGTGGTGGTGGATTTAAGCGTAAGCACGCAAACCTGCGTCATATTCTGACCAAAAAATCTACTAAGCGTAAACGTCACCTGCGTCCAAAAGGCCTCGTTTCTAAAGGCGATCTGGGTCTGGTTATCGCGTGCCTGCCGTACGCATAAGCCGTTAACGTTTAATTTTTTACTAAGAATATAGATACAGGAGAGCACATATGGCTCGCGTAAAACGTGGTGTAATTGCACGTGCACGTCACAAGAAAATTTTGAAACAAGCTAAAGGCTACTACGGTGCGCGTTCACGCGTTTACCGCGTTGCCTTCCAGGCTGTTATCAAAGCAGGTCAGTACGCTTACCGTGACCGTCGTCAGCGTAAGCGTCAGTTCCGTCAACTGTGGATTGCGCGTATCAACGCAGCAGCACGTCAGAACGGTATTTCTTACAGCAAATTCATCAACGGCCTGAAAAAAGCCTCTGTTGAAATCGACCGTAAGATCCTGGCTGACATCGCAGTATTCGACAAAGTAGCGTTCACCGCTCTGGTCGAAAAAGCGAAAGCAGCACTGGCATAAGCCAGTTGAGAGAGGGGGCTTTGCTCCCTCTTTTCATTTAACACCATCAGAAGATTGACATTTATCCGTCCAGGCTTTTCAATAAGGTCTTAACGGTTTTTACCAGACAAGGTAACGCAAGCATGAATGCTGCTATTTTCCGCTTCTTCTTTTACTTTAGCACCTGATTTCAGGAGGCTAGCGCGTGAAAGATGAAACGAAAAACAGCGCCAGATAAGCCTCCCGATGGAGGCTTTTTTTGTGCCTGAATTTGAGAGAATAACTCCACCAAATCGGTGTCTGCACCGACATAATGAGGAAAATCATGTCACATCTCGCAGAGCTGGTTGCCAGTGCAACAGCCGCCATTAATCAGGCCTCAGATGTTGCCGCGTTAGACAATGTCCGCGTCGAATATCTTGGGAAGAAAGGGCACCTGACCCTTCAGATGACAACCCTGCGTGAGCTGCCGCCAGAAGAACGCCCGGCAGCGGGTGCAGTGATTAACGAAGCCAAAGAGCAGGTTCAGCAGGCGCTGAACGCGCGCAAAGCCGAGCTGGAAAGCGCGGTGCTGAATGCGCGTCTGGCCGCAGAGACGATCGACGTTTCTCTGCCGGGGCGCCGCATCGAAAACGGTGGTCTGCACCCGGTTACCCGCACCATCGATCGCATTGAAAGTTTCTTCGGTGAGCTCGGCTTTACCGTGGCGACTGGCCCGGAAATCGAAGATGATTACCACAACTTCGACGCCCTGAACATTCCTGGCCATCATCCGGCACGCGCTGACCACGACACTTTCTGGTTCGACGCTACGCGTCTGCTGCGTACTCAGACCTCCGGCGTTCAGATCCGTACCATGAAGGATCAGGAGCCGCCAATCCGCATTATCGCGCCGGGCCGCGTCTATCGTAACGACTACGATCAGACCCACACGCCAATGTTCCACCAGATGGAAGGTCTGATTGTTGATAAAAACATCAGCTTCACCAACCTGAAGGGCACGTTGCACGATTTCCTGAACAACTTCTTTGAGGAAGATCTGCAGGTTCGTTTCCGCCCGTCCTACTTCCCGTTCACCGAACCGTCTGCGGAAGTTGACGTGATGGGTAAAAACGGCAAATGGCTGGAAGTGCTGGGCTGCGGCATGGTGCATCCAAACGTGCTGCGCAACGTGGGTATCGATCCGGAAGTTTACTCCGGCTTTGCTTTCGGCATGGGCATGGAGCGTCTGACTATGCTGCGCTACGGCGTGACCGACTTACGTGCATTCTTCGAAAACGATCTGCGTTTCCTCAAACAGTTTAAATAAGGGCAGGACAGAACAATGAAATTCAGTGAACTGTGGTTACGCGAGTGGGTAAACACCACGCTGGACAGCGACGCGCTTTCTAACCAGATCACCATGGCGGGTCTGGAAGTGGACGGCGTTGAGCCGGTTTCCGGTGCCTTCAGCGGCGTGGTTGTCGGCGAAGTGGTCGAGTGCGGCCAGCACCCCAACGCTGACAAACTGCGCGTAACAAAAGTAAACGTGGGCGGTGACCGTCTGCTGGATATCGTCTGCGGTGCGCCAAACTGCCGTCAGGGCCTGAAGGTGGCCGTGGCGACCGTCGGTGCGGTGCTGCCGGGTGATTTCAAAATTAAAGCGGCTAAGCTGCGCGGTGAGCCGTCTGAAGGCATGCTGTGCTCCTTCTCCGAGCTGGGTATTTCCGACGATCACAACGGCATTATCGAGCTGCCGCTGGATGCGCCAATCGGCACCGATATCCGTGAATACCTGAAGCTTGATGACAACACTATCGAAATCAGCGTCACGCCAAACCGTGCCGACTGCTTAGGTATCATCGGCGTGGCGCGCGACGTGGCCGTGCTGAACCAGACTGAGCTGAACGCGCCGGACATTGCGCCGGTTGAAGCGACCATCAGTGACGTGCTGCCTATTCAGGTTGACGCTGCGGATGCTTGCCCGCGCTACCTCGGCCGTGTGGTGAAAGGCATCAACGTGAAAGCGCCAACTCCGCTGTGGATGAAAGAGAAGCTGCGCCGCTGCGGTATCCGCTCTATCGACGCCGTGGTTGACGTGACCAACTACGTTCTGCTGGAGCTGGGCCAGCCAATGCACGCGTTCGATAAAGACCGTATCGACGGCGGCATCGTTGTGCGCATGGCGAAAGAGGGCGAAACCCTGGTTCTGCTGGACGGCAGCGAAGCGAAACTGAACGCCGACACCCTGGTGATTGCTGACCACAGCAAAGCGCTGGCAATGGGCGGTATCTTCGGGGGCGAGCACTCGGGCGTCAACGACGAGACGCAAAACGTCCTGCTGGAATGCGCGTTCTTCAGCCCGCTCTCCATCACCGGTCGCGCACGCCGCCACGGCCTGCATACCGATGCCTCTCACCGCTACGAGCGCGGCGTTGACCCGGCGCTGCAGTATAAAGCGATGGAACGTGCGACCCGCCTGCTGATCGACATCTGCGGCGGTGAAGCGGGCCCGGTTATCGACGTCACCAACGAAGCGACCCTGCCGAAGCGTGCGACCATCACCCTGCGCCGCAGCAAGCTGGATCGCCTGATTGGTCACCACGTTGCCGATGCGCAGGTAACCGACATCCTGAAACGTCTGGGCTGTGAAGTAACCGAAGGCCAGGACGAATGGAAAGCCGTTGCGCCATCATGGCGTTTCGACATGGAAATTGAAGAAGATCTGGTGGAAGAAGTGGCCCGCGTTTACGGCTACAACAACATCCCTGACGAGCCTGTCCAGGCAGGTCTGGTGATGGGCACCCACCGCGAAGCCGACCTGTCCCTGAAGCGTGTGAAAACCATGCTGAACGACAAAGGCTACCAGGAAGTGATCACCTACAGCTTCGTTGATCCAAAGCTGCAGCAGCTGATCCACCCGGGTCAGGAGGCGCTGATCCTGCCAAGCCCAATTTCCAGCGAAATGTCCGCGATGCGTCTGTCTCTGTGGACGGGCCTGCTGGGCACCGTCGTTTATAACCAGAATCGCCAGCAAAACCGCGTGCGGATTTTCGAAAGCGGTTTGCGCTTTGTACCGGATAATCAGGCAAATTTAGGCATCCGTCAGGATCTCATGCTGGCTGGCGCCATCAGCGGCAACCGCTATGAAGAGCACTGGGACCTGGCAAAAGGCACGGTTGATTTCTACGATATGAAGGGCGATCTGGAAGCGATTCTGGATCTGACCGGTAAATTATCTGAAATTGAATTCCGCGCAGAAGCTATCCCGGCTCTGCATCCGGGCCAGAGCGCAGCGATCTATTTAGACGGCAAACGCGTTGGTTTTATTGGGGTTGTTCACCCTGAGCTGGAGCGTAAGCTGGACCTGAACGGCCGTACCATCGTGTTCGAGCTGGAATGGAACCCGGTGGCTGACCGTGTTATTCCTCAGGCTCAGGACGTCTCCCGCTTCCCGGCAAACCGCCGTGATATCGCGGTTGTGGTCGCGGAAAATGTGCCTGCAGCAGATATTTTGGCCGAATGTAAGAAAGTTGGCGTAAATCAGGTAGTTGGCGTAAACTTATTTGACGTGTACCGCGGCAAGGGCGTAGCAGAAGGTTTCAAGAGCCTCGCTATTAGCCTTATCCTTCAGGATACCAGCCGTACACTCGAAGAAGAGGAGATTGCCGCTACCGTCGCCAAATGTGTAGAGGCATTAAAAGAGCGATTCCAGGCATCATTGAGGGATTGAACCTATGGCGCTTACAAAAGCTGAAATGTCAGAATATCTGTTTGATAAGCTTGGGCTTAGCAAACGGGATGCCAAAGAGCTGGTAGAGCTGTTTTTCGAAGAGATCCGTCGTGCTCTGGAAAATGGTGAGCAGGTAAAACTCTCCGGTTTTGGCAATTTTGATTTGCGAGACAAAAACCAACGTCCGGGCCGCAACCCGAAGACGGGGGAAGATATTCCCATTACAGCCCGCCGCGTGGTGACCTTCAGACCCGGCCAGAAGTTGAAAAGCCGTGTCGAAAACGCAACGCCCAAAGCAGAGTAATATGAACTAACTAAAAAGGCCGCCCACGCGGCCTTTTTTCTTTGCGCTCTCCGGCAAACCCGCCGTAAAATCAATTACATCTCTCGCTACTAAAACCGTACACATGCTTGATTATGTCCATCGTCAGAACCGTTCCGATAAGCGTCACCTGCTTTTGCTGGTGCTGATGCTCATTGTCGCCGCGGGCGTGAGCCTCTGCGCGGGCGACAGATGGATCGGGCCTGAAAGCTGGTGGGGGCCTGACGGGCAGCTCTTCGTCTGGCAAATTCGCCTGCCGCGCACCGTCGCGGTGGTTCTGGTCGGCGCCGCGCTGGCGCTGTGCGGTACCATAATGCAGGCGTTGTTTGATAACCCTCTGGCGGAGCCCGGGCTGCTCGGCGTGTCAAACGGCGCAGGCGTAGGCCTGATTGCGGCGGTAATGTTCGGCGGAGGAGAACTCTCCGGATGGAGTATTAGCCTGAGCGCTATCCTCGGCGCGCTGCTAATCACCGCGATCCTTCTTCGTTTCGCCAGACGGCACTTATCGACCAGCCGTCTGCTGCTTGCCGGCGTGGCGTTGGGGATCATCTGCAGCGCGCTGATGACCTGGGCGGTCTACTTCTCAACCTCCTTTGACTTGCGTCAGCTGATGTACTGGATGATGGGCGGCTTTGGCGGCGTTGACTGGCACCAGGGCTGGCTGATGGCGCTGCTGGTACCGGTCATCGTCTGGGCGGCCCTGCAGGCGCAGCCGCTGAATATGCTCGCGCTGGGTGAAACCTCTGCCCGCCAGCTCGGCATGCCGATTGGGTTCTGGCGTAATGTGCTGGTAATAGCCATTGGCTGGCTGGTCGGCGTCAGCGTGGCTCTGGCGGGCGCGATCGGCTTCATCGGGCTTGTGATTCCGCACATGCTGCGTCTGTGTGGCCTCACGGACCATCGGACCCTGCTTCCGGCCTCGGCGGTTGCCGGGGCCGTCACGCTGCTGGTGGCCGATATCATCGCCCGGCTTGCCCTGACGGCCGCCGAGCTGCCGATTGGCGTGGTGACCGCCACGCTGGGCGCGCCGGTATTTATCTGGCTACTATTAAAAGCTGGACGTTAAATCAACAAGCCGTAAGACAACCTGAGGGAATGCTATGCAGTCAGATATCCTGAATACTGAAGTGACCACCATTGATGGCGATAACACCACGCTGGAAGGCTACAAAGGCAACGTGCTGCTTATCGTCAACGTAGCATCGAAATGTGGCCTGACGCCGCAGTACGAGCAGCTGGAAAACATTCAGAAGGCCTGGGAGAAAGACGGTTTCACCGTGCTGGGCTTCCCGTGCAACCAGTTCCTGGGCCAGGAGCCGGGCAGCGAAGAGGAGATTAAAACCTTCTGCAGCACCACCTATGGCGTGACGTTCCCGATGTTCAGCAAAATCGATGTCAACGGTGAAGACCGCCATCCGCTGTATGCGAAGCTGATCGCTGCCGCGCCGAAGGCCGTTGCGCCGGAAGGAAGCGGTTTTTATGAACGCATGGCCAGCAAAGGCCGCGCGCCGCTTTACCCGGACGATATCCTGTGGAATTTTGAAAAATTCCTGATTGGCCGCGACGGCCAGGTCGTTCAGCGTTTTTCGCCGGATATGACCCCTGAAGATCCGATCGTCATGGAATCGATCAAGCTGGCACTGGCGAAATAATGTCGTTGCTGATGCAGCTCACGGACGTTGCCGAGCGGGGACGTCTGGAGCCGATAACCGAAACCGTCAATGCGGGAGAAATCCTGCATCTTGTCGGGCCAAACGGTGCAGGGAAGAGCACGCTGCTGGCTCGGATGGCAGGCATGACCGGCGGAGAAGGGCAGATAACGCTGCTGGAGCACACGCTCGCCGACTGGTCACCGGTCTCGCTGGCGCACCGGCGCAGTTACCTCGTGCAGCAGCAGGTGCCGCCCTTTGCGATGCCGGTCTGGCACTATCTGATGCTGCATTTGCACGACAAACAACAGACGGCACTGCTGACGGACGTGGCCGCAGCCCTGGGACTGGAAGATAAACTGTCCCGGCATGCCAGCCAGCTTTCCGGCGGAGAGTGGCAGCGGGTGCGTCTGGCGGCGGTCATTCTTCAGATCCACCCGGCAGGTAATCCTCACGGGCGAATGCTGCTTCTCGATGAACCCATGAGCGGTCTGGACGTGGCGCAGCAGGCGGCACTGGATACGCTGTTAAGCACCCTGAGCCGAAAAGGTATCGCCGTGGTGATGAGCAGTCATGACCTCAACCACACCCTGCGTCATGCCCACCGGGTGTGGCTGCTGTCGCAGGGAAAGATGATCGCCAGCGGCGCGCGGGATCGGGTTCTTACGCCGCCCCATCTTGCCCGCGCGTACAACATGTCGTTCCGCAGGCTGGATATTGAGGGACATAAGATGCTGATTTCTACCGGGCAGACGTAACCGTTTCTTGCCTCTTAGCACAATTGCACGCTAAATTACGAAAAGAACAAAAAAAGCAGAGGATTCGTCTGAGAATGCGATTCTGGTTTCTCCTGATGGCCGCACTTTTTCTTGCGGGATGCAGTAGCCATCGTGCGCCGCCGCCTAACCCACGGCTTTCAGATTCGATCACCGTCATTGCCAGCCTTAACGATCAGCTGAGCAACTGGCGCGGTACGCCTTATCGCTACGGCGGAATGAGCCGCGGCGGCGTAGATTGTTCCGGCTTCGTTCTAATGACGTTCCGCGACAAGTTTGATTTACAGCTTCCGCGTGAAACGCGCAAGCAGGCCGAAATTGGCACTGAAATTGATAAAGACGATCTTCTGCCCGGGGACCTGGTTTTCTTCAAAACCGGCTCGGGTGAAAGCGGTCTTCATGTGGGCATATATGATACAGACAATCAGTTCATTCATGCCTCGACAAGCCGCGGGGTGATGCGCTCTTCACTTGATAATGTTTACTGGCGTAAAAATTTCTGGCAGGCACGACGTATATAGTCTTTGTCAGACACTTCTCTTATGACGGCATGGTCTCTAATAAATCATGCCGTTTTTTCTCAAATAAGATGCTTAAAGTTAAATTTATCTAGAATTAGCGAATCCTGCATGTGTCTGTTTTATCTAAAACTGGCTATTATTCAGCAACCAGGATAAAATTAATTTAGATTCAGGGATAAATCTGAAAATAAATACGGAACTAATGAAATTAATCTTATTAAAATCAAGACAGTGGAATTGTGTCGGCAATTGCTCCAGGATGTCCTCTCTCATCTTTAATGCGGAGCGAGTGCAATGATTATTACGCTAGATAATGCTTACCAGTCTGAACTGCTGCTTCTGCCTGCTCGTAATAGCGCAGGGGAGCTTAAAGGTTTAGAGGTTCTGGTTAACTTTACTGGCGTCGGCAGCGATGTGCGGATCCCCACTGAGCTCGTTATCCCTCGGCTTTCAGCAGCTGAAGAGTTAGTGCTGTTTAACGAAAAATTGCAATTGCTTGATACCTGTAAACTGTTTTTTATTCAGCATCAGTTAATTGCATGGATCAATATTACACCTGCAATAGTTGAATTTTTATTAAGTAATGGAAACGCTGTTTCAATCCTTGAGCGTTACCCGTTTCTTGAGTTTACTGTTAATGAGAATTATCCAGGTTTAAATAACGGAAAGGACGATCTGCAGCTGGCGAGAATGGCAATCCATTTCCCGTTGGTTCTGGCAAACTTTGGCGCAGGTGCCGCATCGCTCAAAGCGGTCTATGATGGATTATTTAAACGGGTCATCCTCGATAAAGGCTTCATTCAGCAGCGTGCCCCGGAGCTCTCTTTTGAGCCTTTTATGCGCGCCATCCTCTGGCAAATCACACCGCACTGTCAGTCAGTGATCGTCTCGGGCATTGACGACCACGGCCTGTTGCAACGCGTTTTGTCCTTCAATTTTGGCGCCATGCAGGGCGCACTCTGGCCAGCCGTCTCTGCGGAGCACGTTACATCGCTGGTTCAGCAGCGATAACCCTTGCTTTCGCCCGTGTTTAAGTCCGGGTAAACCCTCTACACTAAAAGCAGGAGGACTTATGACCCTGTCTTTTACTGCTCACTGGCATGACGAGTTGCCTGGCTTTTACACCGCACTCAAACCAACACCGTTACAAAATTCACGCCTTATCTGGCATAACGATTTGCTGGCAGAAGAGCTGGCCATTCCGCCTGAGCTGTTTCAGCCTTCAGAAGGCGCAGGCGTCTGGGGCGGGGAAACGCTTCTCGCCGGGATGCAACCTCTGGCTCAGGTCTATAGCGGACATCAGTTTGGCGTCTGGGCGGGGCAGCTGGGCGACGGCAGGGGGATCCTGCTCGGCGAACAACGGCTTCCCAACGGGGGAACGGTTGACTGGCACCTGAAAGGGGCAGGCCTTACCCCCTATTCGCGAATGGGCGACGGGCGCGCGGTGCTGCGTTCAACGATTCGCGAGTGCCTGGCGTCCGAAGCGATGCACGCCCTGGGGATTCCCACTACGCGCGCGCTGTCGATTATCACCAGCGATACGCCGGTAGCGCGCGAAACGGTGGAAAAAGGGGCAATGCTGATGCGTATTGCGCAAAGCCATTTGCGCTTCGGCCATTTTGAGCACTTTTACTATCGCCGCGAGCCGGACAAGGTTCGCCAGCTGGCTGATTTTGCCATTCGTCACCACTGGGCGCATTTGCAGGACGAGGCGGATAAATACGTTCTCTGGTTCAGGGATGTGGTTGCCCGTACCGCAAGCCTGATTGCCCGCTGGCAAACGGTGGGCTTTGCGCATGGCGTCATGAATACGGACAACATGTCGATCCTCGGGCTGACCTTTGATTACGGTCCGTTTGGTTTCCTGGACGATTATCAGCCTGGCTATATCTGCAATCACTCCGACTATCAGGGGCGTTACAGCTTTGACAATCAGCCCGCGGTTGGCCTGTGGAACCTGCAGCGGCTTGCGCAAACCCTGTCGCCGTTCATCGACGTAGATGCCCTCAATGATGCGCTCGACAGCTATCAGGACATATTGCTGCGAGAATACGGCACGCTGATGCGCAACAAGCTGGGGCTGATGACGCAGGAGAGGGGCGATAACGACATTCTCAACGGTCTGTTTGCCCTGATGGCGCGCGAGGGCAGCGATTATACCCGTACCTTCCGGATGCTGGGCCAGACGGAGCAGCACAGTGCGGCCTCACCGCTGCGCGACGAGTTTATTGACAGACAGGCGTTTGACGACTGGTTTGCCACTTACCGCGCGCGGCTGCAGCAGGAGCGGGTGGATGACGCTACCCGCCAGACGCAGATGAACGCGACAAATCCCGCGATGGTGTTGCGCAACTGGCTGGCGCAGCGGGCGATTGAGCAGGCAGATCAGGGGGAGTATGACGAGCTACACCGCCTGCATCTGGCGTTGCGCACGCCGTTTGCCGACCGGGATGATGACTACGTCAGCCGCCCGCCTGACTGGGGCAAGCGGCTGGAGGTCAGCTGTTCAAGCTAGCGATTTTGCCGGGTGGCGGCGTCGCCTTACCCGGTAAAAATTACTGCGCAACCCAGCCGCCATCCATATTCCACGCGGCGCCGCGAACGTTCACGGCGCCCTCGCTGCACAAAAACAGCGCCAGTTCACCCAGCTGCTCCGGGGTAACAAACTCGCCCGAAGGCTGTTTCTCCGCGAGAAGCCGATCGCGAGCCTGCTCCGGCGGGACGCCTTCAGCGATGCGCTGGTCGATTTGCTGTTGCACCAGCGGCGTCAGTACCCAGCCGGGGCAGATGGTATTGGCGGTAATACCGGTGCGGGCGGTTTCCAGCGCCAGCGATTTCGTAAAGCCCACTACGCCATGCTTGGCGGCCACGTAGGCTGACTTCTCTTTTGACGCGACCAGCCCGTGAACGGAGGCGATATTGATGATGCGCCCCCAGTTTTTCTCGCGCATGGCTGGCAGCGCCAGCCGGCTGGTGTGAAATACCGAGGAGAGATTAATGGCGATAATGTCGTTCCATTTCTCCACCGGAAACGCGTCAACCGGGGCGACATGCTGTATCCCGGCGTTGTTGACAAGAATGTCCACGCCGCCGAACTGCGATTCGGCGTAGCGCATCATGGCTTCAATTTGCAGCACGTCACGCAGATCCGCATCGTGATAGCCCGGCTTTTTGCCCAGCTGCGCAATCTCTTCTCTTGCTGATTCGCTGTCGCCGAAACCGTTGAGGATCAGCTGCGCCCCGGCCTTCGCCAGCACGCGGGCGATCCCAAGTCCAATGCCGCTGGTCGAGCCCGTTACCAGCGCGGTCTTACCGTTCAGATTCATCTTTCTCTCCTTACACAATGCCGGTCAGATAGAACACGGCAATGACAAAAAGCACTGCCAGACTTTTAATGAGGGTGATAGCGAAAATGCCGCCGTAGGCCTGACGATGGCTCAGGCCGGTAATCGCCAGCAGGGTAATCACCGCGCCGTTATGGGGCAGCGTATCCATCCCGCCGCTCGCCATAGAGGCCACGCGGTGCAGCACCTCAAGCGGGATATTGGCGGCGTGGGCGGCGGCGATAAACGAGTCTGACATGGCGGCGAGGGCAATGCTCATCCCGCCGGACGCCGAGCCGGTGATCCCCGCAAGCACCGTCACGCTGATGGCCTCATTCAGCAGCGGATTGGGGATGGCCGCCAGCGCTTTGGATAACACCAGGAACCCGGGCAGGGCGGCGATCACCGCGCCGAAACCGTATTCCGAGGCGGTATTCATCGCCGCCAGAATGGCGCCGCTCACCGCGGTCCGGCTGCCTTCAGCCAGACGACCCCGAATATTGCGAAAGCCAAAAATCAGCACCAGCACGATACCGGAGATCAGCGCAGCCTCAACGGCCCAGATGGCGGTGATCTTGCCCACCTCGGTCACAATCGGTTTCGCCAGGCCTGGCAGAGTAAGCTCGTGGGTTGTGCCGTACCAGCCGGGGATCCAGCGGGTAAACAGCAGGTTCAGTATGCCCACCACCAGCAGCGGGGAGATAGCAATCAGCGGGTGCGGAAGGTTAATGTTATCCGGCGTCTCGGGTTCATTTTTCAGATCCGTGCCGTAGCCCTCGTTGTTATTGAACGCCTTACGACGCTGGCGCTCCAGCCAGAGCAGGCCAAAGACGATAATAAACAGAGAGCCAATAAGCCCCAGCCACGGCGCGGCCCAGGCGTTCGTGCCAAAGAAGCTGGTGGGGATGATATTCTGGATCTGCGGCGTGCCGGGCAGGGCGTCCATGGTAAACGAAAACGCGCCCAGCGCCACGGTGGCCGGGATCAGCCGCTTGGGGATGCCGCTCTGGCGGAACAGTTCCGCGGCAAACGGATACACTGCAAACGCCACCACGAACAGTGAAACGCCGCCGTAGGTTAGCAGCGCACACACCAGGACGATCACCGGAATGGCGTGGCGACGACCGAGGATCTGAATCGCGGCCGCGACGATAGATCGTGAGAAACCGGAAAGCTCAATCAGCTTGCCGAAAACGGCCCCCAGCAGGAACACCGGGAAGTAGAGCTTGACGAAGCCCACCATCTTTTCCATAAACAGGCCGGTAAACGTCGGGCCGACGGCACCCGGATCGGTCAGCAGCACGGCGCCGAGCGCCGCAATCGGCGCAAACAAAATAACGCTGTATCCGCGATAGGCCGCCAGCATCAGCAGCGCCAGCGCCGCCAGGGCAATTAACACGCTCATTACGACTCCTCACTTTAATTATTATTCGGGTATCAACGAGATGCTTAACGCTCGACGGTCAGAGCAATGCCTTGCCCGCCGCCCACGCACAGGGTGACGAGCCCTTTTTTGACGTCACGGCGCTCCATTTCGTACAACAGCGTCACGAGGATGCGGCAGCCGGAGGCGCCAATTGGATGACCCAGGGCGATAGCGCCGCCGTTAACGTTCACCCTGCGCTCATCCCAGCCGAGCTGCTTGCCCACCGCCAGTGCCTGGGCGGCAAAGGCTTCATTGGCTTCAATGAGGTCCACGTCATCGAGCGTCCAGCCCGCCCGCGCCAGCGCCGTCCGGCAGGCGCTGACCGGACCGATGCCCATTACCGACGGGTCAACGCCCGTCACGGCGTAGCTCACGATGCGACCGAGGATCGGCAAACCGCTCTCCCGCGCCTTTTCGCCGCTCATCAGCAGCACCGCGGCGGCACCGTCGTTGAGTGTCGACGCATTTCCGGCCGTGACCGTGCCTTCCGCCTGCAGAAAGGCGGGGCGCAGCTGCGCCAGCTGCTCAGCGGTGGTGCCAGGCCGGGGCTGTTCGTCACGGCTGACGATAAGCGGCGGTTTTTTACCCTGTTTCACCGTCACCGGCGCTATCTCGGCGTCAAAGCGACCCGCTTCGATGGCGGAGGCCGCTTTGTGCTGCGACCGGGCGGCGAAGGCGTCCTGCTGCTCGCGGGAAATGGCATTCTCCCGGGCGACGTTTTCAGCGGTGATCCCCATGTGATAATCGTTGAACGCGTCCCACAGACCGTCGGTAATCATGCTGTCCTGCAGGCCCGTATGGCCAAAACGCAGCCCTGAACGCGCGCCGTCCAGCAGATAGGGGGCGTTGCTCATGCTCTCCTGACCGCCAGCGATGGCCACGTTCGCGTCGCCGCAGCGGATCGCCTGCGCGGCGAGCTGCACCGCTTTTAGGCCCGCGCCGCACACCAGGTTGACCGTTGTCGCCGGCGTGCTGACGGGTAATCCGGAGGCGATGGCCGTCTGACGCGCGGGGTTTTGCCCGCATCCCGCCGTCAGCACCTGTCCGAAAATCAGTTCATCTACCTGTTCTTCGAGAAGATTGCTGTTCTTCAGCAGTTGCCGCACCGCGACGGCCCCCAGTTCAACCGCCGAAAGGGACGATAGCGAGCCGCGAAAACTGCCTATGGGGGTCCGCGTTGCCCCGACAATCATGACTTCTTTCATCGTGAGTCCTCAGTTGAAGCGCATCTCGCGAACGTCGTCCGCCACAATCATTTTCCCGGCTGTCTTAGCCGCAATTTCGTCGATACTGACGCCGGGAGCGTATTCCCGCAGGATGAACGCGCCGTCCTCGATCTCCAGCAACGCGAGGTCGGTGAGGACCCGACGGATACAGCCCGCGCCCGTGAGCGGCAGCGTGCAGCGCGGCAGCAGCTTTGACTCACCGCTTTTCGAGGCGTGGGTCATCACCACAATGATGTTCTGCGCCCCGGCCACGAGATCCATCGCGCCGCCCATGCCCTTGACCATCTTTCCGGGGATCATCCACGAGGCGATATTGCCCTCGACGTCCACTTCAAACGCGCCCAGCACGGTCAGATCCACATGACCGCCGCGGATCATGGCAAACGACTGGGCCGAGTCGAAAATAGCCGCGCCGGTGCGCGCGGTTACGGTCTGTTTACCGGCGTTGATCATGTCGGCGTCAAGGCTCTGCTCGTCAGGAAAAGCCCCCATCCCCAGCAGTCCGTTTTCTGACTGGAGCATCACATCCATCCCGTCCGGAATGTAGTTCGCCACCAGGGTAGGGATGCCGATCCCCAGGTTGACGTAATACCCGTCGCGCAGCTCGCGGGCGACGCGCATGGCCATCTGTTCACGGGTTAACATCGTCAGACTCCTTCCGCGCGCAGGGTGCGCTGTTCAATGCGTTTTTCAAACTGGCCGACAATCAGCCTGTCGACGTAAATTCCCGGGGTATGAATGGCCGACGGGGGCAGCTCGCCCGGGGGAACTATCTCTTCCACCTCGACGACCGTTATCCGGCCCGCCGTTGCCATCAGCGGATTAAAATTTTGCGCGGTATGCCGATAGACAACGTTGCCGTACCAGTCCGCTTTCCAGCCCTTAATGAGCGCGAAATCGCCGGTAATGGCCTCTTCAAGGATGTAGTGCTTCCCCGAAAACTGGCGCACGTCTTTGCCGGCAGCCACGGGCGTGCCGTAGCCGGTGGCCGTGTAAAATGCCGGAATGCCCGCGCCGCCCGCGCGCACCTTTTCCGCCAGCGTGCCCTGAGGCGTGAGTTCAATCTCCAGTTCGCCGCTCAGCACCTGCCGCTCGAACAGGGCGTTCTCGCCGACGTAAGAGGCCACCACTTTGCGAACCTGCCGCGTTTCGAGCAGTATCCCGAGACCGAAACCGTCCACGCCGCAGTTGTTTGATACCACCGTCAGATCTTTCACCTGACGGCGTCTGACCTCTGCAATCAGGTTCTCCGGAATCCCGCACAGGCCGAAGCCGCCCGCCAGCAAGGTCATTCCGTCCGTCAGCCCATCCAGCGCCTGCGCATAGCTGCCGACGCGCTTGTCCAGTCCCGCCATAGTTATCCCTCCCGTTATCCGTGCCGGTATCATTAGGGGCGGCGACTCATTTGTTAATTTTGAATTTGTGACCCACTCATTTGGTTTTTTTATTAATTTCTGTTAACTAATTTTTTTCAATTAGTTAACAGGATGAAAAATGAGAATGAGTGTCAAACAGTTACGCGCGTTTTTAGCGGTAGCTCACACTCTCAATTTCGCGCACGCCAGCGAACGGCTGAATCTTTCCCAGCCGGCCCTGAGCCTGACGATTAAAGCGCTGGAGGATGCGCTCGGCGGACCGCTGCTGCAGCGGAGCACGCGCAAGGTCGCGCTGACGCAGGAGGGGGAGACGTTTTTGCCGATGGCGCGTCAGCTGCTTGCCGACTGGGATAACGTCGAAGAGGCGATGCACCAGTGCTTTACCCTGCAGCGCGGTAAAATTTCGGTTGCGGCCATGCCGTCGTTTGCCGCGAATGTCCTGCCCGAGGTGCTAAAAGCGTTTCGCGATCGCCATGCCGGGATCAACGTCACCGTGCATGATGTCATTAACGAGCAGGTGATAGAGATGGTGCGGGAAGGGCGGGTCGAGATGGGCATCGCCTTTGAGCCCGCGCCAACGCACAACCTGCTGTTTACCCCGCTGGGCCTCGACAGGTTTGTGGCCATTGTGCCAAAAGATTCCTCGCTGGCAGGCAAGAAGCGCCTGTCATGGGAAGAGCTGCTGACGCTGGATTTCATCACCCTGCAGCGCCCTTCGGCGGTACGTCTGATGATGGAGGAGGAGCTGGCGCGAAGCGGCAGAAAGCTGGACGTGGCGCTGGAGAGTCATCAGCTGGTGACGGTCGGGCGAATGGTCGCGAGCGGGCTGGGCGGCAGCGCCGTTCCGGCGCTCTGCGAGGCGCAGATGACGGCGCTGGGCGCGGTCTGTATTCCGCTGGATAACCCGCCGATAGAAAAGTGCATTGGAGCGATCCATCCAGGACACACGCAGCTCTCTAAAGCGGCGCATGCCCTGCTGGAAACGCTGAAAGATTTTTACCAGCCCAATCAGGGGGCGAGAAACACCTGCGGCGCGGCGTGAGCCGGATGCCTGCCGACGATAACCTGCGCGCCGTACCAGCGCGCCAGCGCGTCGGCCTGCAAAACGGTTTCCGGTGCTCCCTGGGACACGATTCTGCCGTCATGCAGCAGCAGGATGCGGTCCGCCCACAGCGCCGCCAGATTAAGGTCGTGCAGCACCGCGCAAACGTGCAGATGACCCCGACGGGTCAGGGATTTCAGCAGGCGCAGCAGATGCTGCTGGTGATAGAGATCCATCGCAGACGTGGGTTCATCAAGGAACAGCCAGCCGCGCGGCGCGCCGTCGCACCAAAGCTGAGCCAGCGCGCGGGCGAGCTGGATGCGCTGCTGCTCGCCGCCGGAGAGTGCGGCAAACTGCCTGCCCGCCAGCGGTAAACAGCCGGTGACGGCCATGACCTCCTCAATAACCGTCGCTTCAGGCGTGCGGGTCCAGGGCGCTCGCCCCATACCGACGACCGCCTCAACCGGCCAGTCAAATCCGAGCTGCGTGTTCTGGCGCATTACCGCCCGGTAGCGGGAAAGCCTGTTCGGCTGCCAGGCCGCAAGCGGTGTGCCCGCCAGGCTGCACCGTCCGCCCGCAGGTTTAAGGTAGCCGGTCAGCAGCCGCAACAGCGTTGATTTCCCGGCGCCGTTGGGGCCAATCAGCGCCACCAGCTCGCCCTGAGATAAGGTCAGCGACACGTCGTCAATCAGCGTGCGTTGTCCGGCGCGAAAAACAAGGTTTTCAGCACAATAGCGTTCAGCCATGCGCACCTCCGCGATGAAAGATAAGCCACAGAAACCACGGCGCGCCGAGAAGGCTGGTCAGTAAGCCGACCGGCATTTCCGCCGGTGCGACCAGGCTGCGCGCCAGCGTATCGGCAACCAGCAGAAGCAACGCGCCGGCCAGCACCGAGCCGGGGAGCACGGCCCGGTGGTCGGCTCCCAGCCACATGCGCACCAGGTGCGGCACCACCAGGCCGACAAAGCCGATCACGCCGCTGACCGCAACGGCGGCGGCCACCAGCAGGGCGCTGCACAACAGCAGGATCCGCTGCACGGCGGCAACCTCCACGCCGAGGTAATGTGCCTCTTCGTCGCCCAGCTGCAGCAGGTTGAGGGCGCCTGCCAGACGCCAGATCGCGAGCACGGTGGGAACCATCAGCGACGCGACGACCAGCAGCGTTGACCACTGCGCCTGGCCGAGGCTGCCCATTCCCCAGAGCGAAAGCTGGCGAAGCTGGGCATCATTGCTGAGCCATGACAGCACCCCGACGGCCGCGCCGCACAGGGCGTTGATAGCAATTCCCACCAGCAGCAGGCGCGACAGGGAAGCGTCACGCTGACGGCTGAGCAGGAAAATCACGAAGGTGGCGGCCAGCGCGCCGAGAAACGCCGCCAGCATCGGGGCATACAGCATCACCAGTGCAGGCAGCGAGAGCGGAAGAACCACCCACAGCGCAACGGCGAGCGCTGCGCCGCTGCTGATGCCGAGCAGTCCCGGGTCTGCCAGCGGATTTCGAAACAGCCCCTGCATCACGCAACCCGCCAGCGCCAGTGAACCGCCGATCGCCAGCGCCAGCAGCACGCGAGGCAGGCGGATTGTCAGCCAGATTTGACGCAGCGCCTCGTCGGTCCCGTTCCACATCAGGCTGATCGGCAGGTGTAATGCCCCAACCCCGGTCGCTGCGAGCGTCATGATGGTCAGGATCGCGGTCAGCATCCATAATGATAAGGCGATCCGCCGGGACATCAGGGCAGCAGCTCCGCTTTGGCACGCAGCTGCTGGATGGCTTCCGGCGTTCGCACGCTGAAGCCCAGCAGCGCCATATCGTCAATCGCCAGCACCTGCTTGTTCCGTCCCGCCGGGGTTTGCGCCAGGCCGGGCAGCGTCCACAGATTCGCTTCACCGCCCAGGGCGTTGAGACCGTCCTGAGAAATCACCACCAGATCGGGTTGGCTGGCTATCGTGCCTTCCTGAGACAGCGGCTGATAGCGGGTAAACCCCTGCATCGCGTTCTGCAGCCCCGCCGCACGAATGGCAGCATCCGCGCCGGTCTGTTGTCCGGCGGCCATGGCGGTCATCCCGCCGTGGTTGAGAATAAACAGCACCCGCTTATTGAGCGGCGACGCGGGAAGCACCGACAGCGCCTGGCGCAGGGTGCTGCGCAGGACCTCCCCCTCGGCCTCGCGGTGCGTCGCTTCAGCGACGATCCGCACCTTTTCGTCAATAACGTTCAGGTTGTTACCGGCAGGAACAGCGATCACCCTGACGTGGCTTTGCTCAACCTGCTTTAGCGCCAGAGACGGCTGCGCCTGAGCGCTGGCCAGCACCAGCGTGGGGCGCATGGACAAGATCCCTTCCGCATTGAGCTGGCGCAGATAGCCCACGTCAGGCAGTGAATTCGCCGCCTGCGGCCACCGGCTGGTGCTGTCGCGGGCCACCAGCGAGGACGCCGCGCCGAGAGCGTAGACAATCTCGGTGACGTCGCCGCCGAGGGTAACGATTTTCTCCTGCGGCGCCGCAGACGCCAGCAGGGGCAGGGCGCTAAGCAGGGCAAGCCACCGTTTCATGCGGCCAGCCCTTTCGCCGTTAAGGCGTCAATCTGGCTGCGCCACTGGCTCTGCTCCGGTTCGCCTTCCGTACGCTGGCCGTACAGCTGGGCGATTTGCGTTCCGTCGGCGGCAAACAGCTCCAGGCTGGTGACATGCCCGTCAGCCGTCGGCTTGCGCGTGACCCACGTTTCCGCAATGGATCCTTCAAGCAGATGCAGGGTAAAGGTTGGGTTAAAGACGTTCAGCCAGCCTTTCATTGGCACCAGCTTTTCCACCGCGCCGGTGAAGATCTGCACGCAGCCGCGGTTGCCGACGAAGACCATGATTTCGTTACCGTCCCGACGCGCCGTCTCCAGGAGCTGCGCCAGCGCGGTGTTTTCTACCCGGCAGGCCAGATCGTCACCCACCAGGCGAAACGTCTGCTGGCGGCTGAGGTTATGGCGCTTGAGCAGGCTGAAGAACTGATGAACGTCGGTCATGGCGCGCCACTCGTTATCCACGAGAGCGGCATTTGCGTTTTCTGCATGAGCCGGAGCATCGGCTATCCTCAACGCCAGCGGCGGGTTGTCGGCAAAGATAAAGCGGGTCAGCACGTCGCCCCAGGCGGAAACGTCGGTGTTGTCCGTGGCGTAGACCTTCAGCAGGGCATCGCCCTGGTGATCGAAGAACTGAATGCTCTGCCGCTCGCCGCGTGCGGTGGCTTCACTGATGTGAAACGCGCTCGACCACTGGTTGAGGAACAGGCGCAGATCCAGCGCGCGCGGGTTCAGCACCAGCCCGGCGTGGCCGTTCAGGTGCTGGTTGGTAAATCTCCCGACCTGCTCGTGTACGGCGTATTCGTTGCGGCAGATACATTTGGTTTCGCCCACCGCCTCCAGCGCGCCCAGGATCTCGCGGATTTCACCGCGCAGTCGCCAGGCGTCGTGACCTACGCGGGCAAAGGTCAGCTCTGCTTCACTGATGTTCATTAACCCCGCGACGTCGCGCGCGTACATACCCGGATTGGCTTCTTTTAGCTCAAGCCAGCGCGTGTAGTGATTCATTGTCTCTTCCTTCTGAATAGTTGCCCCGAAGGGAATTACCACTGATAGCTTACGAAAATCTTGCCGTTACGACCGTCCTGCGGAATGCCCTGAGGTGACCAGTACGCTTTGTCAAAGGCGTTGCCCAGCACCAGCGTAGTGGTCACGCCTTTGAGCCGCTCCTGGCCTTTGTAGCTCACGTAGAAATCGTTGACCGCATAGCCCGGCTGCTTGCTGTAGCTGCCGCTGATATGCGTTGAGCGATCGACAAAAGTACCGATCCAGCCGACGGAGAACCCGCTTTGCGCCACCGGGATATCCAGCTTGCTGGTGACGGTGTCCGGGTTAATGCTGGAGATGTACTCGCCCGTATCGGTGTCTTTCCCGCGCGTGCGGTTGTAGGCCAGATCGAGGTTGAAGAGATCGGCCGAGTATTTTGCCATCATATCCCAACCCCAGATTTTGGCGTTCGGAACGTTGTACGACATGGTGGTCGCGGCGGCAAAATCGACGGTGGTGGAGATATAGTCTTTGGCTTTGGTGTCGAAATAGCTGGCTTTAAACTCCAGCGCATCGTTGGCAAGCATCAGATTGTCAAAGCGCAGGCCAAAACCAAACTCCTGCGTTTCGTTGGTTTCCGGGCGCAGGTTCGGGTTTGGCACCCAGTAGTTGGTATAGAAGCGGCCAATGGAGAAGTGTTTGGCGTCGTTATACATTTCGCCCATGGTCGGCGCGCGGAAGGCCTGCGCGTAAGAGCCAAACAGCATCAGCCAGTCGGTTGGGCTGATGGTTAACCCGGCGCGGGATGACCACTTGTCTGCATCCACATCTTTGTAGCCGTCGCTGCTGCCGCGGTAGCTGTCATAGCGCGTGCCGCCCAGCAGGGTAACAGGCAGATCGCGCAGGGTGATCTCATCCTGCAGCCAGCCGGAGCTGAAGTCGATTTTCGCGTCCGGGAAGCCGGTGGTTGCCCCGCCCGGATGCTGCTCCTGACGATAGTATTCCCCGCCGTAGGTCAGAAGGTGTGCTGCAAAGGTGTCGCTGAACAGACGGGTGCGGTTTTCCACCTTGCCGCCTTTGGTGGTCTGCTTGCGGAACTCACCGCTACCGTCGACGTTCTGGGCATTAATGCGCGCTTCGGACCAGTAGACCTTCGCGTCGGCGTCCAGCCAGTCGTACCCTTCCGGTGAAATGTGGTAGCCAACCTGCGCATCGCGCTGGATGGTGGAGCGGTCGGTCATCGGGTTACTGCTGTCCGCCCCGGTGGTTTGCGGGTTTTTCGGCTCCTGAGCGGCGTTATTGTAGTAGCGCAGGGAGCCGCTCAGGGTCTGGGCGGGGTCGATTTTCCAGCTGCCTTTCGCCAGCATGTTGTTGATGGATTCGTCGTTAGGCGCGGTTGCACCGTCGCTCTGGCGGACATCACCGCGATCCCGGCTGGACCAGGAGACCAGACCGTCAAGCGTATCGGTGCGGCCGTAGGCGCTGGCCCCCATCCCGAGGCTATGATCGCCCGTTGCGCCCGTTCCAAACACGCGGTAGCCGCTGTTTTTACCCGGTTCGAGCAGATCGTTGGCACCGGCGGTGTCATAAGAGATCACGCCGCCCAGCGCGCCGCTACCGTACAGCAGGGCCGACGGGCCGCGGACCACCTCGATACGTTTGATTAGCGCGGGATCGAGAAAGGTGCTGTTCAGGTGACCGGTGTCGGTGCCCTGACGCACGCCGTCAACCAGCACCAGCACGCCGCGACGGTCATAGCCGCGCAGGTTGACGTCCTGCCCGTTAGTGCGCCCAGTGCCGTCCAGCGTCAGACCGGGGACGTTACGCAGCAGGTCGGCCGCCGAGCTTGCGGTTTGTTTCTCCGGCGCGCTGGCGTCAATTACGCTTACCATCATGGGCGCTTCAAAGGTGCTGCGGGCGTTGCCCGTGGCGGTGACGGTAATGTCGTCTGTGGCGGCGAACGCGACGCCCGGTAGGGTACTGGCAATCGCCAGCGCCAGAAGTGACGGACGTAAAGATGCGGAAGGCAGGTGTGGCATAGCAACTCTCCATAAGAAGTGAAAAGCGCTGGCTGCCTGGGTATCACCTGGGTGGCTGGCGTATTTTTAGGTGTTGTTTATTTTGTGAGGATCAGTTTTCCGGCATGGGTCTGGCGCAGAAGATAGCGCTGTCCGTCATGCTCGATAATGACCCGTCCCTCATCGCCGAGGAGGGTTTTGCTGTCAATGCGACGCTCGGCGGGGGCTGGCGCTGTGTGTGTTTTTGCTGGCGTTGCCGCGCTGTTATCCGTACGTGACATAATGTTTATAAATAACAATCAATGTAACAATGATAATCATTATCAATAAACTGCAAATTGACGGCAAGCATTTTTGTGAAAAAAGGGTGAGGGGATCAAATTTGGGGGTGAGGTGCGGTTTGATGCCCTCACTCCGACCCTCTCCCACAGGGAGAGGGAGAAGGGCACAATCGTAGGTCGGGTAAGCGCAGCGCCACCCGACAATAACATCAGAAGCGAGAATCTACCGCAGCTGCCAGCTTTTCCAGCAGCAGTTCGCTGTCTTCCCAGCTCAGGCACGGGTCGGTGATCGACTGGCCGTAAACCATCTGCTGTCCGGCAACGATTTTCTGCGTGCCTTCTTTGATAAAGCTCTCAGCCATAATCCCTGCAACGGCGGTCGAGCCGCTGCGGATCTGCTGACAGATCTCATCGCAGACGTCCAGCTGGCGGCGATGCTGCTTCTGGCAGTTGCCGTGGCTGAAATCCACCACCAGATGTTCCGGCAGGTCGAATTCGGCCAGCGTTTCACAGGCCGCCGCAATATCCTGGGCATGGTAATTGGGTTTCTTCCCGCCGCGCATAATGATATGCCCGTAAGGGTTACCGCTGGTCTGGTAGATGGTCATATGACCGCTCTTGTCCGGCGACAGGAACATGTGGCTGGCACGGGCAGCGCGGATGGCATCAACCGCGATACGGGTGTTGCCATCGGTCCCGTTTTTGAAGCCGACCGGGCAGGAGAGGGCAGAGGCCATCTCACGGTGGATCTGGCTTTCGGTGGTGCGCGCGCCAATCGCGCCCCAGCTGATCAGATCGGCGATAAACTGCCCGGTCACCATATCGAGAAACTCGGTCGCCGTCGGAACGCCCAGCTCGTTGACCTGTAAAAGCAGCTTACGTGCCAGCTCGATACCGTGGTTAACGCGATAGCTGCCGTTGAGGTCAGGATCGGAAATCAGGCCTTTCCAGCCCACCACGGTGCGCGGTTTTTCAAAGTAGGTCCGCATCACGATCTCAAGGCGATGCTGGTACTTATCCCGCAGTCCCTGGAGTCGTTTTGCATAATCCATCGCGGCATCCAGATCGTGGATGGAGCAAGGCCCAATGACCACCAGAAGACGTTTGTCTTCACCGTTCAGGATTTTTTCAATGCGGCGGCGGGAGGCCGTCACATGTTCCGCGACGGCGGCGGAAACGGGATGCCGCTGTGCCAGTTCAGCCGGCGTGACCAGGCTGTCAATGCGCGCAGTGCGGAGTTCATCGGTTTTATTCATGGAATGTCTCAGAAAATTTTTGCTTCATCGGCAGACTACCGGGAAGTGATGGGCATCACCTTAAACCAATCCCTGCTGATTTCAAGTTCGGGGCGACACCGCCCCGTGGTTGCAGGTGATGATACCTGAATCTGAGCTAATGTACTAGCATATTAGTACATGCGGCGATTAAGCCCCATAATGTCGAGAATTTTGGTGGCAATTTCTTCAACCGAATAGTTGGTGCTGTTCAGCCACGGGATCTGATTTTTGCGGTACAGCGCTTCCACTTCGGAGACCTCCATCCGGCACTGGCGCATGGAGGCGTAGCGGCTGTTCTCGCGACGCTCCTCGCGGATGGCCGCAAGGCGTTCAGGGTTGATCGTCAGGCCGAACAGCTTGTGCTGCAGCGGCTTAAGGGCGGCGGGCAGCACCAGGTTATCCATATCGTCGGCGATAAACGGGTAGTTTGCGGCGCGAATGCCAAACTGCATCGCCAGATAAAGGCTGGTCGGGGTTTTGCCGCAGCGCGACACGCCAAGCAGGATCACCTGCGCCTGGTCGAGATTTCGCAGCGAAATACCGTCGTCGTGGGCCAGGGTGTAGTCGATAGCGGCGATACGCGCGTCGTACTTGGTCAGGTTGCCGGGGTTCAGCCCGTGGGTTCGGTGGGCAATCGGGGTCGGGTCGAGCTTAAGCTCGCTCTGCAGCGGCGCCACCAGCGCCTGCACGATATCCTGGCAGAAGCCTTCACTTTGCAGAATGATGGAGCGAATCTCGGGGATCACGATAGAGTAGAACACCAGCGGGCGGACGCCGGTCTGCTGGTAGATGGCGTCAATCTGGTCCTTCACCGCTTTGGCGCGGCTCTCGTTTTCGACAAACGGCAGCGTGATGCTGTTAATCGAGACGGGAAACTGCGACATCACCGCGTGGCCCAGCACCTCGGCGGTGATCGCCGTACCATCAGAAATATAAAAAACGTGGCGATCGACAGCACTATCCATTTTACTCACCCTGAATATCAGACCTAATTGTCTGAAAGCATAAATTAAAAAAGTAATTTACACAGCAAAGAACTTATCCTAATTATGAATGAAACGCTGTTTTTGATTTTCCTGAAAAGTGGATTTCATTTTTCAAATAGCGACTTTATTTTTGGGGTTTCTGGCTGAATATAGAGGAATCATCGGGTTAATCGTTGATGGGAAAGTATCCGAAAAGTTGAAATTTTAAATTGCTTACACGATTCACCGTTTTTTTAGCGGAAATAAATATGCCAGTATAAATACGTAGTCAGGTGTTACTTACTCCGATCAAATATCACAAAAGGATTGTTTCGATGTCCAACAATGGCTCGTCACCGCTGGTGCTTTGGTATAACCAACTCGGCATGAATGATGTAGACAGAGTTGGGGGCAAAAATGCCTCCCTGGGTGAAATGATTACAAATCTGTCGGGTATGGGTGTCTCCGTACCGAACGGGTTTGCCACCACCGCCGATGCCTTTAACCTGTTTTTAGACCAGAGCGGTGTTAACCAGCGCATTTACGACCTGCTGGATAAAACGGATATTGATGACGTAACCGAGCTTGCCAAAGCCGGGGCGCAGATCCGCCAGTGGATCATCGACACACCTTTCCAGCCGGAACTGGAAAAAGCCATTCACGACGCGTACAACCAGCTCTCTGCTGACGATGCGCAGGCCTCCTTTGCCGTACGTTCCTCTGCGACCGCAGAAGATATGCCGGACGCTTCGTTTGCCGGGCAGCAGGAAACCTTCCTGAACGTCCAGGGTTACGATGCGGTGCTGGTGGCGGTGAAGCACGTGTTTGCTTCCCTGTTCAACGATCGCGCCATCTCCTATCGCGTGCACCAGGGCTACGACCATCGCGGCGTGGCGCTCTCCGCTGGCGTGCAGCGCATGGTGCGCTCGGACTTGGGCTCATCCGGCGTGATGTTCTCCATTGATACCGAATCCGGCTTCGACCAGGTGGTGTTTATCACCTCCGCGTGGGGTCTGGGTGAGATGGTGGTGCAGGGCGCGGTAAACCCTGACGAATTTTACGTCCATAAGCCAACGCTGGCCGCTGGCCGTCCGGCGGTGGTGCGTCGCACCATGGGCTCGAAAAAAATCCGCATGATCTATGCCCCGACTCAGGAGCATGGCAAGCAGGTTAAAATTGAAGATGTACCGCAGGAGCAGCGCGACCGCTTCTCCCTGACCGACGCCGAAGTGCAGGAACTGGCGAAGCAGGCGGTGCAGATCGAAAAACACTACGGCCGTCCGATGGACATCGAATGGGCAAAAGACGGTAATACCGGCAAGCTGTTTATCGTGCAGGCGCGTCCGGAAACCGTCCGCTCGCGCGGTCAGGTGATGGAGCGTTATACGCTGCACGCGCAGGGTAAAATCGTGGCGGAAGGCCGCGCCATCGGTCACCGCATCGGTGCCGGTCCGGTCAAAGTGATCCACGACATCAGCGAGATGAACCGTATTGAGCCAGGCGACGTGCTGGTGACCGACATGACCGACCCGGACTGGGAACCGATCATGAAGAAAGCGGCGGCTATCGTCACCAACCGCGGCGGTCGTACCTGCCACGCGGCGATCATTGCCCGCGAGCTGGGCATTCCCGCGGTTGTCGGCTGCGGTGACGCCACCGAACGCATGAAGGACGGGCAGAACGTGACCGTCTCCTGTGCCGAAGGCGATACCGGCTACGTCTACGCCGATATCCTCGACTTCAGCGTGAAGAGCTCCAGCGTGGATACCATGCCGGACCTGCCGCTGAAGATCATGATGAACGTCGGCAACCCGGACCGCGCGTTTGACTTCGCCTGCCTGCCGAACGAAGGCGTTGGCCTGGCGCGTCTGGAATTTATCATCAACCGTATGATCGGCGTTCACCCGCGCGCGCTGCTGGAGTTTGACGACCAGGATCCGAAGCTGCAGAACGAAATCCGCGAGATGATGAAAGGCTACGACTCACCAAAAGAGTTCTACGTCGGCCGTCTGACCGAAGGGATCGCGACGCTGGGCGCCGCCTTCTATCCGAAACGCGTGATCGTGCGTCTGTCTGACTTTAAGTCTAACGAATACGCCAACCTGGTAGGCGGCGAGCGCTACGAGCCGGAAGAAGAGAACCCGATGCTGGGCTTCCGCGGGGCCGGACGCTACGTGTCCGACAGCTTCCGCGACTGCTTCGCGCTGGAGTGTGAGGCGGTGAAACGCGTGCGCAACGACATGGGGCTGACCAACGTCGAAATCATGATCCCGTTCGTGCGTACCGTGGATCAGGCGAAAGCGGTGGTGGACGAGCTGGCGCGTCAGGGTCTGAAGCGCGGCGAGAACGGGCTGAAGATCATCATGATGTGCGAAATCCCGTCCAACGCCCTGCTGGCCGAGCAGTTCCTCGAGCACTTCGACGGCTTCTCTATCGGCTCGAACGACATGACGCAGCTGACGCTGGGTCTGGACCGCGACTCCGGCGTGGTCTCCGAGCTGTTCGACGAGCGCAACGAGGCGGTGAAAGCGCTGCTCTCCATGTCCATCCGCGCGGCGAAGAAGCAGGGTAAATACGTCGGGATCTGCGGTCAGGGCCCATCTGACCATGAAGACTTTGCCGCATGGCTGATGGAAGAGGGGATCGATAGCCTGTCCCTTAACCCGGACACCGTGGTGCAAACCTGGCTGAGCCTGGCGGAACTGAACAAGTAACGCAACGCTGACCCGAAAAGGCGAGGATATTATTCCTCGCCTTTTTTATTTCATTTCTTATTTGCTCCCCATCACAAATAAAGTAAAAAACCAAATATCATAATTTGTCTGTCAATTTAGACAATTGTTAGCGCGCAAACCGTTGCTAATACTTGAGCCTTACTGCGCATTTCCCTTAAGAAGATGCGCAACTGGTTGAAATACGTTTTAACCTGATAAAAAGGCAAATAACAATGACACTCTCCTCTGTATTGCGTACCAAAGATAAAATAGGTTATGGCTTAGGCGATATGGCCAGCGCGCTGGTCTGGCAAACGGCTACCTTATTTCTCGCTTATTTTTATACAGACGTATTTGGGCTGCCCGCCGCGATTATGGGCACCATGTTTTTAGTGGTGCGCGTGGTCGATGCGTTTGTCGACCCGTGCATTGGCGCACTGGTTGACCGCACCCGGACGCGTCACGGACGTTTCCGTCCCTGGCTGCTGTGGTTTGCTATCCCGTTTGGCGTGAGCTGCCTCATTACCTTCTATGTGCCGGACGTTGGGCCGACGGCGAAAATCGTTTACGCCTGCGTGACCTACGCGATTTTAAGCCTGATTTACTCCGCGATTAACGTGCCTTACTGCGCCATGCCCGGCGCGCTGACGCTGGACCCGCGCGAGCGTCATTCTCTGCAGTCGTGGCGCTTTGGCCTGTCGTTTATCGGCGGGCTGATCGTGACGGTTATTGCCCTGCCGCTGGTCTCACTGTTAGGCCAGGGCAACGTGCAGAAAGGCTATTTCTATGCCATGAGCCTGATGGGTCTGCTGGGAATTGTGCTGTTCTTCTGCTGTTTCCTGATGACCCGCGAGCGTTATTCTCCGCGCAATGATACCTCCGGCTCCATGCTCACCGATTTAAAACTGCTGGCCGGGAACAGCCAGTGGCGGATTGTTTTTCTGTTTAATATTTTGCTGTTAACGGCGGTGGTGACGCGCGGTTCCGCCACCATGTATTACGTGAACTATGTGCTGCTGCGTCCGGATCTGGTTTTTGCCTTTATTGTTTCCGGCATGGTGGCCTCCTTAAGCGGCGCATTATTATCTGAACGGCTGCTGGGGAAATTTGACCGCGTGCGCGCCTACCAGTGGACGATTATCTCCTTCGTTATCTTCGGCGCGCTGATTTTCTTCCTGCCTCCTTCACAGGTGTGGCTAATCTTTGGCCTTAACATCGTCTTTAGCTTTATTCAAAACCTCACCACGCCGCTGCAATGGACCATGTTCTCCGATGTGGTCGACTACGAAGAGCACCGCAGCGGCCGTCGTCTGGACGGGCTGGTCTTCTCCACCGCGCTGTTTGCCATCAAGTTTGGCCTGGCGCTGGGTGGGGCGGTCGTCGGTTGGGTGCTTGGCATGGTGGATTACGCCCCGGGCCAGGCAACCCAGGCGCCAGGCGTTCTCTCGACCATTAACGCGCTGTTCACCCTTATCCCTTGCGCGCTGTTCCTCTGCATGGTCGCGCTGCTTGCTATCTACAAACTCAACAGCCGGCTGGTGGATTCCATCGCCCGGGAGCTGGCCAGCAAGCGTGAAGTCAGACCCGAAGCGGGGCAGCTTCGCCCGGCAACCCCTTCCGCACTACAGGAGTAAAATATGACGACTATCTATAAGGACGCGGGACGTCCCGTGCACGAGCGCGTCGCCGATTTACTGGCGCGCATGACCCCGGAAGAGAAGTTCGCCCAGATGCACGCGTACTGGCTGATCCTCGATGAAAACGGTAACCACCGCGAGCGCAGCGATCTGAGTGACGAATTCGCCGGCGTGAGCGAGCAGGCTGCGCTCAGCGAACGGCTGAAGCTGGGCGTCGGGCAGATCACGCGGCCGCTGGGCACCCACATCGTTGACGCGAAGACCGGCGTGCGCGCGGCGAACCGCCTGCAGCGCATGATGATGGAAGAGACGCGTCTTGGCATTCCGGCGCTGTTCCACGAGGAGTGTCTGGTGGGGCTGCTGTGCAAAGACGCCACCCTTTTCCCGTCGTCATTGAACTACGGTTCGACCTGGGATCCGGAGCTGGTGCAGCGGGCGGCAGAGCAGATTGGCAAAGAGGCGCGCTCCGTCGGCTGCCAGCAGGGGCTGGCACCGGTGCTGGACGTATCCCGCGACGTGCGCTGGGGGCGAACGGAAGAGACCTTCGGGGAGGATCCCTGGCTGGTGGGCGTAATGGCGACCGCCTACGTGAAGGGCTTACAGGGCGATAAGCGCGATCTGCTGGCGACGCTCAAGCATTACGTGGGGCATTCGTTCAGCGAAGGAGCGCGCAACCATGCGCCGGTCCACCTGGGGTTCAGCGAGCTGAACGACACCTTCCTGCTGCCGTTCGAAATGGCGGTCAAGCTGGCAAACGCCGGTTCGGTGATGCCCGCGTACCACGATATTGATAACCAGCCGGGGCACAGCGACAGCTTCCTGTTGACCACCGTCCTGCGAGAGCAGTGGGGGTTCGACGGGATTATTGTCGCGGACTACGGCGGCGTCAGCCTGCTGCACCAGCACCACGGGATTTCCCACGACGCGGCCGAATCTGCTGCGCTGGCGTTCAACGCCGGGCTGGACGTTGAGCTGCCGAAAGACGACTGCGCGCGGCATCTGGCGGAAGCGGTAGAGCGCGGGCTGATCTCTATGGCGAAGGTCGACGAGATCGTGGCGCGTACGCTGACGGAAAAATTCCGCCTTGGCCTGTTTGAAAAGCCGTACGCGGATGAAAACGGTATCGATCTGCAAAACGATATGACCCGCCAGGCCGCGCGGGAGGTGGCGACGAAATCGATCACGCTGCTGGAAAACAACGGTATTTTACCGCTCGGCGGCAAACCCCGCGTGGCGGTAGTGGGGCCGACGGCAGACGATCCGCTGGCGTTACTCAGCGGCTACAGCTTCCCGGTGCATTTGATCATCAGCGATATGGTGGAAGAGACCTCGCAGGTCACGACCCCGCGCGCGGCGCTGGAGCAGTATCTCGGTGCATCGAACGTCCGCTATGCCAAAGGGTGCCACATCATCGAAAAACGGATGGCGGGCGCGCCGGTCTTCCCTGGCGACAGCGGCGGCAAACCGATGCAGCAGTCGCCCGTATCGCAAAGTACCGCCCCGATCCCCGAGGCCGTGAACGCCGCGCAGGAGAGTGACGTGGTGGTGGCCTGCGTGGGCGATCTCGCCGGGCTGTTCCAGAGCGGTACCGTGGGGGAAGGTTCCGATACCGATTCCCTGAACCTGCCGGGCGTGCAGCAACAGCTGCTGGAAGCGCTGGTCGCCACCGGTAAACCGGTGATTGTGGTGATGACCGGGGGGCGTCCATACAACCTGCAGGGTCTGGAAGATAAGGTCGCGGCGCTGATGATGGCCTGGGCGCCGGGGCAGGAAGGGGGCTGGGCGATTGCGGACGTGTTAACCGGGCGTGCGGAGCCGCAGGGTCGCCTGGTGGTGAGCGTGCCGAAAAGCGCCGGGGCGATGCCTTATTACTACAATCACAAGCTCAAAAGCGGCGGCACGCCGTTTGCGTTCCATTTCGGATCGCGTTACCCGTTTGGCTTCGGCCTCGGCTGGACGACGTTTAGCTGGGGCGCTGTCCGCGTCGTCGAAAGCAGCGTGCCGGTCGACGGCGAGGTGACGCTGAGCGTGGATATCACCAATACCGGAGAGCGCAGCGGCAGCGAGGTGGTGCAGGTTTACGTCAGAGATAAGGTCGCCACGCAGGTGCGGCCGCTTCAGGAGCTGAAGGCCTTCCAGCGCGTCACGCTCTCGCCGGGAGAAACCGCCACGCTCACCTTCACGCTGCCGGTTGAGATGTTCAACTTCACCCGTCGCGACGGAAAACGCATCGTTGAGCCGGGCGAGTTTGAGCTGCAGGTTGGCGCATCGTCGGCGGATATCCGCGAGACGGTAACGGTCAATGCGACAGGGGAAACGCGGGTGCTGCCGGCTGAGTGGCGGATGCTCAGTACCTGTGAGGTCAGGCGCGCGTAGTCAGGATAAAAAAAAGCCCATCGTGGGAGATGGGCAAAGACTACACACAGCAATTCGTTGTTTCACTCAGGGGATTTCCATGCTTATAAATCAAGGTGTTGATTTATAACCGTGTGCTAATAGTAGGCATTGTGTTATTTAGCGTCGATCGGATTCGTCTCAATAGTTAAAGAGACGTAAAGAATTCTTGAGGTTATTAGCAGACTTACTGCTGAAAAGGCGGGTCTGACCAGTGAGCAACGAATAAATACTTTAGCAGTGTTTAAGTATCATGCGAGAGAGTGTAGGCCGGGTGAGCGTTAACGCCACCCGGCAGCATACCTTAATGCGTGTTCTTCTCTTCCAGCTCTTCCAGTTCGCTCAAAATCACGTCCGGGTCAGTTCCCGGCGGCGGAATTTCATGCACCCAGGCAGAGAACAGACGCCAGGTGACGGCGAGCAGCACCGGGCCGATAAACAGGCCAATCATGCCAAAGGCAATCAATCCGCCAATGACCCCGGAGAGGATCAGGATCAGCGGCAGGTCTGCACCCATGCGAATGAGGATCGGACGAATCACGTTATCCATGGTGCCGACCACGCAGCTCCAGACCAGCAGCACCGTTCCCCACGTGGTATCGCCCGTCCAGTAGAGCCAGATAATGCTGGGAACCAGCACCAGCAGAGGTCCCAGCTGTGCAAGACAGGTCATCAGCATGACCACGGTGAACACGGTGGCGTACGGTACGCCGGAAATCGCCAGACCGATCCCGCCCATCACCGCCTGCACCAGCGCGGTGACCACCACGCCCAGCGCAACCGCGCGCACGGCCTGCGCGGCCAGCAGTACCGCCGCGTCACCGCGTTTTCCCGCCAGGCGGGTGGCAAAGTGACGAACGCCTAAAGCCACCTGCTCGCCGCGCCAGTAGAGCAGGGCGCTGAAGAGCAGCATCAGGGTACAGTGCATCATAAAGCGGCCGATATGCGCCGCCTGACCGACAAACCAGGTGGTGGTGGTGCCAATGTACGGGCGGACTTTTGCCATCAGCGCGCTGCCGCCCATCTCCAGCAGGCTATGCCAGCCGCTGTAGAGTTTGGCGCCCACCAGCGGAATGCTGTTCAGCCAGGCGAGATCCGGCAGCGTCAGGTCGCCGCTGCTAATGGCGCGAATAACCGGGCCACTGGAATCCACCAGGCTATTTACCAGCAGGGCAATCGGAATGATAAACAGCAGGAACAGCAGGAGCGTCATGACCAGCACGGCGAGCCCACGACGGCCGAACAGCAGCTTCTGCAAGCGCAGCAGCAAAGGCCACGTGGCCACGACAACGGTCGCAGCCCACGCAAAGCCGAGAATAAAGGGTTGAACAATCCACAGACACGCAATAATCATGAGGGCCAGAAACAGCACCGACAGCAAAATTTGCGCAACATCCCTGGGCTGGCGAAGATTGACCATAAATGAAACTTTCCTTAAAAGAACGCCAGTACGACTGGCGGGAACGGAAAACCGCGTCTCTTTAATCATTAATGATCTCAGCGGTTTTTAACAGGCGAATTCTGCCTGTAATTCAGCAGAGATTATAAGAAAAAAATGTGATAAAACTTTTAAGATACACGCAAACGATTTCATACAACTCTAATTAGGGTCGACAGTCATGATCCCACAGATTTCTCAGGCACCTGGCGTCGTTCAGCTGGTGCTTAATTTTTTGCAGGCACTGGAGCAACAGGGTTTTACAGGTGATACCGCCACGAACTATGCCGACAGGCTGACGATGGCGACCGATAACAGTATCTACCAGCTTCTTCCCGATGCCGTGGTTTTCCCCCGTTCAACGGCCGACGTCGCGCTTATCGCCCGGCTGGCCACGCAGGAGCGGTTTGCCTCGCTGGTCTTCACGCCGCGCGGCGGCGGCACCGGAACCAACGGTCAGGCGCTGAACCAGGGCATCATTGTTGATATGTCGCGCTATATGAACCGCATCATTGAGATCAACCCGGAAGAGGGGTGGGTGCGGGTCGAAGCGGGCGTCATCAAAGATCAGCTTAATCAGTATCTCAAGCCGTACGGCTACTTTTTTGCCCCTGAGCTTTCCACCAGCAACCGCGCGACCCTTGGCGGGATGATTAACACGGATGCCTCCGGGCAGGGCTCGCTGGTCTACGGCAAAACCTCCGATCACGTGCTGGGCGTGCGTGCGGTGCTGCTGGGCGGCGATATTCTCGATACCCAGCCGATGCCGGTTGAACTGGCGGAAACGCTGGGCAAAGACAACACCGCTAGCGGGCGCATCTATCGTACCGTGCTGGAACGCTGCCGCGACAACCGCCAGCTTATTCTCGATAAATTCCCCAAGCTGAACCGCTTCCTGACCGGGTACGATCTGCGACACGTCTTCAACGAAGACCTGACCCAGTTTGATTTAACCCGCGTGCTGACCGGCTCCGAAGGGACGCTGGCGTTTATTACCGAAGCGCGGCTGGATATCACCCGGTTGCCGAAAGTGCGCCGTCTGGTGAACGTCAAATATGACTCCTTCGACTCCGCGCTGCGCAATGCGCCGTTTATGGTGCAAGCGCAGGCGCTGTCGGTGGAGACCGTCGACTCTAAGGTGCTCAATCTTGCCCGGGAAGATATTGTCTGGCACTCCGTAAGCGACCTCATTACCGACGTGCCGGACAAAGAGATGCTCGGTCTTAATATCGTGGAATTTGCCGGCGATGATGCGGAGCTGATTGAGCGTCAGGTCACCACGCTTTGCCAGCGGCTGGACGAGCTGATTGCGCAGGGCGAAGGCGGCGTGATCGGCTGGCAGCTCTGTAACGATCTGGCCGGGATTGAGCGTATCTATGCGATGCGTAAAAAGGCCGTGGGCCTGCTCGGCAATGCGAAAGGGGCGGCGAAGCCTATTCCCTTTGCCGAAGATACCTGCGTGCCGCCCGAGCATCTGGCGGATTATATCGTTGAGTTTCGCGCCCTGCTGGACAGCCACGGCCTGAGCTATGGCATGTTCGGCCACGTCGACGCCGGGGTACTGCACGTGCGTCCGGCGCTGGACATGTGCGACCCGCAGCAGGAGATCCTGATGAAGCAGATCTCCGACGACGTGGTGGCCTTAACCGCCAAATACGGCGGTCTGCTGTGGGGGGAGCACGGGAAAGGGTTCCGCGCGGAGTACAGCCCGGCATTCTTCGGCGAACAGCTCTACGCGGAATTGCGTAAGGTGAAAGCGGCTTTCGACCCGCATAACCGCCTCAACCCGGGTAAAATCTGCCCGCCTGAGGGTGTTGATGCCCCGATGCTGCAGGTGGATGCCGTCAAGCGCGGCACGTACGACAGGCAGATCCCGATTGCGGTGCGCTCGTCCTGGCGCGGCGCGATTGAGTGCAACGGCAACGGCCTGTGCTTTAACTTTGATGTGAAAAGCCCGATGTGCCCGTCGATGAAAATCACCAGCAACCGTATTCACTCGCCGAAAGGGCGGGCGACGCTGGTGCGCGAGTGGCTGCGTCTGCTGGCCGACCGCGGGGTGGATCCGCTCAAGCTGGAGCAGGAGCTGCCGGAAAAACGGGCCAGCCTGCGCTCGCTGATTGAGCGCACCCGCAACAGCTGGCATGCCAACAAGGGCGAGTATGATTTCTCCCACGAGGTGAAAGAGGCGATGTCCGGCTGTCTGGCCTGTAAAGCCTGCTCCACCCAGTGCCCGATTAAAATCGACGTGCCGGAGTTCCGCTCGCGTTTCCTGCAGCTTTACCACACCCGATACCTCCGCCCGGTGCGCGACCATCTGGTGGCGACGGTGGAAAGCTACGCGCCGCTGATGGCGCGTGCGCCAAAGACCTTCAACTTCTTTATCAACCAGCCGCTGGTGCGCAAGCTCTCCGAAAAACACATCGGCATGGTCGATCTGCCGCTGCTGTCGGTCCCGTCTCTGCAGCGCCAGCTCGTCGGTCACCGTTCGGCGAACATGACCCTGGAACAGCTGGAGGCGCTCACTCCGGAGCAAAAAGGCAATATGGTGCTGGTGGTGCAGGATCCGTTCACCAGCTACTACGATGCGCAGGTCGTGGCCGATTTCGTCCGTCTGGCGGAGAAGGTGGGCTACCAGCCGGTTGTGCTGCCGTTCTCTCCCAACGGCAAGGCGCAGCACATTAAGGGTTTCCTGAACCGATTTGCGAAGACCGCGCAGAAAACGTCTGACTTCTTAAACCGCGTGGCGCAACTCGGGATACCGATGGTCGGCGTCGATCCGGCGCTGGTGCTTTGCTATCGCGATGAATACAAGCAGACGCTGGGCGATAAGCGCGGTGATTTCAACGTCATGCTGGTGCACGAGTGGCTTCCGGTGGCGCTGGCAGATAAAGCCGTTCAGGACGTCAGCGGTGAACCGTGGTATCTGTTCGGCCACTGCACGGAAGTGACCGCGCTGCCGGGTGCCCCCGCGCAGTGGGCGTCCGTTTTTGCCCGCTTCGGTGCGAAGCTGGAGAGCGTCAACGTAGGCTGCTGCGGGATGGCCGGAACCTACGGACACGAAGTGAAAAACCACGCCAACTCGCTCGGCATCTATGAGCTGTCCTGGCATCAGGCGATGCAGCGTTTGCCGCGAAACCGCTGTCTGGCGACGGGCTACTCCTGCCGCAGCCAGGTAAAACGGGTAGAAGGTAACGGTGTGCGTCACCCATTGCAGGCTTTACTGGAGATAATTGGATGATCTGGAAACGTGCCGTGACGCTGCAGGCGCTGAACGCCATGGGCGAGGGGAATATGGTGGGGCTGCTGGATATCCAGTTCATCCGCATTGGCGACGATGAAATTGAGGCCACCATGCCCGTCGATAGTCGCACCCACCAGCCGTTTGGTTTATTGCACGGCGGGGCCTCCGTCGTGCTGGCCGAAACGCTGGGCTCGGTGGCGGGGTATCTCTGTACCGACGGGGAGCAGAAGGTTGTTGGACTTGAGGTGAATGCTAACCACATTCGCTCGGTGCGCAGCGGGCGCGTGCGCGGTGTTTGCCGCGCGCTGCACGCCGGAAGCCGCCATCAGGTGTGGCAGATAGATATTCTCGATGAGCAGGATCGCCTGTGCTGCTCGTCGCGGCTGACCACGGCGGTTGTGTAAAGTTTTCAGATGTTTTGCCTTTGGTCAAAAACTAGCCAGTCCGTTGTGATATACTGGTCAGGTTTTGTACATAAGCGAGGACATCATGGATACTGAAATAACCCCAACACAGCTGGCAATTGAATATTTACGTCGCGATAAGAGCAACCTGTCTCCGGCGCAGTACCTGAAAAAGCTGAAACAGCTTGAGCTGGAATTTACAGATTTGCTGGCGCTCTCTTCGAATGAACTGAAAGAAGAGATCTACTTTGCCTGGCGGTTGGGCGTTCACGTCCATTGAGTACATGAGAATAAAAGGGCCGCGAGTGCGGCCTTTTTTGTGTCTGCAATTCAGTATCGGGCGGCGGTGACGCCACCCGATATTTTCCTCAGACATTGACGGCGTTGATCAGCCGCGACTTCATGGACTGATACGCCGACGCCGCAAAATCCTCCGCCCAGCGCTGGTCCTCAATCGCCTCCAGCTGCACCGCGCAATACTTCGTTTCCGGCGTTTTTGAGATGGGATCGAGATTATCCTGGGTCAGCTCGTTGCAGGCGCCAATCCACCACTGATAGGTCATGTAGACCGCCCCGGCGTTGATACGCTCGCTAATGCTGGCGCGGGTGATCACTTTGCCGCGACGCGAACGCACCCAGACCAGCTGGCCCTCCGCGATGCCCAGCCTTTCCGCATCGGCTGGGTTCATTTGCACCCGGCCCGGCTCATCGGCCAGGCTTTGCAGCGCGGCGCAGTTCCCGGTCATCGAGCGGCAGGAGTAGTGCCCCACTTCACGCACCGTACACAGCACCAGCGGGAAATCTGCGTCCGGAGTTTCCGCCGGTGCGCGCCACGGTGCGGCAAAGAGCTGGCCTTTACCGGTTGGGGTGTCGAACTGATTGTCTTTGTACAGGTACGGCGTTCCCGGATGATCCAGCGTCGGGCACGGCCACTGCACGTGGCCCATCTCGCCCATTTTTTCATACGTCACGCCGTAGAAGAGAGGGCACAGCTCGCGCATCTCGTCCCAGATCTGCTGGTTGGAGTCATAATGCATCGGGTAGCCCATCTCGGTGGCGAGCAGGCTGATAATCTCCCAGTCGCGCTTCACGTTGCCGCTGGCCTCAATGGCTTTGCCAAAACGCTGGAATCCGCGATCGGCACAGGTAAAGACGCCGCCGTGTTCACCCCAGGAGGTGGCAGGAAGCAGAACGTCCGCCACTTCTGCCGTTTTGGTCATAAAGATGTCCTGAACCACCACAAAGTCGAGCGCCTCAAAACCGCTGCGAACGAGACCGAGATCGGCTTCGGTCTGAAGCGGATCTTCCCCCATGATGTAGTAGGCCTTGACCTTGCCTTCCAGCGCCAGATGGGGCACCTCGGTAATGCGCGTCCCGACCCGATCGTCCATTTTATTGGCGTCAATTCCCCAGGCATCGGCAAACTTCTGCCTGACCGCCGGATCGGTCACATCCTGATAGCCGGGGAACATATTTGGCAGAACGCCCATATCGCAGGCGCCCTGAACGTTGTTTTGCCCGCGCACGGGACCGACGCCGACGGCAGGGCGCCCGAGGTTGCCGGTCAGCAGCGCCAGGCTGGAAAGCCCTTTGACCACATCCACGGCCTGACCAAACTGGGTCACGCCCATCCCCCACATCACGGTGGCGGAAGGGGCCGCCGCGAAGGTGCGCATCGCCTGGCGAACGTCGCGGGCGGGAATGCCGGTAAGATGCTCAACCTTCTCCGGCGCATAGTCTTTCACCGTCTGGCGATAGGCCTCAAGCCCCTCGGTAAAGCGCGCCACGTAGCTTTTGTCGTAGAGCTCCTCTTCCAGCAGCACGTAGCCAAAGGCGTTTACCAGCGCCATGTTGCTGCCGTTTTTCAGCTGCAGATGCTGGTCGGCGATGCGCGCCGTTTCAATGCGCCGCGGATCGCAGACGATAATTTTTGCGCCGTTTTCCCGCGCTTTCAGCACGCGTCGGGCGACGATAGGGTGGGAGTCCGCGCAGTTATAGCCAAACACCAGCAGGCATTTTGAGTTTTCAATATCGTTGATTGAGTTGCTCATCGCCCCGTTGCCGAGCGTTTCCTGTAAACCGGCCACGGAAGGGCCGTGACAGACGCGCGCGCAGCAGTCCACGTTGTTGGTGTTCAGCACCGCGCGGGCAAATTTTTGCATCACATAGTTTGTTTCATTGCCGGTTCCGCGAGAGGAACCGGTGGTCATGATCGACCGCGGCCCGTGCTGCGCTTTAATGCTGCTGAGTTTGTGCGCGGTGTAGCGGATAGCCTCTTCCCAGGTAACGGGAGTGAATGCCTCGCCTTTATGGTAGCGGATCATCGGCTGGGTCAGGCGCGGGGTGAGCAGACGGGTATCGTTGAGGAAGTCCCAGCCGTAAAAGCCTTTCAGACACAGGGTGCCCTGGTTTGTGACGCCTTCTGCGGCTTCGGCACGGATGATACGGTTATTTTCAACGACAAGGTTTAGTTTACAGCCTGCACCGCAGTAGGGGCAGACGCTGGCGATCTTTTTCATCAATAACAGACCTGTTAAGAAATGAAGCAAAGTTGACTGGAAAACCCAGTCCCGTAAGCAGAGGTAAGCAGGAACCGTGCCAGGTTGGCTTTGCTGATTTAACAGGGTGTTAAGCGGGGAAGACGCGTGTCATCGTCAGAACATTCGTCAGTTTTGACGATGACACGAAAGCAGGATGAGTGGCCGTGAAATTACAGGTCGTCCATGGTGTAGCCCACGACAATTTCCAGCGTCTTGCGAATTACATCCGCCTGGACAACATCGTGGGTCGCTTCCAGCGTCTGAATGAGCCAGAGGATTATCGCTTTGTTGGACAGATGGCCTTCGGAGGCCAGAACACAGCGTACTGCAGTAGAAAAAATAGCGGACTCTTCAGCAAAACGATCGCCTGCATGACGGAAATATTCCGCCAGCGCACTGTCTAAAAAAGCAGAGTGGTATTCGGGTTGAAGCTGAATATTTTGTCTCATTTGTTCTCACCGTAGCTGTTAAATTGCAGTCAATGTATTTTTTTGGGGTCGGACGGTTTTCCACTTCCAAATAACGGCACTACATTGTCTCTGTTATCGTTGAGAGGTCCCTCTCTGTTCGTTCGTCCTTGCGCGGTTCTGCGACGTTTAAAGGCGATGCTGTTTGAGCCGATCTCGGCAATCACCACCGCTAGTGTCTCCCGCCGCCGGGGATCCTTTTCATGTTCTTTCATAACCCGCAGACGCTGCAGCAATCCTTCGGTTGTCACTGGCCCCCGCTCTTTCAGAAGAGAGAGAACGGCTTCACCGATAAGCGTGTCGATCAGTCGGTCTGCGTCACTGCTATTCATCACGTTACCGTTCGAAGAGCAGACCAAGCAGCATGTGGTAGTGCTCTTCCTCTTCCGGACCATCGGCCCTTTCGAGGCGGCTGAGCAGTTTGGTACAGAGCGATTTGCGATTCAGGTTTCGCCCGTCGCTGAGGATTTCGACAACCACCTGGCCCAGCGTCTCCTGCTGGGTAGGAAGCGCCGCCTTTTCGAAGTACTGTGCGATCGCTGCTGCGGAATCTGTGGCGTAACCTTTCTGCTGCATGTTTCGCTCCTGTAAAATTTTGTAATCACTAACGTTACAATTAAGGTATACACAATTCTTAAATCTGTACACTTAAAATGTACAGATTTTTAATATTTTTATGATATATTTTATAAATTGCTTTATTTTCAGATGGTTAATTAGTTGGTGTGAACCGGTAATGTTACAGGATATATTGTACAAAAAGGTCTGACACTGGTAAGTTGTACAGCGCAGAAAAATGTTTCATTAACTGCCGTAAATGATTGAGATGTAAATTATTTGTCAGGCAATGAATGTGCTATAAATGATACTTATCCACCGTTTTGTGGCCAAAACCCTAACCCCAGGAATCGCATGCTCACAACCATCATTTACCGCAGCCATATCTGCGAGGACGTTCCAGTGAAAGCGCTGGAAGCCATGGTCGCTGCAGCAAATAGTAAAAACCGGCAATCCAATGTCACGGGGATCCTGCTGTTTAACGGCACACATTTTTTTCAGCTGCTTGAAGGGCCAGTGGAACACGTCTCTGCTATCTATGAGCAGATCTGCAACGACCCGCGCCACCATAACGTGGTGGAGCTGATGCGCGATCACGGACCTGTCCGGCGTTTTGGTAACGTGGGCATGGAGCTTTTTGATTTGCGCCACTTCGACAGGGAAGAAGTGCTGCAGCAGGTGCTCAACAGGGGGACGACACGCTATCAGCTGACGTATAATGACCGCCCGCTGCAGTTTTTCCGCACCTTTGTCGAGGCCACGGAAAAAGCGAACTATTTTGAACTGCCGCCTGCGGATTCCTGGGAGTTCGTTCGCGAAGAAACGCGCCTGTCCGCGCAGCCCGAAGTGGTCGCGAAAGGGGCGGATTGCAGCTTTGCGTTCCAGCCGATAGTCGATCCGTTTATGCAGCAGGTCGTCTCCTGGGAGGCGCTTCTCCGCACGCCTGACGGCGGCGCACCGGGAGATTACTTTGCTAATCTGCCGCGTGACGAGGTGTACGCCTCTGATTTACACAGCAAGCAGGTGGCGCTCTCCATGGCCAGCGCGCTGGGGCTACAGGATCAGACGTTATCCCTCAACCTGCGGCCCATGACGCTGGTCAACATTCCCAACGCCGTGGATTTCCTGCTCACCGCGATTGAAGCCAATGGGTTTGTACCCGAGCAAATTGTGGTGGAGTTCACCGAGAGCGAAGCCATTTCCCGTTTTGATGAATTCACGGATTCTGTCAGGCAGTTAAAAAGCGCGGGTATCAGCGTGACGATCGATCACTTTGGCGCCGGTTTTGCCGGGCTGCAGCTGCTGGCGCAGTTCCAGCCGGACAGAATTAAGATTAATCGCGATCTGGTCGCGAACGTGCATAAAAGTGGCCCCCGACAGGCCATTATTCAGGCGATTATTAAATGCTGCTCCTCGCTTGAGATCCAGTTCTGCGCGGTAGGAGTAGAGAAGGCTGAAGAGTGGATGTGGCTGGAATCCGCCGGGATTTCCCAGTTCCAGGGACATCTTTTTGCCAGCCCGCGACACGGCGGTATTCCCGCGATTGCGTGGCCGGAGAAAAAGTTCGATTTCTGATAAAGCTGTACACCTTACGGCAGAGTTAACTGTACGAATGGTAATTTTTATACAACAATGTATTAACAGGTGAAGGGAGGAGTAGCCCATTCACCTGAGCAAAATGCGGTCTTAGTTATACAAATGGTGTGTACAATCTGATAAGGTTGGTGCAGTTAGGTATGGAAGTTCTGAGCGTGAGGGAGTTAATGGCCTATTACAGTATCGGCGAAGTGGCCGAACGATGCGGTATCAACCCCGTTACGCTGCGTGCCTGGCAGCGCCGTTATGGATTGTTGAAGCCGCAGCGCAGCGAAGGGGGTCATCGTCAGTTTGACGATGAAGATATCCTCCGCATAGAAGAGATCAAGCGCCTGATGAAAAGCGGCGTCTCGGTCGGAAAAGTCAAAGCCTTGCTGGAAAACAAAGAAGTATTGACTCAGGGCAACTGGGTCTCGTTCCAGGAAGAGATGATGACCGTTCTGCGTTACGCCAGCCCGGCAAAGCTGCGCGCCAAAATGGGCGAATTCCGCCGCGATCACGCGATAGATGCACTGATTGACAATATTATTTCTCCCGTTCGTCAGCGCATGAATCAGGATCAAAACACCGTGCGCCACATGGCGAGCCTGTTTGACGGCGTCCTGATCGAATTCGCGATTGCAAGCCTGGCGGAGTCCCGCAAAAAAGCCGGTAAAGACGCACTCCTGATTGGCTGGGAATGCGATGACCGCACCCACCTGTGGCTGGAAGCCGCGCGCTTATCGCAGAAGGGCTGGCACATTGACGTCCTGGCGGAACCTATTGATTCGCCGCGTCCTGAACTGTTCCCTGGGCAAAAAATCTTCGTCTGGACGGGGAAATCCCCAACGCCTCGCCAGCAGGAACAGCTCGATCACTGGCGTGAACAGGGGTTTGCTGTCTCATTTCATCACTGATTAACAGAGGCCTTGAGGGCCTTTTTTTGTTTTTGTCCTTTTCTGAACAAAAGCTATCTCAAAAATAGGCATTTCCGATGCATATTTTACTTTTCTCTTCCCCGTCATAAATGCCGCGTTGAAATGCATTATTAATCAATGTATTGAACAAATACATCCATCCTGACTGCATCCTCTCACAGGGTCTATGCTTAATAAAAGTAGGCAAAAAGGGCGGTTTAGCCGAATGCCCCTGCTGACAGAGGGTTGAAGTGATAATCGTTATCACTAACATGGTGTTATGCCCTGATGGCTTATCAGATGAGGTGGACCTATGGAACTGCATTCAGAAACCTTTAATCCTGCCGATTTTGCCTGGCGCGGCTTAACGCTCACGCCAGCGGCGGCGGCACATATTCACGATCTGGTGGCGAAAAAGCCCGAGATCCTTGGCGTGCGTTTAGGCGTCAAACAGACCGGCTGCGCGGGTTTCGGCTACGTGCTCGATACCGTCACCGAACCCGAGAAAGATGACCTGGTGTTCGAGACTGACGGCGCGAAGCTGTACGTCGCGCTGCAGGCCATGCCGTTTATTGACGGCACCGAAGTGGACTACGTCCGCGAAGGCTTAAACCAGTTATTCAAATTTCATAACCCGAAGGCCCAGAACGAATGCGGCTGCGGCGAAAGCTTTGGGGTATAGGCGGTACTATGTCTCGTAATACTGAAGCAACGAGTGATGTAAATACCTGGGGCGGTGGGCACCTCAACTATAAAGAGGGGTTCTTCACCCAGCTGCAGACCGATGAGCTGGCGAAAGGCATCAACGAAGATGTCGTGCGGGCGATCTCGGCGAAACGCAACGAGCCCGAGTGGATGCTGGAGTTCCGCCTGAGCGCCTTCCGCGCCTGGCTGGAGATGGAAGAACCGCACTGGCTGAAAGCGCACTACGACAAGCTGAACTATCAGGACTACAGCTACTATTCTGCGCCCTCCTGCGGCAGCTGTGACGATACCTGCGCCTCGCAGCCCGGCGCGGTGCAGCAAACCGGTGCGGAGAACAGTTTCCTCAGCAAAGAGGTGGAAGAAGCCTTTAACCAGCTTGGCGTGCCCGTGCGTGAGGGGAAAGAGGTGGCGGTGGACGCTATTTTCGACTCCGTCTCGGTGGCGACCACCTACCGCGAGAAGCTGGCAGAGCAGGGGATCATTTTCTGCTCCTTCGGCGAAGCGATTCACGATCATCCGGAACTGGTGAAAAAATACATTGGGACCGTGGTGCCTTCTAACGACAACTTCTTTGCGGCGCTCAACGCGGCGGTAGCCTCTGACGGCACCTTTATCTATGTGCCGAAAGGCGTGCGCTGCCCGATGGAGCTGTCCACCTATTTCCGCATCAACGCCGAAAAAACCGGCCAGTTCGAACGCACGATTCTGGTCGCGGATGAAGGCAGTTACGTCAGCTATATCGAAGGGTGCTCCGCCCCGGTCCGCGACAGCTACCAGCTGCACGCGGCGGTGGTGGAGGTCATCATCCACAAAGATGCCGAGGTGAAATACTCCACGGTGCAAAACTGGTTCCCGGGCGACGGCAATACCGGCGGTATCCTGAACTTCGTCACCAAGCGCGCGCTGTGCGAAGGCGAAAACAGCAAGATGTCGTGGACCCAGTCTGAAACCGGCTCTGCCATCACCTGGAAATACCCGAGCTGCATCCTGCGCGGGGATAACTCCATCGGCGAGTTTTACTCGGTAGCGCTGACCAGCGGCCATCAGCAGGCCGATACCGGCACCAAGATGATCCACATTGGTAAAAACACCAAATCGACCATCATCTCGAAAGGGATCTCTGCCGGGCATAGCCAGAACAGCTATCGCGGGCTGGTGAAAATCATGCCGACGGCCACCAATGCGAGAAACTTTACCCAGTGTGACTCGATGCTGATTGGCGCTGAATGCGGGGCGCATACCTTCCCGTACGTCGAGTGCCGTAACAACACGGCCCAGCTTGAGCACGAGGCGACGACGTCGCGGATTGGGGAAGATCAGCTCTTCTACTGCCTGCAGCGCGGGATCAGCGAAGAAGACGCCATCTCGATGATCGTTAACGGCTTCTGTAAGGACGTGTTCTCTGAACTGCCGCTGGAATTTGCCGTTGAAGCCCAGAAACTCCTCGCCATTAGTCTTGAACACAGCGTCGGTTAAGGAAAGCACATGTTAAGCATTAAAGATTTACAGGTTAGCGTAGAAGACAAAGCCATCCTGCGTGGCCTCAATTTTGACGTCAGGCCGGGCGAAGTTCACGCCATCATGGGGCCGAACGGCTCCGGGAAAAGTACGCTGTCTGCGACGTTGGCGGGGCGCGAAGATTATGAGGTGACCCACGGCTCGGTGGAGTTTAACGGTAAAGATCTGCTTGAGATGTCGCCGGAAGACCGCGCGGGAGAGGGCATTTTCATGGCCTTCCAGTACCCGGTCGAAATTCCGGGCGTCAGCAACCAGTTCTTCCTGCAGACGGCGCTGAACGCGGTGCGAAAGTATCGCGGCCTGGAGGCGCTGGACCGCTTTGACTTCCAGGACCTGATGGAAGAGAAGATCAAACTGCTAAAAATGCCGGAGGATCTGCTGACCCGTTCGGTGAACGTTGGCTTTTCCGGCGGCGAGAAAAAGCGTAACGACATTCTGCAGATGGCGGTGCTGGAGCCCGAGCTGTGCATTCTGGATGAGACCGACTCCGGTCTGGATATCGACGCCCTGAAGATTGTCGCTGACGGCGTGAATTCCCTGCGTGACGGCAAGCGTTCGTTCATTATCGTCACTCATTACCAGCGCATTCTGGACTACATTAAGCCTGATTACGTTCACGTGCTTTACCAGGGGCGTATTGTGAAATCCGGTGATTTCACGCTGGTTAAACAACTGGAGGAGCAGGGCTATGGCTGGCTTACCGAACAGCAGTAATGCGCTCCAGCAGTGGCACCGGCTGTTTGAAGCCCAGGGCGGCACGCGCTCTGAGCAGGCGCAGCAGCATCTGCAGCAGATGCTGCGTCTCGGCCTGCCGACGCGTAAGCATGAGAACTGGAAATACACCCCGCTTGACGGCCTGCTGAACGCCGAGTTCGTGACCCGTCTGGCGGATCTCACCCCGGCGCAGCGTGACGCGCTGGCCGTAAACGTGGACGCCGTGCGCCTGGTGTTTGTCGACGGTGAGTTCCGTCCGGAGCTGAGCGACGCCCTTCAGGGGAGCGGATTTGAGATTGAGATAAACGACGATCGCCAGCCCATGAGCGCCCCGGTTCAGCCTGAGGTTTTCCTGCACCTAACCGAGAGCCTGGCCCGCAGCGTGACGCATATCCGCGTGAAGCGTAACCAGCGTCCGGCAAAACCGCTGCTGCTGATGCACATCACCCAGGGTCTGGACGGCGACGAAATCAACACCGCGCACTATCGCCACCATCTTGAGCTGGCGGAGGGGGCGGAGGCCACGGTAATCGAACATTACGTCAGCCTCAACGATATCCGGCACTTTACCGGATCGCGTCTGACGATGAACGTTGCCGCCAATGCCCAGCTTCACCACGTCAAGCTGGCGTTTGAGAATGCGCAGAGCCACCACTTTGCCCATAACGACATTGTGCTGGGTCAGGATGCCGCGGCGTACAGCCACAGCTTCCTGCTCGGCGGGTCGGTATTGCGCCACAACACCAGCACGCAGCTTAACGGTGAAAACACCACGCTGCGCATCAACAGCCTGGCGATGCCGGTTAAATCTGAAGTGTGCGACACGCGCACCTGGCTTGAGCACAACAAAGGCTACTGCAACAGCCGCCAGCTGCACAAAACTATCGTGAGTGATAAAGGGCGCGCGGTATTTAACGGACTGATTAACGTGGCGCAGCACGCCATTAAAACGGACGGGCAGATGACCAACAACAATCTGCTGTTAGGTCGCCTGGCGGAAGTGGACACCAAACCGCAGCTGGAGATCTACGCCGACGACGTGAAGTGCAGCCACGGTGCGACGGTCGGACGCATCGACGACGAGCAGATGTTCTACCTGCGTTCCCGCGGTATCGACCAGCAGGCGGCGCAGAAAATGATTATCTATGCGTTTGCCGCCGAACTGACGGAAGCGCTGAACGATGGTCAGTTGAAACAGCAGGTGCTGGCGCGTATCGGTCAGCGTCTGCCTGGAGGCGAAGCATGAGTTTTCCCGTCGAGAAAGTACGGGCAGATTTTCCGGTTCTGACCCGTGAAGTAAACGGTCTTCCTCTGGCCTATCTGGACAGCGCGGCCAGCGCGCAGAAGCCGAACCCGGTCGTGGATGCGGAAGCCGAGTTTTATCGCCACGGCTACGCCGCCGTGCATCGCGGTATTCATACCCTGAGCGCCGAGGCGACCCAGCGTATGGAAAACGTGCGCACGCAAATTGCCGCCTTCCTCAATGCGAAATCGCCTGAAGAGCTGGTCTTCGTGCGCGGAACTACCGAAGGGATCAACCTTGTCGCTAACAGCTGGGGCAACGCGCAGGTCCACGCGGGGGATAATATTATCATCACCCAGATGGAGCACCACGCCAATATCGTGCCGTGGCAGATGCTCTGTGAGCGCGTTGGCGCGCAGCTGCGGGTCATTCCGCTTAACCTTGACGGGACGCTGCAGCTCGAGCAGCTCGACGCACTGCTGGATGACCGCACGCGGCTGGTGGCGGTCACCCAGGTCTCCAACGTGCTGGGGACGGAAAACCCGGTGGCAGAGATTATCGAAAAAGCCCACCAGGCCGGCGCGAAGGTGCTGATTGACGGCGCTCAGGCGGTGATGCACCACGCGGTTGACGTTCAGGCGCTGGACTGCGATTTCTACGTCTTTTCAGGCCACAAGCTCTATGGGCCGACCGGGATTGGCGTGCTGTACGTGAAAGAAGACATCCTGCAGGCGATGCCGCCGTGGGAAGGGGGCGGATCGATGATCGCCACCGTTAGCCTGACGGAAGGCACCACCTATGCGCGCGCGCCGTGGCGTTTTGAGGCGGGCACGCCCAACACCGGCGGGATTATCGGGCTGGGGGCGGCGGTTTCCTACGTCTCCGCAATCGGCCTTGAAAGCATTCAGGAGTACGAACAGCTGCTGATGCACTATGCGCTTGCCGAGCTTGCCAGCGTGCCGGATCTGACCCTCTACGGGCCTGCCGACCGGCAAGGGGTGATTGCGTTCAATCTCGGGAAACATCACGCCTATGACGTGGGCAGTTTCCTCGATAACTACGGCGTGGCGGTCCGTACCGGGCACCACTGCGCCATGCCGCTGATGGCGTTTTACCAGGTGCCGGCAATGTGCCGCGCGTCGCTGGTGATGTACAACACAACGGAAGAGGTCGACAGGCTGGTGGCGGGGCTTAAGCGCATTCACCAATTGCTGGGCTAACGGAGAGGCGAAAGATGGCAGAACTGCCGGACAGAGACAAATTGCTGCGCAACTTTGGGCGTTGCGCAAACTGGGAAGAGAAGTACCTTTATATCATCGAGCTGGGGCAGCGTCTGCCGCCGCTCGGTGAAGAGGCGCATAACCCGGAAAATATTATTCAGGGCTGTCAGAGCCAGGTGTGGATTGTGATGGAACAGTCTGACGACGGCACGATAGCACTGCACGGCGACAGCGATGCGGCCATTGTAAAAGGGCTTATTGCGGTGGTCTTTATTCTTTATCACCGGATGTCGGCGCAGGATATTGTCGCGTTCGATGTCCGTCCGTGGTTTGAAAAAATGGCCCTGACCCAACACCTCACCCCGTCTCGTTCCCAGGGACTGGAAGCGATGATTCGCGCGATTCGCGCCAAAGCTGCAATCCTTAGCTAGACTTACAGAACAGCATTCATTCTGTTTCGCGAGGTGGTTCCCGCCTCGCTGGTTTTTCAGCTTTCTGGCGTCCTGCCAGTGAATAAGGAATCTCAGCATGAAGCGCGCGTCTCTCATAACTCTATTACTCCTCAGTTCGCTCGGCGCACTTAATTCGGCCCGCGCGATGGACTATCCGTTGCCGCCCGCAGGCAGTCGCCTGATTGGGCAAAATCAAACCTACACGATACAGGAAGGGGATAATAAGCTGCAGACCATCGCCCGCCGGTTTAATACCGCGGCGCAGGTGATTCTGGAAACGAACAATACCATTGCGCCGGTCAACCCTGCGCCGGGAACCGTCATTACCATCCCGTCGCAGATGCTGCTGCCGGACACGCCGCGCGAGGGGATTGTGGTGAACCTCGCTGAGCTGCGGCTCTACTACTTCCCGCCGGGAGAAAACATCGTTCAGGTCTTCCCGCTGGGCATCGGACAGCTGGGGCTGGAAACACCGGTCACGACCACGCGCGTAAGTCAGAAAATCCCGAATCCCACCTGGACGCCCACGCCGGGCATCAGAGCACGCTCTCTTGAGCAGGGAATTAAATTACCGCCGGTGGTACCTGCCGGGCCAAATAACCCGCTGGGACGCTTCGCACTGCGTTTAGGCGTGGGCAACGGGGAATATCTCATCCACGGCACCAGCGCGCCGGACAGCGTTGGCCTGCGCGTCAGCTCCGGCTGTATGCGGATGAACGCCCCGGACATTAAAGCCCTGTTTGAACAGGTGCGGGTTGGCACGCGGGTACAGATTATCAATGAACCCGTGAAGTTCTCCGTGGAGCCGGATGGCAAACGCTATATTGAAGTCCATCGCCCGCTGGCGCAGGCTGAGGGAGAAAACCCGCAGGTCTCGCCCCTTACCCACTCCGCCGACTTTGCGACCTTTGTTTCTCAGGCGGGAAGCGATAAGACTCTGATCGAGAAAGCCCTGTCACGCCGCGCCGGGATCCCGGTTATCGTGTCGTCAGGGAGCGGCCCGTCGGTCAGCAATAGCGTATTGTCGGTACAGAACAGTCGGGTGTCCGCTGCGGTAGCGGAAGATGAAGGGGAGAAGGTGACGCAGTAGCCGTTTGACGCAGGCAAAAAAAATGGCGCACAATGTGCGCCATTTTATTAACAGGTACTATTACTTACGGTATTTAGTAGCCTGGTTGTCCAGACGCTGGTTAGCGCGAGCTGCGTCGTCTTTAGCAGCCTGAACGTCGGAACGGATTGCGTTCACGTCGTTGCTCAGCTGGTCAACTTTAGCGTTCAGAGTCTGAACGTCAGAAGACAGCTGATCGATTTTAGCGTTGCTGGAGCAACCAGCCAGCAGAGTAGAACCCAGGATTACCGCGCCCAGTACCAGTTTAGTACGATTCATTATTAATACCCTCTAGATTGAGTTAATCTCCATGTAGCGTTACAAGTATTACACAAAGTTTTTTGGGTTGAGAATATTTTTTTGATGGGAATACACCTATTTTTGATCGTTCGCTCAAAGAAGCATCGAATCGGCCCTTTTTGAGCAAAAATCTATGTAAAAAAAGGCATTTATCATCGGATTCATCTTAGATAATTCGCAATTAAATAGAAAAACCCGATTTGCAATTTGAATGACTTTAGCTAATGCCAGGAATAAAAAAAGCGCCCGGAGGGCGCTTTTTATCAAAATTAATTCGTTCGGGAATTATTACAGCACGTGAACAGATGCGGTATTGGTGGTTCCGCTTGGTACCAGCGCGCCAGAAACCATGACCACAACGTCACCTTTCTGTGCCAGACCACGATCAACCAGCTCCAGAGCGACTTCTTTACCCAGACGGTAGAAATCATCCGTAGACGCGATCTCTTTCACCAGGTGAGGGATCACGCCTTTGCTCAGCACCAGCTGACGAGCCGTGGTTTCGTTGGTGGTCAGCGCCAGGATAGTCGCATCCGGGAAGTATTTACGCACCGCGCGAGCTGATTTACCGCCCTGGGTGGCAACCACGATCAGCGGCGCTTCCAGCTTCTCAGCCGTTTCTACTGCACCGCGGCATACCGCTTCGGTGATGCGCAGCTTGCGGCTGTCGTTGTTGTAGTCCAGACGGCTTTTCATTACGCGGTCGGTACGTTCGCAGATGGTGGCCATGATGGACACCGCTTCCAGCGGATATTTACCTTTTGCGGATTCGCCAGACAGCATAACGGCATCAGTACCGTCGAGGATGGCGTTAGCCACGTCGCCTGCTTCTGCGCGGGTTGGGCGTGGGTTTTTGATCATGGAGTCCAGCATCTGCGTTGCGGTGATAACCACTTTGCGCGCGCGAACGCATTTCTCGATCATCATCTTCTGCGCGAAGATCACTTCTTCAACCGGGATTTCTACGCCCAGGTCGCCACGTGCAACCATGATGCCGTCAGACGCTTCGAGGATTTCGTCGAAGTTGTTCAGGCCTTCCTGGTTTTCAATTTTGGAGATGATCTGGATCTTCTCGCCGCCGTGCGCTTTCAGGTGCTCACGAATTTCAACTACGTCAGAACGCTTACGGATGAAGGAGGCCGCAACAAAGTCAACGCCTTGTTCGCAACCGAAGATCAGGTCCTGTTTGTCTTTTTCAGCCAGTGCTGGCAGTGCGATAGAGACGCCCGGCAGGTTAACGCCTTTGTTTTCGCCCAGGTCGCCGTTGTTCAGCACCTTACAGATAACCTTGTTGCCTTCGATCGCGGTGACTTCCATACCGATCAGACCATCGTCTACCAGCACGGTGTTACCGACGGACAGGTCGTTGGTGAAGCCTTCGTAGGTCACTGCAACGATTTCGCTGTTGCCAACAACGGATTTGTCAGTGGTGAAGGTGAAGGTCTGGCCCGCTTTCAGAGAGACGTCGTTACCGCCTTCCAGTTTGATGGTGCGGATTTCTGGACCTTTGGTATCCAGCAGGATCGCAGCTTTTTTACCGGTCTTGCTCATTACGTTGCGCAAGTTCTGGATACGCTGACCGTGTTCTGCGTAATCACCGTGGGAGAAGTTCAGACGCATCACGTTCATGCCGGCGTCCAGCATTTTGGTCAGCATCTCTTCAGATTCGGTTTTCGGGCCGATAGTACAAACAATTTTCGTCTTTTTCATGACAGTCTTAGTCTTTAAGTTGGGAAGGATATGGAAATCTCGCTCCGGGGGCGCACCGCCGCGGAGTCAAACCTGTGTTGCAAAAGAGTATATGACACGCACTAAGGATAGGAGACATCAAATGAGCGTGCAGAAGAAAGTGTGCCTGAGTGACAGCCCAACGAAGGAGAGGAGAAGTTGTACGTTGTTTTTTGTATTCCAAGCGCTGAAACCATTCACCAGGGATTAGGCGCGCATTATACGCTGATTTTAAGATAAAAGGAAAATGGAAACGGTGTTTCAGAAATAATCTGTGCAGTTTCACATAATATTGTTATCAAGGCGTTAAGCCATGATGACAACTTATGGCGGCAGGTGATTGACCTGCCGCGTTTTGCTTATTTTTGCAGCGCCTGGCTGAGATCGGCAATCAGGTCTTTCGGATCTTCAATCCCGACTGACAGACGGATCAGCTGCGGCACAATGCCGTTTGCCAGGCGTTGCTCCAGCGGAATCGAGGCGTGGGTCATGCTGTAAGGCTGGCTCACCAGACTTTCCACACCGCCGAGGCTTTCCGCGAGGGTGAACAGCTTCAGGTGGCGAATCACCTCGGTGGCGCGTTGCGCATCGCCTTTTACCACCACGGAAATCATCCCGCCGGGCAGGGCCATCTGCGTACGGGCAAGTTGATATTGCGGATGCGATTCCAGGCCGGGATAGAACACCTTTTCGACCAGAGGGTGCTGATCCAGCCATTGCGCAATCGCCAGCGCGTTGGTGCTGTGCTTTTCTACCCTCAAAGCAAGCGTGCGAATACCGCGCAGCGTCAGGAAGCTGCTGAACGGATCCAGTACGCCGCCTACCGCGTTTTGCAGATAGCCCAGCTTATCCGCCAGTTCCCTGTTGTCCCCGACAATCGCCAGCCCGGCCACCACGTCAGAGTGGCCGTTCAGGTATTTGGTGGCGGAGTGCACCACGATATCGAAACCCGACTCCAGCGGACGGTGGATCACCGGTGACGCGAAGGTGTTATCCGCCACGCTGATGACGTTATGACGGCGGGCGATCGCCGCAATGGCCGCCAGATCCGCCAGCTTCAGCAGCGGGTTGGTTGGCGTTTCGACCCACACCATGCGGGTATCCGGGCGAATGGCGGCCTCGAGACCAGCTAAGTCGTCCGGTTTAACCCAGCTGACCTGCAGGCCGGTGCTGCGCTTGCGCACGTTTTCAATCAGGCGATACGTCCCGCCGTAAACGTCATCAATGGCGACAATATGGCTGTCTTTATCCAGCAGTTCGAGCACCGTGGAGATGGCCGCCAGACCGGAGGCGAAGGCGTAGCCGCGCGTGCCGCCTTCCAGTTCGGCGATGGCGGTTTCCAGCGCATGGCGGGTAGGGTTGCCGCTGCGGGAATACTCATAGCCGGTATGCTCGCCGGGTGACGGTTGCGCAAACGTTGAGGTGGCGTATATCGGCGGCATGACGGCGCCGTGCTGGTCGTTGAACTCGCCGCTGTGTACACTGAGGGTGGCCAGATTTTTCATCATCGATTCCTTTATTGCTGAAGACGGTTGCGCCAGGCGGTCAGAACGTCGCTGCGCGTAATCAGACCGAGAAAACGGTCGTTGTCATTAATCACGGCCACCAGACCGCGGTCGAAGATGGCGTTCAGGGCGCTTTCCGGGGCGTGTTTATCAAGAAACTCCACCTGACGCGTCATGGCTGCCGTCACCGGAAGCGCGAAGCGGTCGCCGTCGCCGCCGATGTGCCGCAGGAGATCCCACTCGTCGATAATGCCCACCACCTTGCCGTTCTCCAGCACCGGCAGCTGGGAGATGTCATACAGGCGCATGCGTGCCAGTACGGTGGAAAGCGTGTCGTCCGGGGCGGCGGTAACGGTGGCGCCTTCATCGTGGCGCAGGGCGATATAGTCGGAGAGATCGCCGGCCTGAGGGCGCGTGATGAGCCCTTGCTGACGCATCCAGTCATCGTTGAACATCTTCGAGAGATACTTATTGCCGCTGTCGCAGGCGAAGGTCACCACGCGCTTCGGCGCGGTCTGCGCCTGGCAATACTTCAGCGCGGCCGCCAGCAGCGTGCCGCTGGAGGAGCCCGCCAGAATGCCTTCCGTTTTCAGCAGGTCGCGCGCGGTGGTGAAGGCCTCGCGGTCGGTGATGCGCCAGGCGCGATTCACCCCTTCAATGTGGGCCAGCGGCGGAATAAAGTCTTCGCCAATCCCCTCAACCAGCCAGGAGCCCGCGTCGTGATAGCGTCCGGTTTCCACCTGGTCGGCGAGAACCGATCCGGCCGGATCTGCCAGGACAAACTCCGTGTGCGGAGAGTGCTCGGCGAACCACGCCTGCAGGCCGCCCAGCGTACCGCCTGAGCCGACGCCCACCACGATGGCGTCGATCCGCCCGTCAAGCTGCTCGTACAGTTCCGGTGCCGTGGTGGTGCGGTGCGCCAGCGGGTTGGCCTCATTATTGAACTGGTCGATGTAAAACGCGCCGGGCAGCTCGTTGGCCAGGCGCTGGGCGTAATCCTGGTAATAGGCGGGGTGGCCCTTGTTAACGTCGGAGCGGGTCAGCACCACCTGGGCACCCAGCGCGCGCAGGTGGAAAATCTTCTCGCGGCTCATTTTGTCCGGCACCACCAGGATCAGCGAGTAGCCTTTCTGGGCGGCAATCAGGGCCAGGCCGAGACCGGTATTCCCCGCCGTCGCCTCAATAATCGTGCCGCCCGGCTGCAGCTGGCCGGTACGCTCCGCTTCGTTAATCATCGACAGCGCAACGCGATCCTTAATAGAGCCGCCCGGATTCTGGTTTTCCAGCTTCAGGAACAGCGAGCAGGGTCCGGTATCAAGCTTGTGCAGCTGGATAAGCGGGGTACGGCCAATCAGTTCGGTGACGGAATGGTAAATCGTCATGATGTTTTCCTTTCTGGATGTCATGACGGGATGATAGAGCGGCGAAATTTTCGCAATAAAGAACCATTCACTGCTCTTTAGAACAGAAAAGAATATAAATGCCATTTTTGGATGTCAGGACAGCAAGACGTAAAGTTGTCTGGATGTGAGGATGGCTATATCGGCATGAAATGCTGAAAAAATGACCGTTTCTAGCGGGCATCTACCAGCAGATATGCATCCGGTAGATAATCATTGCTGAAATTGATCTAAATGCTTCCCACACTGTAAATCCGCTGTTTATTTCCGAAAGTTATAACAAATTCTTTTTTGTTCATTTGAAAGCTGATAACGCCTGTTTACTATCGTTTGGACATCCATACTGCTAAACAGCCATGCGCGAAACGGATAAAGAATAAGAATGATCGTACTCAGGAATATTTCGAAGGTTTTTGACAACGGAAAGGTCGCGCTGACTGCCGTTGATGACGTCAATTTGACGATAGAGCAGGGACAGATTTACGGAATTATCGGCTACAGCGGAGCCGGGAAAAGCACGCTGATTCGTCTGCTGAACGGTCTGGAAAAACCCAGCGCCGGAAGCGTGACCATTAACGGGCAGAATATCTCTGCGGCAAAGGGTGAAGCGCTGCGCCAGGCGCGCCTGAAAATCAGCATGGTGTTCCAGCACTTCAACCTGCTGTGGTCGCGCACGGTGAGCGAGAATATCGCTTTCTCGATGCAAATCGCCGGTGTACCAAAAGCCAACATCAAGGCGCGCGTCGCCGAGCTGGTGGAGCTGGTCGGCCTGAAGGGGCGCGAGAATGCGTACCCGTCCCAGCTGAGCGGCGGGCAAAAGCAGCGCGTGGGTATTGCGCGCGCTTTGGCTAACAGCCCTGACGTGCTGCTCTGCGATGAAGCCACCTCCGCGCTCGACCCGCAGACCACCGATCAGATCCTCGATCTGCTGCTGGATATTAACCGCCGCTTCAGGCTGACCATCGTGCTGATCACCCACGAGATGCACGTGGTGCGCAAAATCTGCGACCGCGTGGCGGTGATGGAGAACGGTAAAGTGGTGGAAGAGGGCGACGTGCTGAGCGTCTTTACCCATCCGCAGCAGCCGATTACGCAGCAGTTTGTCCGCCAGGTGAGCCAGTACGCTGAGGAGGAAACCTTCAATACCGAACTGGCAAACGATCTGGAAGGCACGGTCATCAGGCTGACCTTTACCGGGCACAGCACCCATAAGCCGATCGTGGGTGAACTGACCCTGCGCTACGGCCTGCCGTTTAATATCCTGCACGGGAAAATGACGCAAACCGCCCACGGTGTGTTTGGTCAGCTCTGGGTGCATGTCGTGGCATCCGATGAACAACTGAACAATATCCTCGCCGACCTGCAGCACAGCGATATTGAAGGCGAGGTGATTAAACATGGCTGAGAATCTCTTTCCGCATCTCAAGTGGGATCAGCTCTGGGCGGCGACGCTGGAGACGCTGTACATGACCGCGCTGTCCGGCGTGGCGACGTTTGTGCTGGGCATCGTGCTGGGGCTGGCGCTGTTTTTAACCGCGCGCGGCGGGCTGTTCCACAACCGCACGGTCTACAGCGTGATTTCGATTGTGGTGAACGTGTTCCGCTCTATTCCGTTCATCATTTTGATTGTCCTGCTGATCCCGTTCACCAAGAGCGTCGCCGGCACCATTCTCGGCGCCAACGCGGCGCTGCCGGCGCTGATTGTGGGCGCCGCACCGTTCTACGCACGCCTGGTGGAGATCGCCCTGCGTGAAGTGGATAAAGGCGTCATCGAAGCAACGCGCTCGATGGGCGCACGACTGAGCACGTTAGTGTTTCGGGTTTTACTGCCGGAATCATCACCCGCACTGGTATCGGGTATTACGGTGACGCTGATTGCGCTGGTGAGCTACAGCGCAATGGCGGGGGTGATTGGCGCCGGCGGTTTGGGAAATCTGGCTTATCTGGAAGGATTCCAGCGCAACCATGGTGACGTCACGCTGGTGGCAACGGTGACCATTCTGATCATCGTTTTCATTATCCAGTTCTGCGGCGATGTCATTACTTCACTGTTAGATAAACGCTAATAAATACACACAGGAACCACATCATGAAAAAAACACTGACACTGATCGCCGCCGCAACCCTGAGCGCCCTGAGCTTCGCCTCCTGGGCCGACACCCTGACCGTGGGCGCATCCAACACGCCGCATGCCGAAATTCTGGAGCAGGCTAAGCCGATTCTGGCGAAGCAGGGTATCGACCTGGAGATTAAACCGTTCCAGGACTACATTCTGCCGAACACCGCGCTGGCGGGTCATGACATCGACGCGAACTATTTCCAGCACATTCCTTACCTGAACAGCGTGCTTAAGGATCATGCGGGCGACAAAGACTACGATTTCGTCAGTGCGGGCGCGATCCACATTGAGCCAATCGGCATCTACTCCAAAAAATACAAGTCGTTGAAAGACCTGCCGGAAGGTGGCAAGATCATCATGCGTGACGCGGTTTCTGAAGAGGGGCGTATTCTCTCCATCTTCGAGAAAGAGGGCGTGATCAAGCTGAAGCCGGGCATCGATAAAGTGACCGCGCGCATCAGCGACATCGTTGAGAACCCGAAAAAGCTGAAGTTCACCCCGAACGTGGAAGCCTCTCTGCTGCCGCAGATGTACAACAACAACGAAGGCGATGCGGTGGTGATTAACGCCAACTACGCGATTGACGCCGGTCTGGATCCGGTTCACGACCCGATTGCGGTAGAGAGCGGTGAAAACAACCCGTACGCCAACATCATTACCGTGCATCGCGGTGACGAGAAGAAGAAAGATATCGTTGCCCTGGTGAACGTCCTGCACTCGAAAGAGATTCAGGACTGGATCCGCACCAAGTACAAAGGCGCGGTCATCCCAGTAAACAACTAATTTACTGATTTTACAGATGAAGCCCGGCGAGTCTCTCGCCGGGCTTCTTTTTTGTATCCGGCAGGAGAATCATTTAAGCTCAACGTTTAACAGGCAATGGAGTGATGACGATGGGTAACGTGACCAAAGATGAAGCGCTGTATCAGGAGATGTGCCGGGTGGTCGGGAAGGTGGTGCTTGAGATGCGTGATTTAGGGCAGGAGCCAAAGCATATTGTCATTGCCGGAGTCCTGCGTACCGCGCTGGCGAACCAGCGCGTTAAGCGCAGTGAATTGACAACCGAAGCGATGGAAACGGTGGTTAAAGCGCTGGCCGGGTAATGCGCCAGCGCTTCGCAAGCTGTTCGAGCGAGCAGCAGAGCAAGTAGTAGACCACGCCCGTAAAGATAAAAATGGCCGCCGGGTAGATTTGCACCCGGTTGTTGACCTGTCCCGCCACCGTGGTCAGTTCCGGTACGTTCACGATAAACGCCAGCGACGTATCCTTCAGCAGGCTGATAAAAATCCCCACCAGCGACGGCAGAATATTCCTCAGCGCCTGCGGCAGCAGCACGCGCAGGAGGGTTTGCTGCGTGCTGAATCCCTGAGACAGTGCGGCCTCGTATTGTCCTGACGGTAGCGCGTTAAGCCCGGCCAGCACCGAGTGCATCACCGTTGCCGCGGTAAACCAGGCCAGAGCCAGCGTGACGGTCAGCGCTCCCGGCAGATCGCCCCCGGTCATAAGCGGCAGGAGATACCACATCCAGAAAATCACGAAGATGAGCGGGATGCCGCGAATCAGCTCTGCCCACAGAAAGAGGGCCTTTCGCACGAGCCCGGTAAAGCGCCAGGCCAGACACGCGAGCACTATCCCACCGGGCAGGGCGATGACGGCGGCCCCGGCCGCCATCATCAACGACAGCAATACGCCCCCCGGTTCACCCGTCGCCGCGCGTCCCCACAGCAGATAGTCGAGGTTATCGGTGATGACGTTAAGTCCGGCAATCATGTTTTTCACTCCCTGTGGTGGCGACGCCTGGGCGTTTACGTTTCGCGTCAGGCCCGATGCGAACCAGCACCATCCCCATGACCAGGCCGGTCAGCAGATAGAGCGCGGTACCGAGGGTAAACGCCTCCAGCGCGTGCGCGTTATAGCTCTCGATCTGCCTGACCTGATAGGTCAGCTCGGCAAAGCCAATCCCGCTCGCGAGCGAGGAGAGCTTCATCAGATTTAGGTACTGGCCCACGACCGGCTGCCAGGCGTTGGCCAGGCCCTGCGGCAGAAGGATGTAACGAAACAGACGCCACGCGGAGAATCCCTGCGCGAGCGCTGCCTCCCGCTGTCCGGCAGGTACGGAACGTAAGCCCGACTCCACCTCTTCGATTAAAAACGCCGAGGTAAAGACGCCCAACCCCCAGGCAGAACATAAAAATTCGGGCGTAAACCACCAGACGTCGCCGGGCAGAATTGACCAGCTGTGATCCGCGTTCACCGCGTCGCGGAACGCCTGCGGTAGCCCGTTCCAGGCGGCAAAATACCAGAACAGCAGCTGCACCAGCAGCGGCGTATTGCGAAACAGCGACACCCAGCTGCTGACGACCGCGTTCCCGGGGCGTCCGCCGGAAAGGCGCAGGAGCATAAAGAGCAGTGCGAGCAGGCTGGCCAGCAGCATCCCGGCAAGCGTGACCCACAGGGTGGTGAGGAATCCGGAGAGTATCCACTGCAGAGGCTGTCCGGTCAGTACCCCTTGCCAGTCGAGCGCGGGCATTACAGATGCTCCTGATGCAGCGGGTTGAGCACCTTTTGCAGGAACCGCTGCGCGCGCGGATGCGACGGCTGGCTGAAAAACTGTGCCGGCGGCGCGGTTTCCAGAATTTGCCCGCCGTCGATAAAGACAATCCGGTCGGCAATTTCCCGGGCAAACTGCATCTCGTGTGTCACCACGATCATCGTGATCCCGCTGTGGGCGAGGGCTTTCATCACGTACAGCACTTCACCAATCATCTCCGGATCCAGCGCGGAGGTGGGTTCATCGAACAGAATGATTTGCGGTGATGAGGCCAGGGCGCGGGCAATCGCGACGCGCTGCTGCTGTCCACCGGAAAGCTCTGCCGGGAAATGGTGGGCTTTTTCCAGCATCCCGACCTTCTCCAGCAGGGCCAGCGCGCGCTCCCGTGCGGGCTGCGGCTTCCAGCCGTGAACGTGCTCCAGCGCCAGGGTGATGTTCTGGCTGGCGGTGAGGTGGGCGTAAAGATTGAACTGCTGGAACACAAACCCCACGCGGCTGCGCAGCTGGCGCAGCCCGGTACCGGAGAGCTTTGCGGTAGGCTTGTTGTCGACCAGAATCTCTCCGCCGCTTAGGGTTTCAAGCTGGTTGATAAGACGAATCAGGGTGGATTTACCGGAACCCGAAGGGCCGAGGATGGCGACCACTTCACCGGGCGTGATGGTGAGGTTAATGTCGTTTAAAACCTGATGGTCACCGTAGCGTTTGTCCACATGACGAAACTCGACGCTGGCCTGTTCCAGATGTGAAAAATCCGCGGCACCGGCCGCGGAGTGTGAAAATAAACCTGAGAGCATAATTATCTGGCTTCTATTTTAAAGGCGCGAGGCTGTGGGGAAGGCGTGTTTGGGCCAAACCAGACATCGTAGATTTTTGCTGCCTGACCGTTCTTCTCGAGATTAATCAGCTCGTCGTTAACGGCCTTCAGCAGCGCCGTTTCACCTTTCTTCACCCCAACGCCAATCTCTTCTTTGCTGAGCAGATCGGGCAGGATTTTAAAGTTCGCTTTATCCGGCGCCTGCGCCAGCAGACCGGCCAGAATGGTGCTGTCCTGGGTGATGGCCTGTACGTTACCGTTGCGCAGCGCCGTCAGCGCCAGCGGAATATCGTCATACGAGAGCACGCGTGACTGCGGGAAACGCTGGTGCAGCGCCTGCTCGCCCGTCGTTCCTTTGACCGCGCCAATACGCGCCCGGCTGTAGTCATCAAGCTTGTCCGGTGATTTAGCCGGCACCAGGAACTGCTGGCCGGTGACAAAGTAAGGCGTTGAGAAATCAATCACCTGCGCGCGTTCCGGGGTGATGGTGATATCCGCCACGATCAGATCGGCTTTTCCGGACTGCAGCAGCGGAATACGGTTAGCCGGATTGGTGGCAACCAGTTCAAGCTTCACGCCGAGCGATTTTGCCAGCGCTTTGGCGAAGTCCACGTCATAACCCACGATCTCGTGCGTTTTGGCATCAATAGAGCCAAACGGCGGGTTGGCGTCAAACGTGGCCACTTTCACCACCCCTGCGGCCTTAATATCCGCCAGCTGATCGGCCTGTGCCTGCGCTGAAAGTAGGCTCCCCGCCGCCAGTAATCCCAGAACCAGTGTCCGTTTGGTAAACCCTTTCATGTTTGCTGCCATAGTCATTCGCCATCCCGTTGTTTTTGTTTTACCCCGCTACGCTCCCATAAGCGAAAGCTATCGCCAAATAAGAAATCGTTCTTTGCTATGAGCAAAAAAGCATTAGTGAACAACGTGTTAATGGAGAGTGAAAAGAACGGGATGCTATTTGCAGATCCTGCACATCAACAGTGGATTTTGGTATTTCCCCCGCGCGGCATTTGAGTGCTTAACTGAGATCAGACACGGCGAGAGAGGGTAAGATGATGAAAAAATGGATCAGCACGTTACGGCGGTTTTTTGCGACCCGACCAGTGAATGCGGAGAACAGCGCGCAACGTGTTCTTGAGTCAATCCTGCCTGTCGCCAGCCTGTATGGCGTCGACGTTGCCAACATTGACCCGGAGTGGTTCCATGATAAAACGTCACGCTGAACTGCGCCGCACGCGCGAAACGTACTGGAACGAGGTGTGCGTGACGTTTAACGAGTGAAATAAAAAAGCACCGGTTTCCCGGTGCTTTTTTATTAGATCTTGCAGGCGTCGCCGCAGTCGTCGTCGGCGACAATCGCCTGCGCTTTTTTGTCTGCATCATCCAGACGTTCGGCATTACGCTCTTCGGCTTCATCCAGACCGTTAAAGACTAAGTTATCGAGATCAATTTCCATGTGGCACCTGCTCTGTTCAGTTTTTGATACTGGCACAGTATAGGGCAAAAAAAGCCAGCAATGTACCTCGCAGCACATAAGGATAATCCCTGCCATACTCAGTGCTTTATCGCTGAGGAGAGCACATGATTACACTCTGTAAAACCTGCGGAACCGCCTACGATGCCCGCCCGGACAGATGCCCGATTTGCGAGGATGAGCGTCAGTACGTGCCCGCCACGGGCCAGGCGTGGACCGATTTCGACACCGTCACCACCACGCATACCAACAAATGGCAGCAGCTGGAGCCGCGGCTGTTTGGGATCAAAACGGTCCCCGCGTTTGCGATCAACCAGCGGGCGCTGCTCCTGCAAACGGCCCACGGCAATATCCTCTGGGACTGCATCGCCAACCTCGACCCCGCAACCAAAACGCTCATTACCGCCCTCGGCGGCATCAGCGCGATTGCTATTTCACATCCGCACTATTACACCACGATGCAGGAGTGGGCTGCGGCGTTTGATGCGCCGGTTTACCTGCACGCCAGCGACAGAGAGTGGGTCATGCGCGACAGCCCGGCCATTCATTTCTGGGAGGGGGATGCGCTGGAGATTTTCCCGTCGGTCACCTTGCTGCGTCTGGGCGGGCATTTTGCCGGTGGAACGGTGCTGCACTGGCAGGAGGGGGATGGGGTGTTGCTGGTGGGCGATATTCTGCAGGTCACGCCGGGTAAAGACGCCGTCTCGTTTATGTGGAGCTATCCGAATTATCTTCCGCTGCCGGCCCGCACCGTGGCGTCGGTGGTGAGTCATCTCGAAGGGAAAACCTTTGAACGTCTTTACGGCGCGTTCGAAGGGCAGAACATCGAGGCCAGTGCGGACGAGATTGTGCAGCGGTCGGGCCAGAAATATATTGCTTGTCTGAAGTAAACCACGATGGGTAAACTTTACGAGTGTGATCTCGATCATGCCTAAACTAAAACAGATAAAAGAGACATTGCTATGCAACATATCATTGAAGGTTTTCTCAGCTTTCAAAAAGAGATTTTCCCGCAACGTAAAGAACTCTTCCGCAGTTTAGCGTCCAGCCAGAATCCCAAAGCGCTGTTCATCTCATGCTCCGACAGCCGTCTGGTTCCGGAACTGGTCACCCAGCAAGAGCCAGGACAACTCTTTGTCATTCGTAATGCTGGCAACATCGTGCCGCCGTTCGGGCCGGAGCCTGGCGGCGTGTCCGCCACTATCGAATACGCCGTGGTGGCGCTGGGCGTCACGGATATCGTGATTTGCGGTCACTCCAACTGTGGCGCGATGAAGGCGATTGCCGATAACGCGAACCTGGAACCGATGCCTGCTGTGTCACACTGGCTGCGCTATTCTGACGCGGCGAAAGCCGTGGTAGAGAAGAAAACCTGGGACAAGCCGATCGATAAAGTCAATGCGATGGTGCAGGAGAACGTGTTTGCGCAGCTGAGCAACATTAAGACCCACCCGTCCGTCGCGGTGGGCCTGCGTAATAACTCCATCCGACTGCACGGCTGGGTGTACGACATTGAAAGCGGCAAAATTCTTGCCCTGGATAAAGAGACGAAAACCTTCGTTTCGCTGTCTGAAAACCCGGAAGTCTTCTTCGAGTAATCCGCGACAGCAGGGCATGGACGCCCTGTCAGTTCTCAATATACGGTAATCTGCGCCGCGATCCGGTCGCGGGTTTTTCCGCCGCCTTCGCCATTGCTTGTGCAATCTCTGCACACTCCGCCAGCCCCTGAACGAAGGGACGATCGTGCATCAGCCACGGTATCGCGCCGAAGGCAATGCGCCCGCGAACGGTGTCAGGCGCTTTTAAGGTGTAATCCTCGCCGACGTCGGGTATCTCTTCGCCCGTGGCTTCCAGCTGTTTGCGCAGCGTCGGGAAGGGCAGATCTTTCGTTTTGAGCGGCTTTTGCCCGCGCGCATCAATAAAAACGTCGAAGCGGTAAACGGTCTCTTCTGTGGTTATCACCGTTCGATCGCTGCCAACCTCCAGCGCGTAATCGTCGCCGAGCGCAGCCACGCTAATGATGCCGGGTTCGCGAAGCGCGAGCAGCCTTCGGATCGACTGCGGGGGAATGGCCGCATAGTTGTCGATAAATACCCGGGCCAGGCCTTTCTTAAAGCGCTCTCTGTCCCGTTCGTTGAGGTGGGGAACAATCTCCTGAACCACCTCATGCAGCCGAAGGACGGTATAGCGCCAGGCTACGGTGCGCCGCTCGCGTTTGTTCCGCTCCACCTCGTTGAGATTTTCTTCCGCCCAGGTAAAGGGGCCGTGCCGTTTACGGTCCTCAAACCAGGCCTCACGAATGCTGTCCGCATTCTGCTTATGCAGGGATATTTTCTCACACCACGTCGGGTCAGCGAGCTGAAGCTCTTTCACCATCAGGGTAAAAATGCGGTCGAGCAGGCCTTCCGATCCTTTGGCGATCTCGTTTTCAACCACAAATTCGGTTAAGACCGACAGCGGTTCATAAGGAATAGGGCAGTAAAAATCGGCTTCCGGCAGAATACCCGTTCGGGACATCAGGACAATCTTCAACGCGTCGCTACCCTTATCCAGCACGAATTTATCGTCGCGAAACGCACCGTGCTGCATCACTACCGCCATGGCCGCGTCGAGACCGCTTAACGATGTCCCCATAATACCGACGCGGCAGGGAGGGATACTGGCGTCCATCAGACCGGACCACGGGCTTGGGAAGAACGTGCGCGTGGATTCGTCCTCGTCTGGCCAGACGTGGCCGGTGGCGATAACCGCAAGGTCGAAGCGTTCAGGAAAGGCGCTGTCGTTGACGGAAAGCGTGACCCCTTCTTTCGTGGACACGATATCGGTGACCCGGGCGGATTCATGGACATCAACCTGAAACCCCAGCTTTCTGGCCTCTTTCACGATTGAACGAAAGCTGTCGCGAAAATACTCGCCCAGCAGAAGCCGGGGCAGGAACTGCCGATCATGCAGGCGGGTTTTATCGACCTTAAAGCGCGCCAGATGAGCTTCGCTCTGATCCTTCAGCCAGTCGAGGTAGGTCATAAAAATGGGCGGGATTTCAATGCTCGCAATGTTCGCCAGCATCAGCCGGGAATTATCGTCGTCGTTATAGGGCATACCCACGCCAGCGTCTTCGGATTGTTCAAAGATGGAAACTGAGAGCGGCTTACTGTTTTTAAGGAGATGATAAAAAGTATAAATCCCTGTGGGGCCGGAGCCGATAATCGCGATTTTCTTCATCGACGGTCTTCCTGTTTTTTTTTCCATAAGAAAAGCGTAGCAGGAGAACAATGATGAAAATAAGGGATTAGGAAAATTCAGGATATCAGAAGAGGATTTGCACCATTTCAGGACTGAAATGGTGCGTCCGAGTGGACTCGAACCACCGACCCCCACCATGTCAAGGTGGTGCTCTAACCAACTGAGCTACGGACGCAGAATGGTGCGTTCAATTGGACTCGAACCAACGACCCCCACCATGTCAAGGTGGTGCTCTAACCAACTGAGCTATGAACGCAACGTGTTGTCGGTGACAACGGGGACGAATATTAGCGGCACAGCACCGAGGTGGCAAGAGGGAAAATGCATTTTTCTCTCTGATTTCACGCGATTGCTTCATTACCGCGCAAAGTGAAGAGAAAGTAGCCGCCGGGCGGCGGCTACCGCGTCGTTAACGTGCCGCGCGCTGCAAAATGATCGTTGATGGCTGGCGCTGCAGGAAGCGCATTCGCATCATCATCATAATCGCCGCCGACGTCAGGCCGATGATAAAGCCCATCCAGAACCCCGCCGGTCCCATGCGCTCAACCACTAAGTCCGTGAGGGCCAGAATATAGCCACACGGCAGACCCAGCACCCAGTAGGCGATGAAGGTGATAAAGAAGATGGAGCGCGTGTCTTTATATCCGCGCAGCACGCCGCTGCCAATCACCTGGATGGAGTCAGAGATCTGGTAAATCGCGGCCAGCAGCATCAGGTGCGATGCCAGCGTGACCACTTCCGGGTTGTCGTTATAGAGCAGGGCAATCTGCTCGCGTAATGCAACGGTAAAGAGCGCCGTACAGACAGCCATGCAGACGCCGACGCCCAGCCCGGTCCGGGCGGCCGTTTGCGCATCCAGCGTTGAGCCCTGGCCCAGGCGGAAGCCGACGCGAATCGTGACCGCCGCCGCCAGCGACATCGGCAGGACGAACATCAGGGAGCTGAAGTTCAGCGCAATCTGGTGCCCGGCCACGTTCACAATGCCCAGCGGGGAGACCAGCAGGGCGACCACGGCAAATAGGGTCACCTCAAAGAACAGCGCGAGGGCGATCGGCAACCCTAACTGCACCAGACGCGTCATGATGTTCCAGTCCGGCGTGCTAAATCTTTTCTCGTTGCGAATATCGCGCATGGAACGGGCGCGTTTTACAAAGGCGATCATGGAGAAGAACATCACCCAGTAAACGGCTGCCGTCGCCACGCCGCAGCCGACGCCGCCGAGCTCCGGCATCCCGAAATGACCGTAAATAAAGACATAGTTCACCGGAATGTTGACCAGCAAACCGATAAAGCCCATCACCATCCCGGGCTTGGTTTTCGCCAGGCCTTCACACTGGTTACGCGCCACCTGGAAAAAAAGGTAGCCGGGCGCACCCCAGAGCAGGGCGCGCAGATAGCCCACGGCTTTATCAGCCAGTGCCGGGTCAATGTTATGCATAGCGCGAATGATGTGGCCAGCGTTCCAGAGCACGACCATGATCAGCACGGAAACAAACCCTGCCAGCCAGAAACCCTGACGAACCTGATGGGCAATGCGCTCGCGACGACCCGAGCCATTGAGCTGAGCGATAACCGGCGTGAGCGCGAGCAGCAGACCGTGGCCGAAGAGGATGGCCGGAAGCCAGATTGACGTGCCAATAGCAACGGCTGCCATATCGGTGGCGCTATAGCCACCTGCCATTACCGTATCCACAAATCCCATTGCGGTCTGGGCCACTTGCGCGACGATCACTGGTATAGCCAGTGCCAATAGCTGGCGCGCTTCATTCATGTACTTCTGCACGTGAACACCTTTATTTTGTTGTTATTTGAGAGACTAAAAAAGCCGCCGAAACGGGCAGCAAGAAGAAAATGCAGGGGGGTGCCAGCTATTGTAGCGGGCTTTAGCTATTTATCTAGTGAAAAAATCGCCAGAAAATGCGCTCCGCTGGCAACCTCTTTTTCCAACTGTTATTGTGGTGGGATTAAACGGTGTCACCACCGTCCGGAAAAAACAGGAGTTGTAAGCATGTTTACTGGTATTGTGCAGGGCACCGCCAAAGTGGTGTCCATTGATGAAAAACCTAATTTCCGTACTCATGTTGTTGAGCTGCCGGAATATATGCTTGAGGGCATTGAAACAGGCGCGTCGATTGCTCATAACGGCTGCTGCCTGACCGTTACCGAAATTAACGGCAACCAGATTAGCTTTGATTTAATGAAAGAGACGCTGCGCATCACCAACCTGGGCGAGCTGGCGGTAGGAGATACCGTTAACGTTGAGCGGGCGGCGAAGTTCAGCGATGAGATTGGCGGCCACCTGATGTCCGGGCATATCATGACCACCGCTGAAGTGGCAAAAATCGTGACCTCGGAAAATAACCGTCAAATCTGGTTTAAAATGCAGGATCCTTCATTAATGAAATACATCCTCTATAAAGGATTTATTGGCATTGACGGGATTAGCCTGACGGTGGGTGAAGTAACGCCAACGCGTTTTTGCGTGCATTTAATTCCTGAAACGCTGCAGCGCACCACGCTGGGCGCGAAAAAACTGGGGCATCGCGTGAATATTGAAATCGATCCGCAAACCCAGGCGGTGGTGGATACGGTTGAACGCGTGCTGGCAGCAAAAGAAGCGGCAATAATAAAGACCGCCGCAGAAGAAGAATAAAAAAATAACCCCGGGTATCCGGGGTTATTTTTTAGCGTGCGACACGTAATCCGTGTTCAATCCCACGGCTGAATACCACCTGCCAGAGCTGAATATCCCGTGCGCGAAACGCCCCCGCGCAGGCATTCAGATAATAGCTAAACATCCGCCTGAATCGTTCAGAATAGTTGTCCGCAATCTCGGGCCAGGTCTCCTGAAAACGCGCATGCCATGCCATCAACGTGGTGTCGTAATCCGCGCCAAAGTTATGCCAGTCTTCCATCACGAAATGGGGTTCACTGGCGTTGGCAATCTGGCGGACGGAAGGCAAACAGCCATTCGGAAAGATGTATTTGTTGATCCACGGGTCGACGTTATTGTCGGTCCGCTTAGAGCCGATGGTGTGCAGCAGGAAGATACCGTCCGGTTTCAGATTCCGATCCACCACCTCAAAATAGGTAGCGTAGTTTTTCGGCCCGACGTGCTCGAACATGCCGACGGAAACGATCCGGTCAAACTGTTCGTTCAGATCACGGTAATCCTGCAGCCGGATATCCACATCGAGGCCCTGGCAGCGTTCCCGCGCCATTTTTTGCTGTTCCGCTGAAATCGTGACGCCGACGACGCTGACGCCATAGTGCTTCGCCATAAAATACGCCAGCCCACCCCAGCCGCAGCCGATATCCAGCACGCGCATTCCGGGCTGGAGCTGCAGCTTCTCGCTAATCAGACGCAGCTTGGCCTGCTGGGCCTCTTCAAGCGTCGACGCCTCTTTCCAGTAGGCGCAGGAGTACTGCATGAAAGGGTCCAGCATACGGCTGAACAGGTCGTTGCCAAGATCGTAGTGCTCTTTGCCTACGATCCATGCGCGTTTTTTACTTTGCAGATTGAACAGTCGGGCAGAGGCGACGCGCAGGGTGTCTTTCAGATTGCGAGGGAGTTGATTTTCAAGACCGGCACGCAGCACGCTGGCGAAAAAGGTATCCAGACGTTCGCACTCCCACCAGCCGTCCATGTAGCTTTCTCCCAGGCCTAACGATCCCTCTCGCAGCACGCGTTTAAAAAAGTCGGGATGTTTAACCTGAGGATCGGATGGCGATGATCCATTGATAGTGATGCCTGCTCGACCTAACAGTTCACTGACGATCCGGGACCAGTTATCGTCCGGAACGCTGACTTCTTCTATACACGATGAACTCATAGCTTCTCCATCACCCTAATGTGATCAGAACCTTAAAACAGCGTAGACGCTTTTTTTGGTTTGTGAGAAATCTCACGGTAAATACCGCGAGGCTAATATCCGACGTAGAACAGAGGAAGGGAGATAACCCTTGCCGAAATGCCTTCCATGGTAAAACGGGAGCACTCCGGCTCCCGTTAACACTTAATATTTATCGTATTTAATCGAACCAAATTTAGTATAGGCCTCAAAATTTGGTGATTCAATAGAAAATTCTTAGCAACCTAATCACTGAAAATTAACATGATTTCTGGCGCAATCAGGCATGTGACGTTTCAACCTGAGCACTCTTTTCCTGCGCACGCTGCGCGGAGGCCTGCATGCGATAGCCCAACACCGCCAGCGCAACGGTCACCAGCATCACGCTGGTGGTGGTCAGGAGCGGCGTGGCAATCAGCGCCGATACAACCAGGCTTGCCAGGAAGCACAGCCCCAGCTGCAGGGTATTCTGCAGCGCGGCGGCGCGGCCTGTTGCCTGCGGGAAGGGACGCAGCGCCTGGGCTACAACGATAGGGTAAATCGCCCCGTTCGCAACGGCCATCACGCAGAATGGGATCAAAATTTCGGCCAGACCGGCGCCAGGAATAAAGCCAACGGCCCAGGTCCCGATAACGCTCAGCGCATACAGCACCAGCAGCCACGGCAGCATCTGCTGACCTTCCCACTTTTGCAGCGCCGCGCGACAGCCGTACCCGCCTACCAGGAACGCGATGGTCTGCGGAACATAGCTCAGGCCGATGGCTGCCGGGCTGTAACCCATATCGTGCAGAATGAACGGCGAGCCGGTGAGCCACGCGAAGAAGCTTGCCGAGCAGGCGGCATAGATCAGGACATTCCCGCGATACGCTTTGGTGCTGAGCAGAGACGTGAAGGTAATCGGCTTCGCGTCTGCATGCGCTTCTTTTTTATGCGCGGGCTTGAGGGCGAACGCCGGCAGCATCAGTACCAGGGTAATTGCAAACAGCGTGGCGAAAATGGCCTGCCAGTCGAAATGCGCGAGGATCCAGCTGCCCAGCAGGGGAGCGAGGGCCGGTGAGAGACCCACCAGCGGCATAATGGTGGCGAAAATACGGTTTGTGCGGTTAGCCGGGTAATAGTCGGTGACCAGCGCCTGCCATGTCACTGCCGCGGCACAGACGCCCACGGCCTGAATAAAACGCAGCACCAGCAGCCAGGTGGCATCGCGTACCCATAACATTCCCAGGCAGCCCACGGCAAAAATGGCCAGGCCCAGCAACAGCACCGGTTTACGACCAAAGCGATCCGAGAGCGGTCCCCAGAGCAGCTGTGCGAAGGCAAAACCGGCGAGGAATAAGCTCAGGCTGGCGCTGATGGCGGCAGCAGGCGTTTGCAAATCTTCCTGCATGGCGGCAAACGCCGGCAGGTACATATCGGTGGCCAAAAAGCCCAGCACGCTCAAGCCGCCGAGCCAGACTAAAAAACCGTTCCTGGGTTGCATTATTTTATTCTCCTGAGGAGGCAGGTATACATTGGCGCTGAGTGTAGGGAGTGCAAAGCCGCTTGTGAAACGCTAATATTTGGCGGGTGCATTCAAAAAATTTGCAGGCAGAAAATGTGGTCAGATTATTCTCTTGAAGTGGTCGATGCTGTTGCACGTAACGGCAGCTTCAGCGGTGCGGCGCAGGAGCTGCACCGCGTCCCTTCGGCAATAAGCTACACGGTGCGCCAACTGGAGGAGTGGCTGGCGGTTCCGCTGTTTGAACGGCGGCATCGTGATGTGGAATTAACGCCCGCAGGCGCGTGGTTTTTGAAGGAAGGGCGTTCTGTTATCAAAAAAATGCAGATCACCCGCGAACAGTGTCAGCAGATCGCTAACGGCTGGCGGGGGCATCTTTCCATCGCGGTGGATAACATCGTTAAGCCGGAACGCACCCGGCAGATGATCGTCGATTTCTACCGTCATTTCTCTGACGTCGAGCTGCGGGTCTCGCAGGAGGTGTTCAACGGCGTCTGGGATGCGCTGGCGGACGGCAGGGCAGAGATGGCGATTGGGGCTACGCAGGCGATCCCGGTCGGGGGACGTTACGCTTTTCGCGATATGGGGATGCTGAGCTGGAAATGCGTGGTGGCAAGCGATCATCCGCTGGCGTCGATGGAAGGGCCGCTCAGCGATGACACGCTGCGCAACTGGCCGTCGCTGGTGCTGGAGGATACGTCCCGTTCATTGCCCAAGCGTATCACCTGGCTTCTGGACAACCAGCGGCGGGTGGTGGCCCCTGACTGGGAATCGTCGGCGACGTGCCTCAGCGCCGGGCTGTGCATCGCGATGGTGCCCGTTCATTTTGCGCGTCCGCGCATCGATACCGGAGAGTGGGTTGAGCTGACGCTGGAGAATCCGTTCCCGGATGCGGCCTGCTGCCTCACATGGCAGCAAAATGACGTCTCGCCTGCGATGGCCTGGCTGCTGGATTATCTGGGAGACAGCGAAACGCTGAACCGGGAATGGTTACGGGAGCCAGCGTAACTGGCCCCGTAAAGCGATTAACGACGGTAGTCGCGGAACGGACCGTCCGCAACGGAACGGCGTTCGATAAGACGCGGGTGAACTTCAATAGACTGCGACTCTTCGCGCTTGTTGACGATCCTGTCCATCAGCATGTTGAAGGCCGTTTCGCCCAGCGAATCTTTCGGCTGGTGAATGGTGGTCAGCGCCGGGGTGAAGAAACGCGCGTTACGCACGTTGTCATAGCCGATCACGGATATATCCTGCGGTACGCGCAGGCCCAGCTCGTCGGCAGCGCAGAGCGCGCCCATGGCCATGATGTCGCCCCCGCAGAACACGGCGGTCGGACGGTGCGGCTGGGAGACGATCTGCTGCATCGCGCGGTAGCCCGATTCCGGCTCAAAGTCGCCCTGCACAATCCAGTTTTCCGGCACGTTGATCAACGCTTCTTCCATCGCTTTCATAAAACCGGCCAGACGGCCCGCGCCGGTGTTGCGCTCCAGCGGACCGGGGATCACGCCAATCTCGCGGTGGCCGCGTTCGATCAGATAACGACCGGCCATATAGCCGCCTTCAAAGGCGTTATCGATAACGGAATCGGTAAAGTCTGCGCGCGCTTCGCCCCAGTCCATCACCACCATCGGAATATGGCGATACTCTTCCAGCATCGACAGCACGGATTCCGGGTACTCGGAACACATCACCAGCAGGCCATCAACGCGCTTTTGCGCCATCATCGACAGGTAGGCGCGCTGTTTTTCAATGCTGTTCCACGCGTTGCCCAGAATCAGGGTATAGCCTTTCTGGAAGCAGTTCTTTTCGACCGCTTCAATGATCTCGGCAAAATAGGCCGCTTCACTGCTGGTCGCCAGCAATCCAATGGACTTGGTGTGATTAACCTTGAGGCTACGCGCAACCGCACTTGGCGAATAGTGCAGCTCTTTGATCGCTGCCCAGACGGCGTTGCGCGTCTCTTCCGCCACAAAGCGGGTTTTGTTAATTACATGTGATACGGTTGTAGTGGAAACGTTTGCGCGTTTTGCTACGTCTTTAATTGTTGCCATTAAATGTCACTCCAGACCATATCCTAAGCTCCTGAAAAACTTGAAGGTAAACGTTTGCCTTCTCTCACCCTTATCTCGCAATCTTGAATTGCGGCACGCCGGGAAAACGACACGGGACGTCAGGAGGGGGTCAATGGCCGGTACGCTAATAAATTTAGCGTGGAATTTTGTCCTATCTTGATGAAAAGGGGAAGAGGTAAAGTGGTTATCAGTATAAATCCAGGAAGATTTTTGACGTAATCTGTGCAAAAATGAGCAAGCTCACTTTTCGTGTGGGGATTAAAAGGAGAAAAATTGATGAGTTCCGATCTTAAGTTTTCGCTGTTCACCACCATTGTTGTGCTGGCTCTGATTGTTGCGGCCGGTCTGACGGCTGCGCTGCACTGATTTACGCGGAGGGAGAGCCTTCTCCCTCCCGACTCCCCGGATTGTTACTTCTCTGGCAAAAATCTTTTGCCATTTTGTTAACTTCTCATTTTTTGTGATTGATGTCATGCTTTCTGCTTCTTTGTTCTGTGTCACCACATGACACGGCATCCGGAGTTGACGCATGAAAATCAATTTTCCCCTGCTGGCCCTGGCGATTGGCGCTTTTGGGATTGGCACCACTGAATTCTCCCCGATGGGGTTACTGCCTGTTATTGCCCGCGGCGTAGATGTCTCTATCCCTGCGGCAGGGATGTTAATCAGCGCCTACGCTATCGGCGTGATGGTCGGGGCGCCGCTGATGACGCTTCTTCTTTCACACCGCGCGCGCCGCAATGCGCTGATTTTCCTGATGGCGATTTTCACCCTGGGCAACGTGCTTTCGGCCATTTCGCCGGACTACACCACATTGATGCTGTCGCGCATTCTGACCAGCCTTAACCATGGCGCGTTCTTTGGGCTGGGATCGGTTGTGGCTGCCAGCGTGGTGCCAAAACACAAGCAGGCGAGCGCCGTAGCAACCATGTTTATGGGGCTGACGATTGCCAATATCGGCGGGGTGCCTGCGGCAACCTGGCTGGGAGAAGCGATCGGCTGGCGTATGTCTTTCCTGGCGACGGCCGGGCTGGGCGTGGTTGCAATGGTGGCGCTGTTCTTCTCCCTGCCGAAAGGAAGCGCCGGAGAACGTCCGGAAGTGCGTAAAGAGCTGGCGGTGCTGATGCGCCCGCAGGTGCTCTCTGCGCTGCTCACCACCGTGCTGGGGGCAGGGGCGATGTTTACCCTCTACACCTATATTTCACCGGTACTGCACGATATCACCCACGCAACGCCTCTCTTCGTTACCGCGATGCTGGTGCTGATTGGCGTGGGCTTCTCGATTGGCAACTATCTCGGCGGGAAATTTGCCGACCGTTCCGTGAGCGGGACGCTGAAGGGCTTCTTAACCCTGCTGATTGTCATCATGGTTGCCATTCCATGGCTGGCGCGTAATGAGTTCGGGGCCGCGATTGCGATGGTCGTCTGGGGAGCCGCCACTTTCGCCGTGGTGCCGCCGCTGCAGATGCGCGTAATGCGTGTCGCGCACGAGGCGCCGGGACTTTCATCTTCCGTGAATATCGGTGCGTTTAACCTGGGTAATGCCCTGGGCGCGGCGGCCGGTGGGGCCGTGATTTCAGGTGGTCTGGGGTACAGCTTTGTGCCGGTGATGGGGGCGATTATTGCCGCGCTCGGCCTGCTGCTCGTGATGATGTCGGGTCGTAAACAGCCTGAAGCAGCCTGCGCTGCGGAATAAACCAAAAACGCAGAAGGGCGAACCCTTCTGCGTGTCTCTTACGCGGCGAAGTTCTTCGCGACAAAGTCCCAGTTAACCAGTGCCCAGAAGTGCTCCAGGTAGTTCGGGCGCGCGTTGCGGTAGTCAATGTAGTAAGCGTGTTCCCACACGTCCACGGTCATCAGCGGCTTCGCGCTGGTGGTCAGCGGGGTACCCGCATTAGAGGTGGACACGATAGCCAGTTTGCCATCCGCCTCTTTAACCAGCCACGTCCAGCCAGAGCCGAAGTTCTTGATGGCTGCATCGGTAAATTTCGCTTTGAAATCCGCGAAGCTGCCAAATGCGGCCTTGATAGCGGTAGCCAGTTCACCGACAGGTTCACCGCCGGCATTTGGCGCCAGGCAGTGCCAGTAGAAGGTGTGGTTCCACACCTGAGCGGCGTTGTTAAAGACGCCACCCTCTGAGCTGCGGACGATCTCTTCCAGCGTTTTGCCTTCAAAATCGGTGCCCTTGATTAGATTGTTCAGGTTGGTGACGTACGTCTGGTGATGCTTGCCGTAGTGATATTCCAGGGTTTCCGCAGAAATGTGCGGTGCCAGGGCGTCTTTTGCATACGGTAGTGCAGGTAATTCGAACGACATTGCTTCTCTCCTTATTGTATTTTGTGTTGCCAATAACCACACAGACAACATGGACAGGATAGCAAATTGAAAGGGTATGCAAAAGAGGAACTTACCCTGCCACGGATGCGGCAGGGCAGGGATTAGCGAATGGTTTTTGGCGTCATCACGCGACGCGCGCCGACGTAGTGGCGTACCCAGTAGTCTTCACTGAGAGAAGTGATCTGAATATCCTGGCCGCTACGTGGAGACTGGATGAATTTCCCGTTGCCGACATACACGCCGACGTGGTCAGCCGTGCCGCGACCCTGGGTGCGGAAGAACACCAGGTCGCCGTTTTCCAGCTCACCGCGGTCAACCGGTGAGGCATCGCGCAGGTGGTACATCTCATTGGCGGTACGCGGAATGCGGAATTTGACCAGATCTTTATAGGCGTAATAGACGAGGCCGCTGCAGTCAAACCCGGTACGCGGCGAGCTGCCACCCCAGTGATAAGGTTTGCCAATCTGCCCCATCAGTTTGTTCATCGCGGTTTTTTGCGCTTTCTGTACGCGCACTTTATGCACTTCCGCTATTTTCGTGACCTTCGTGCATTTCGCCTTGTGGCCTTTACGCGTGATGCATTTTTCAGTAACGAGGTTAGCGGCGGTTTGCGAAGCTTTACTTTTGGCGGAGTGGGCAGTGCGGGAAGGTTTTGTTTTCGTCTTGCTGGAAGCGGTCTGTTTCGTCTGAGCCGGTGTTTTTTTCTTGTCGTTCTTAGCGGTGGTTTTTTTCTTACGTTCTGTGGCTTTCACCAGATGGTTTTTTTGTACAGCAGAATGCCGCGCCTGCTGAGAGGCGTTTGCCACTGGCGTGAAAGTGAGTGAAGTAAACAGTAAAGCACAGAGCGTGATCGAGATTTTATTTATCCGCGCCACTGGGCAGTCCCCTGATAAATGCAGGTCATCAATAATACCCGCGTGTGATTTACAAAGCCCGTCGATTCTAATCTATAAAAACCCAGAAAGTTAATAGCATTTTTCAATCTACAATCGTGTTTCGTTAGCAAGTGCAAAAAAATTCATCGTTCTGTCGCACATTTGCCCACTCCCTAAGCAAAACCCTGACCGCCGCAGGGGTAAACACCATTTGCAATGCAACTTTTCGTGACTCGGGGTAGAATGTATAAACGTGACAAAAATGTTATTTTCCGATGCCAGTCTGAACCGCTACAATGTCAGACGAATGCCGTAACAGAAGTTAAAGGAAGCAAGACATGAGCACCACTATTGAAAAAATCCAGCGCCAGATCGCTGAAAACCCGATTCTGCTATATATGAAAGGTTCTCCGAAGCTGCCAAGCTGCGGCTTCTCCGCACAAGCGGTTCAGGCGCTGTCAGCCTGTGGTGAGCGTTTTGCTTACGTTGATATCCTGCAGAACCCGGACATCCGCGCTGAGCTGCCTAAGTACGCTAACTGGCCGACTTTCCCACAGCTGTGGGTTGACGGTGAGCTGGTTGGCGGCTGCGATATCCTGATTGAAATGTATCAGCGCGGCGAACTGCAGCAGCTGATCAAAGAGACGGCGGCGAAGTACAAAACCGAAGAGCCGGACGCAGAGTAATTTTCTGCGCAAATAAAAAAGCGACCTGACAAGGTCGCTTTTTTTTATTCTTCGCTGTCGCCCATCGGCAGCGGCCAGCCGCCAAGACGCTTCCAGCGGTTGACGATCTCACAGAACAGCTCTGCGGTGCGCTCCGTGTCGTATAAAGCGGAATGCGCCTGCGTACCGTCAAAAGGTATACCCGCCGTGATGCAGGCTTTAGATAACACCGTTTGTCCCAGAGCCAGGCCGCTCAGCGCGGCGGTGTCGAAGGTCACAAAAGGATGGAAGGGGTTGCGTTTGAGCGCGGCGCGCTCCGCGGCGGCCATGGTAAAGCTGTGATCGAAGGTGGCGTTATGGGCCACCATGATGGCGCGGCTGCAGTTACTCTCTTTCATGCCTTTACGCACCATTTTAAAAATGGCGTGCAGCGCATCATATTCACTGACTGCGCCACGCAGCGGGTTGTGCGGATCGATACCGTTAAATGCCAGCGCTTCCGGCTGTAAGTTTGCCCCTTCGAAAGGTTCAACGTGGAAATGCAGCGTGGTGTCCGGTGTAAGCCAGCCCTGTTCATCCATCTTCAGCGTGATGGCGGCAATTTCGAGCAGCGCATCGGTTTTAGCGTTAAATCCGGCTGTTTCTACATCAATGACAACGGGATAAAAACCACGAAAACGGTCGCACAGACCGCTAAATTGAGCGTTATCGGACATCAGGGTCTCTTACAAGGGGAAAAAGCAGAGCGCATTATGGCAAATTTTGCAGGGTGATGCAGTAAAACTACGGGCGCATGTTGCGCCCTGAGGGATCAGTTGCCCAGACCGCGACCCGCGTCTTTGGCTTCAATCAGTTCGATTTTGTAACCGTCGGGATCTTCCACGAACGCAATCACGGTGGTACCACCTTTTACCGGACCCGCTTCGCGCGTAACGTTACCGCCGTTGCTGCGAATGCGTTCACACGCTTCGGCCGCGTTGTCCACTTCCAGCGCGATGTGGCCATAGGCGGTACCCAGCTCATAGCTGTCTACGCCCCAGTTGTAGGTCAGCTCGATCACCGCTTCATCCGTTTCCGGGCCGTAACCCACGAACGCCAGCGAGTATTTGTATTCCGGGTTTTCGCTGGTGCGCAGCAGCTTCATGCCCAGGACGTTAGTGTAGAAATCAATGGAACGTTGCAGGTCGCCAACGCGCAGCATGGTGTGAAGTAGGCGCATAATTTCCTCATTAACCAATGGAATAGACTGTCTTTTTGAACAGAAACGATGTTTTAGTATAGCGGCGAAGTATCGCCGCTATCAATGAACAACGGCGAGATTACAGAGAAGGGTAGTCGGTGTAGCCTTCCGCGCCGCCGCCGTAGAAGCTTTCCGGGCGCTGCGGATTCAGGACCGCTTTTTTCTGCAGGCGGGCAACCAGATCCGGGTTGGCGATGTAGTCGCGGCCAAACGCGACGGCATCGATCAGCCCTTTGCCGATCAGGTCTTCGGCTTTCTCCGGGGTATAAGCCCCCGCACCGATGATCACCCCGTGGAAACGCTCGCGCACTTTCTGACGGAAAGCGTCCGTGTAAGGTTTACCGCCAGCCCAGTCCGGTTCGGACATATGCAGATAGGCGATGCCACGCTTAGCCAGTTCTTCGATCAGGTACAGGGCATCGGCTTCTTCGTTCGGACCGTTGTCGACGTTCTGGAAAGAACCGATTGGGGAGACGCGGATCCCGATACGATCCGGGCTCCACTCCTGGCATACGGCGTCAACCACTTCCAGCACCAGGCGAGCGCGGTTTTCGACGCTGCCGCCGTACTGGTCGGTGCGGTGGTTGGACGACGGTGACAGGAACTGGTGCAGCAGGTAGCCATGGGCGGAGTGCAGCTCAATCAGGTCAAAACCGGCTTCACGAGCGTTGGCCACGGCCTGGCGGAAGTCGTTCACGATACCCGGAATTTCATCCAGCTCAAGCGCGCGCGGCATAGAGGTATCCACGCGGATCGCATTGCCGTTTTCATCACGCAGGGACGTACGGGTATTTGCGCTCAGGGCCGAAGCGGAGACCGGAGCCTGGCCGCCAGGCTGAATGCTGCTGTGAGAGATACGACCGGTATGCCACAGCTGGACCGCAATGCGACCCTCTTCAGCGTGAACGCCCGCGGTGATTTTCTGCCATGCGGCGATCTGTTCCGGGCTGTGAAGACCCGGCGCACCCGCATAGCCTTTAGCCTGAGCGGAAATCTGCGTGGCTTCCGTGATGATCAGGCCAGAGCTTGCGCGCTGACGATAGTATTCACCCATCAGTGGGGTTGGGATGTCGCCCGGCTCAATGCTGCGCAGACGGGTAAGCGGAGCCATAAACACGCGGTTTGGCGCAGTGACGGCACCTACTTTCAGTGGGGTAAATAATTTTTCAGCGGACATAAAGACTCCTGAGTAGACCAGTCGACTAGTAGTTGGGTAAATAAAAACGCCTGTTAAATGCCAGGCGCAGTAATGCTGTTTTTCACATGTGCCAGCGCGCTTTCCAGCGGCACGGCACTGCGCGAAATTTTTGCCTGCAGGTTAGCGCCTAGCCAGAGCGCATATAACACCTGCGCCTGGGTTAACGGTTCGCCGGAAAAGGCCAGCGTTTTTTCATCGCGGCCTTTCTCCAGCGCCTGGGCCAGCAGGGCGATAACGCCGCGGGCACCTTTATCCATCGCCGTGCGCATATCTTCAGAAAGATCGCACACTTCTGCAGACAGTTTAACGGTCAGGCATCCGCTGATAATGCCCTGCTGACAGAACTGGTTCAGCGTTTCCTGATAGTAGTTCAGAACACGATCCCGGTAGTTACCTTCACCCGACGCAAAGTGGGTCGCCAGACGCTGGTGGTAGCCAGCATAATGACGCTCCAGCATCGCTACGCCAAAAGCCTCCTTGGACCGGAAGTAGTGATAAAACGACCCCTTCGGTACCTCAGCGGTTTTTAATAGCTCGCTCAACCCCATACCGGTAAACCCGCGATGCATGCAAAGTCGCTCGCCGGTTGCCAGTAAATGTTCGCGGGTATCGTGTTCAGTATTTCTGCTCATGGCCGCACTCTAATAGACCGTTCGGTCTAATGCAAGCGAGTTTACTGGCGACATGCGCTCAGTATATCCAGCTGCGGTTGATAAACGGTTGATTTCACGTCCATCATACCCAATACGGTTGAGAATAAATTGTCCTGGGAAACCGCATTTTTTGCTGCATGGTCACGCAAACACTGTTCGTTGATGCCAAAGTTTTTCGCGTAATCCGGTGACAGCCAGAACATAAACGGAATATGCGTTTGCTGCTCCGGTGCCAGCATGTACGGCGTGCCGTGCAGATAAATACCGCTTTCGCCCAGCGATTCACCGTGATCTGAGAGATAAATCAGCGCGGTGTTCATGCTCGACTGGCGCGCTTTCAGCGCATCAATGGTTTTACTGACCATGCTGTCGGTATAGAGGATAGTGTTGTCATAGGTATTGATCAGCGCCTGATGGTCGCAATCCTGAATTTCATTAGTGTCGCAGGTTGGGGTGAATTTACGGAAGTTGTCCGGGTAACGGCGATAGTATGCCGGACCGTGGCTCCCCATCAGGTGGATAACCAGCACCGTATCTTGCTTCACGCCATCCAGCACGTTGTCCAGACGATAAAAGTTCACATCGTCAATACAGGATTTGTCTTTGCAGAACTGATCCAGCTGCCACTGCGTCATGTCGGTATGGGGCACGCGATCGCAGGCACCTTTACAGCCGCCGTCGTTGTCGCGCCACAGCAGGTTGATACCCGCATGCTTAAGCACGTCGAGTAGCCCCTCGCGATGGTGAGCCAGGTCGGCATCGTATTTGCTGCGCGTCATGCCGGAGAACATGCACGGAACGGAAACCGCGGTTTCGGTACCACATGAGGAGGCCTGCGGGAAGTTAATCACGTCCTGCTTTTTCAGCTCCGGGTTGGTTTCGCGTTCGTAACCGTTCAGGGAGTAGTTTGCCGCGCGAGAGGCTTCGCCGACGACAAGCACCAGAACGGTTTTCTTTTGTTGGCCGGTAATCAGTGACCCTTTGTGGGCATCTTCACCAATGCGCACCAGCGTTTGATCGCCGGCAAACCAGCGCATCTTGCTGTACTTCACCACGGCGCTGACATAGTTCGCCGGGGTGACCATTTTGACGATGCTTTTGTTATTGCGGAACAGCGACGCGTAATCTTTATAAAACAGCGCGGCAATCAGGATAATCACCAGCAGAGCGCCGAGCATCGCGGCAACGCGCGTCAGCAGCGCGTACCACCATTTTCCGGTACGAATCCGGGTCAACGCCAGCACCACGGAAGGCACGAGGCCGGCTATGACAATCCACAGAATCATCTGCGGGGTCACCAGGGCGGTCGCTTCCTGAGAGTTGGTTTCGAACACGTTCACAATCATGTTCTGGTCGATCACCGCGCCGTAGGTATACATGAAATAGGTCGCCGCGGCGCATCCGATCGTCAATACAATCAGCAGCGGCTTGCGGAGATACGGGATGTTAAGCAGGCTAAAGACAATCACCCAGCCGCAAAACAGCACCAGCGGGACGGAGGCGGCAAAGAGGAAGTCGTGCAGATGCACTGGGCCGATAATGGCCCAGCTGCGCTGGATAAACAGCCCGTTCAGCAGAGTAAAAAAGAGTGCACAGCCCAGAGTAAATTTAATGTCGTTACATTGTAACTTTCTGATTAACCACATCGATCGGTAAACCTGTTATTGTCATGATGGGCCGAGTATAGAGAGGGAAGATTAGTGAAACCTTAATGCCACAAATCTGTGATACGGCCTTGCACGCGGCGCGATTAACGTCTTCACTGTAGGTGAGAGTAGCTATCGGGAGGTGAGTGTGGCAGAGCAGCTGGAGTTTTTCCCCATCCAGAGCCCGTGCCGGGGTATTTGTCAGGTCGATGAACGCGGATATTGCCGCGGGTGCATGCGTACCCGCGATGAGCGTTTTAACTGGCAAAACTTTAGCGACACGCAAAAGCAGGAGGTGTTACGCCTCTGCCGACAGCGTCTTCTGCGCAAAATACGCGCAAACAAAGCGGGTGAGACCGAAGAACCCCAGCAACCTTCACTTTTTTAACACGGTAATTGCGTATACTCATGACATTACGTCCTTGAGGAAAATGTTATGGTTCAGCGAATTACCCTTGCCCCCCAGGGGCCAGAATTCTCCCGTTTTGTGATGGGCTACTGGCGTCTGATGGACTGGAATATGTCCCCCCTCCAGCTGGCGAGCTTTATTGAAGAGCACCTCGATTTAGGCATCACCACGGTTGATCATGCGGATATTTACGGTGGCTACCAGTGCGAGGCCGCGTTCGGCGAGGCGCTTAAGCTGGTTCCGGCCCTGCGCGACCGCATGGAGATCGTCACGAAGTGTGGGATTGCCACCACGGCAAAACCTGAACATGCCCTCGGTCATTACATCACCGACAGCGCGCATATCATCAAGAGCGCCGAGCAGTCGCTGGTCAATCTGGCGACCGATCGTATCGACCTGCTGTTAATCCACCGCCCCGACCCGCTGATGGATGCCGATGAGGTAGCGGAAGCCTTCCTGAACCTCCATCAGAGTGGAAAAGTGCGTCACTTCGGCGTGTCTAACTTTACCCCGGCACAGTTTGCGCTGCTTCAGTCTCGTCTGCCGTTCACCCTCGCCACCAACCAGGTTGAGATCTCCCCGGTACACCAGCCGCTGCTGCTGGATGGTACCCTCGATCAGCTGCAGCAGCTGCGCATTCGCCCAATGGCCTGGTCGTGTCTGGGGGGCGGTCGTCTGTTTAATGATGATGAATTCCAGCCGCTGCGCAACGAGCTTGAAACCATCGCCCGCGAACTGAACGCGGAGAGCATCGAACAGGTGGTTTACGCATGGATCCTGCGCCTGCCGTCAAAACCGCTGCCCATTATCGGCTCCGGCAAAATAGAACGCGTGCGTTCTGCACTGGCCGCTGAAGAGCTGCAGATGACCCGTCAGCAGTGGTTCCGCATCCGTAAGGCCGCGCTGGGTTACGACGTACCATAAACCGCCTGAAAGTGGCTTTCCGGTGAAATCTTTGCCTCTGGTATACACTTAAGGGGCAAAAAATAACCCGCGGAGGTCACTATGAAGCGTTTTGCTCTGGCACTGGTCACGCTGGTTGTTTGCGCAGGGGCGCAGGCAGCCAGTGACGAAGTGGAAATGAATCTCGTCACCCCACAGGGTGTGGGTCAGTCCATCGGAACGGTGAAAATCACTGAAACCGATAAAGGGCTGGAGTTCGCCCCCAACCTCAAAGCCCTCCCTCCCGGTGAACATGGTTTCCATGTTCATGCCAAAGGCAGCTGTCAGCCCGCTTTAAAAGAAGGTAAACCGTCTGCGGCGGAAGCGGCAGGAGGGCACCTCGATCCGCAGCATTCCGGCAAGCATGAAGGCCCTGAAGGAATGGGGCATTTAGGCGATCTGCCTGTGCTGGTGGTGAATAACGACGGTAAAGCCACCGATCCCGTCGTCGCGCCGCGACTGAAAAAGCTGGATGAGGTGAAAGGCAAGGCGCTGATGATCCATGTCGGCGGCGACAATATGTCCGATCGGCCTAAACCACTTGGCGGCGGCGGAGCACGCTATGCGTGCGGCGTGATCTGATCTCCAATCGTTCCCGGTGGCGGTGCCTGTTCCAGCTGCGACAGCGAGCAGTGCAGGCGCCAGATTATCGAGGCCAAATCACGGGCTGCGGGCAGATGATGCTGTGCAAGCGTATCGCAGATCCGCTGCAGTTCATTCAGCGTGGCTTCCAGCGGCCGCTGCTGGACACCGCTCTCACTCATTACATCGCGCAGCAGGGAGATGCAAACATCACGAACCTGCGACAGCGGATCGGAACGCGTTTCCCACGCGCGCAGCTGCCAGACCACGTGCGAGCAGTTCAACAGCACCACGCCCCAGCGCAGCAGCCAGCGCCGGGACAGCGCGTCCTGGCTGTTATTCAGCTGGCTGACGTGATGATAGACCAGCGACTCATATTCGTTTTCGCTCAGATGCGGTTTACGGCTGAGCTGATCGACAAACCCTCTGCGTAGCTCCCGGATATGCCTGCGGCTCTTGCGTGCATCGGAGCCGGGACGTAACACCGCGAAAGCCAGCCACGCCAGCCCCACGCCCAGGATCTTCGCCAGGTTGTCATTGAGAAAATCGGCGTAATCATAAACAGGTGGATTCGTCACGGAGATAAACGAGCCCATAAAGACAATCAGCTGTCCCCAGAGGCCCGCCAGCTTAGGCATTTGCAGCTTCAGAAGCTGCATGGTGGTCAACAGGGGAAACAGGAACAGCAGGAACTGCCATAGATCGCTTATCTGCACCATCAGGCCAAACTTCACCACGAAGCTGAACAGCGACAGCAGCACCAGCGTGCGCAGCAGCAGCGTAAGCGAGTTGAACGGCGAGGCCGCGACGGAATAAAGCACGCAGCTGATGGCGGCAAGCGTCAGGGCCGCCGTACCGGACTCCCACTGCGTGGTAATGCTCCACGCCCCCACCAGCATCAGCGCACAGAAGGTGCGAAAACCGCTCCACAGCGCTTCCAGATAGTCGGTATGGCGCGCAAGTGCCGGACTACCGGGGACGTTGAACTCCGTCAATGGAGTCGCGTTTTCGACGGCCGTAATCCAGCGGCTGCTGCGCAGGTACAGCCGACAAAAGTAATTCAGGCGCTGCCAGAAGGCGCGATGGCGGTAGTCGTACTCATCAACCGGGGCGAGCGGGGCGATAATCCGCGCTACGGTGTAAATGTCCGCATCCGGGCGCGCAAGGGCCGCGAGCAGCGCTTCAATCACGGCCCGGATATTTTCAGGCGGCGTCGGCCAGTTGAGCAGCATCCGGCGCAGGCTGGAGATGGCGCTGGTCATGCGCAGCTGCTGGTGCAGCAGATAGTTAAGCAGTGTGTTCTGGCGGCGAAAACGGTAGTGGCTCCAGAACGCCTGAATGCGCAACAGATTCATCGTCAGGATCTGCCCGATCACCTTTTCATGCGCGAGACGGATATCGTCGCTGGTATCCGGTTGCCACAGCAGACTCGCGTGTTCCAGCAACCGTGTGTGCATGGTTTTGAGCGCGGTGATGAGCGCGGTGCCGTCGGATGTGCTGGGGAGGATCATCATCATGAAGCCGCCGCTGAGGATCCCGACAATCACTTCACAGACGCGCGCCTGCGCGATATCCCACAGTTCGGTGGTGTCGAGCACGTTAACCACCGGAAAGGCGATAATGGCGGCGGTATAGCCCGCCAGCTGGAACGCGTAGGCGACGTTATTGGTAAAATGGGCGCAGGCCCAGGTACAGCACCCCAGCCATGCGGCCATGCTCAGCAGGAACAGCCACGGATCGTTCAGCGTATGGCCAGCGATAATTAGCGCCGCGGTGGCGCCCAGCAGGCTGCCTGCGATGCGACCAAGGCTTTTACTGATCACCCCGCCTACCGTCGGAAAACTGACCACCGCCGCAGACGTCATCGCCCAGTAGGGCTCATCCAGGTTCAGGTAATAAGCCACAGTCAGCGCAAGACACATGGCAATGCCGTTACGCAGCGCGTAGCGCCACTGGGGACGCGTTGCTTTCATCCACGGCGTGTTTTGCCAGGAGAGACCCTGCAGCTTCATCACCGGTTTCCGATGGAGACAGTGCAGGTAGTGCCGGACACCAGGGTAATGTCCTCCGGCAAGCGGTCAAACTCCACGCGAACCGGAACGCGCTGGGCCAGGCGCACCCAGGGAACGTTCGGCTTTATGTCCGGCACCAGGCCTGAATCCGTTTCAACACTCTGATCGTAAATGGCGCGGCCAATGCTGGACACGTGACCCTGTAACTTTTGAGAGCCGCTGTAAAGCGTTATTGCGGCTGGCGAACCCTCGCGAATATGCCGAAGCTTGGTCTCTTCGAAATAGCCCACGACGTAGAAGGAGTGGCTGTCGACGAGGGCAAATATCGGTTGTCCCGTGGTGGCATAATTCCCCACGCGGGCCGAGAGGTTGGTCACCCATCCATCAACAGGTGCCGTAATCACGGTTTGGGTCAGTTGCCACTGCGCCTGCTTCAGCGTCGCCTCCGCCACGTTAACGTTAGCCTGCATCGCCTTGACGTTGATATTGGCGGTGTCTAAATCTTCCGCTGAGATGTAGTTTTGTGACAGGTGGCGGCGGCGGTTGGCCTCGTTGTTTGCCTTAGCCAGATCCGACTGGGCTTTCGCCAGCTGCGCCTGGGCGTTCAGGATCGCAATGTGGTACGGGGTATCGTCGATGCGGAATAAAATGTCTCCCTTTTTGACGAACTGGTTATCCTTAACCAACAGCGTCGTAATACTTCCCGACACCTGAGGGGTAATGCTGACCTGCTCGGCGCGGACTTTGCCGTCACGCGTCCAGGGCGACTGCATATAAAAATTCCACATCCACCAGCCCGCAACCAGCGCGAGGGCAAGGACTAACAGGGTGGAAAAGTACTTTAGCGTTTTCAGGAACATATTCACCACACAGTCAAAACGGCAAGGCCCAGGCATACGGAAAGGGCAAACAGGGAAAGATCCATCAGCATGGGATGCCAGATTTCGCCGGAGTACATCCAGTCGCGAAGCAGACGATGCGCGATGAGCCAGAGGATAAAGCCCACCAGAACGGCCTTAAACAGGGGAGGAAAGTAGACTGACGCACCGAAGATCAGGTCCTGAAGGGGTAAACCCTCTGAGCGATGAAAAAACGTCACGGGCAGAAATCCTTTGCAGTGAACAGAATGCCGCGTTGGCTTGTCTTAGTATGATGAAGCATCACAATTCAGTGTAAGTCATACTTTTAAGTTCGATGAATGCAGTATTGCATTTGTTTTGGCAATACAAATGCTGCACACTATTCTAAAATCAGTATAATAACTTAGCAAGCTAATTATAAGGAGATGAAATTGGAATCGCCATTAGGTTCTGATCTGGCAAGGTTGGTACGCGTCTGGCGTGCTCTGATTGACCATCGCCTGAAACCTCTGGAACTCACACAGACGCATTGGGTCACGCTGCACAACATTCATCAGCTGCCGCCCGAACAGTCGCAAATTCAACTGGCAAAAGCGATAGGGATTGAGCAACCGTCGCTGGTGCGCACGCTTGACCAGCTGGAAGAGAAGGGGTTGATCTCGCGGCAAACCTGCGCCAGCGATCGTCGCGCCAAGCGGATTAAACTCACCGAGAAAGCGGCGCCTATCATCACGGAAATGGAAGCCGTGATCACCAAGACGCGTGGTGAAATCCTGTCAGGCGTTTCACCGGCGGAGCTGGAAATGCTCATCAGCCTCATTGGGCGCCTTGAGCAAAACATCCATGAGCTACAGTCGCGCGACTGACAAACAACAAGGCCTTGCAGCAGCAAGGCCTTTTTTTACTTAAAGACGACCACGCGGTTACGGCCCGTCTCCTTCGCTTCATACATCGCTTTGTCAGCATTTTCCACGCACGTTTCTGCGGCTATTGCGGGTGACGTTGCCGTATATACCCCCATGCTGATGGTGATTGGCTCCGGTAGTTGACCGCCGCTGCTGGCGTTATCGAAGCTGCTCAGATTTAACCGTATGCGTTCCGCCACCTGATACGCCGCGTCTGATGAGGTGTTGGCCAGCATCAGAACAAACTCCTCACCACCGATACGGGCCGCGATATCCTGGGGGCGCACGGAATCCATCAGCAGATTAGCAACAAACTGCAGGACCTTGTCGCCCTGAAGATGCCCGTAGGTGTCGTTGATGCGCTTGAAGCGATCGAGATCGCTTACGATGACGGAAACCGGGCGGCTGGGTTTGGCAATATCCAGCGCCTGCTTTAATGTTTCATAAAAATAACTGCGGTTATACAGGCGCGTCAGCGGGTCGCGAATGGAGTTCTGGTAAGACTGCTGATATTTAACGTGCGAGTCGCGATACAGCCTGAAAACATCGTAGAGCAGAACAAAAATGATCATCAGCGTGGCGACGGTTTCAAATAAGCGAGCGCGATACCAGGAGACATCTTCAACATGTCCACCCACTAACAGCATTGAGAGCGTGACGATATAGCAGACGCACAGAAAATTACCGCCCACCCAGAATAAGTTGCGTATGCGCGTAATAAACATCAGCGTGGCTAATGTGACCACCCAGAGTGCAATCAATGCAATATTAATAAAGTGGCTCCAGAGAACCATAAACTCACGGGTTTCATTATCAACAAGATCAATGGATAAAATGGAAGAATGACTGGAATACATCCAGGCCAACCCTACAGTAAAAGCGGTAAAGAGAAACTCGCCGCTCACAATAGCAATATGCGCCAGCCGCGAAAGGGGACAATTGCGCGTGGTATAGAGTATTGACGAAACGATTATTAGCACCGCCATTAAGAGATGGCGGAACATATAGAAGATCATCGCATCGTTGTAGTTCACCGCGTTGAACTGATAGAGGTCCAGCCAGGCGGGAAAGCTGCACAGCGTTCCGACCATCAGCGATGCCGACCCGGCAAAGGCAAAAGCAAGCGATACCAGATACAACCGTTTTCGGTCACACCAGTATTTCATTGCCATAAAGCAGGGAATAAACAGGTCAAACACCAGTAAAAAAATGGTGAGCGTAGGGAACAAGTGAGACGAAAAGGTAGGAACCCATTCGGCAATTTTTGAAAACAGGGCGTGTAAGATGCCGATAACAGCAATACAACCTAGACAGAACGAGATATAACGGCCCTTTACAGAACGGCGATTCGCAAACATATATGGTTTTAATGACTTTATAATGAATTAAGGTGAGGGTATTGCGAAGAGTATAATCAATTAGCACGCTAAATACTTTGCGCAGAAACAATATATGACGTGGTTAATAATGGGTGGAGCGAATGTATTTTGTAAATATATTTGTGGGAGTGATAAATAATGTAAATGGATGTGGCCTGATGACCACATCCATTTTTAATTAACGTGGAGAAACGGTCACCTGACTTCCGTTGCTTGCCAGAACAACGCGCTGGCCTGCAGAGAAGCGAGTGCTGCCTTGTTTCTGAACAACCATGATCGTGCTGCCGTCGTCTTTACGAATTTCCAGCTCTACGCCCTGGGTTTTGTTCATCGCACCCTGAACGCCCTGGCCGGCTACGCCACCCGCAACGGCGCCTGCGGCCGTTGCCAGCGAGCGACCTGTACCGCCGCCGACGGTATTACCGAGGAAACCACCCAGCACGGCACCGCCGATTGCGCCCATCACGTTGCTTTCATCACCACCCTGGATCTGTACAGGGCGTGCGTTAACAACGGTACCGTAAGTCACGTTCTGAACCTGTTTCGCTTCAGAAGCGCTGTAAACGTCGCCAGAAAGTGAACTGTCATTCACACAGCCAGCCAGAGTTAAACCAATCAGCGAAACGCCCAGTACACGTAAAATCATTTGAATCTCCTGTTCACCAAAAACGCCCGATTGGGGCATCCGTTATGGCTAAATTATATGGCATAAGGAGCCATAGTTCATATCTTTGCACTAACAATAAGAAAATTGTACTTGAATTTGACTTAACGAGACATAAACAGGATCCGCCCGTGTTACCCGTCTGACATTGTTAAAAAATATTATCGCCGAATGGCAAAGCTGCGCCGTTTATGGTTGAGTGGATATCCTTAGCCCACGCAACGTAAGGAAAGCGCATGAAATCGGGTCGCTACATTGGTGTGATGTCAGGCACCAGTCTGGATGGGGTAGATGTCGTTCTGGCCGCCATTGACGAAAACATGGTGGCGCAGCAGGCAAGCCTGACCTGGCCAATCCCCATTTCACTGAAAGAGGATATTCTGAGTATCTGTCAGGGGCAGCAGCTGACCCTCTCCCAGCTTGGACAGCTTGATGTTCGCCTGGGGGCGCTATTTGCGGATGCAGTGCAGGCTTTGATGCAAAAAGAACATCTTCGCCCGCAGGATGTGGTGGCCATCGGCTGTCACGGACAAACGGTCTGGCATGAGCCCGGCGGAGATGCCCCGCATACCCTGCAAATCGGCGATAACAACCAGATTGTGGCGAAAACGGGCGTGACTGTGGTAGGCGATTTCCGTCGTCGCGATATCGCCCTTGGCGGGCAGGGCGCGCCGCTGGTACCCGCGTTCCATCAGGCGTTACTGGCGCACCCTACAGAACGTCGCATGGTGCTCAATATTGGTGGGATTGCCAACCTGTCGATGCTCATCCCGGGGCAGCCCGTCCGCGGCTACGATACCGGCCCGGGCAATATGTTAATGGATGCCTGGATCTGGCGGCAGTGCGGACAACCGTATGATAAAAACGCGGAGTGGGCGAGCGGGGGGAAAGTGATTATTCCGCTGCTGCAGTCGATGCTGAGCGATCCTTATTTTGCCTTGCCGGCCCCTAAGAGTACGGGGCGTGAATACTTCAATCTGGGCTGGCTTGAGCGTCAGCTGGCGCCATTCCCGGCGCTCGCGCCGCAGGATGTCCAGGCGACGCTTGCCGAGCTGACGGCCGTGTCGATCTCCGAACAGGTTCTGCTCAGCGGCGGATGTGAACGCCTGCTGGTGTGCGGCGGAGGATGCCGAAACCCGCTGGTGATGGCGCGTCTTGCGGGGCTCCTGCCGGGTACCGAAGTGACCACGACCGATGAGGCCGGCATCAGCGGGGATGATATGGAAGCGCTGGCCTTCGCCTGGCTCGCCTGGCGCACCATTGCCGGACTGCCGGGCAACTTGCCGTCGGTAACCGGCGCGCGTGAGGCGAGCGTCCTCGGGGCGATTTTCCCGGCAAATCCTCGTCATAATCAGAGTTAACTGAAATTCAGCGCGGCGCGTCATCGTTAGAATGGAACGAAACAGGAGGGCAGCCATGCCCTTCAGGACCAGGAAAGTCTTCGGAATACGCCCATGAAAAAACTTCTTCTTATTGCCGCGCCTTTATTGCTGTCAGGATGCAGCGTCTATAACCAGCTTCTTGAGCGCATGCAGACCGATACGCTGGAGTATCGCTGCGATGAAAAACCGCTGACCGTCAAGCTGAATAACCCACGCCAGGAAGCCAGTTTTGTTTATGACAATAAATTGCTGACGCTGAAGCAGGGGATGTCAGCCTCCGGCGCACGTTATTCTGACGGTATCTACGTCTTCTGGTCGAAAGGCGACAGCGCCGCGGTCTACAAACGCGACCGCATTGTGCTGAACAATTGTCAGCTCGAAAATCCGAAGCGTTGAGATTTTTACAGGGGCGGCGCACAATAGCGCCACCCACTCTCAATGTCAGCTAACGCCATGTCAGATAACGACGAACTGCAGCAAATTGCGCATCTGCGCCGTGAATACACTAAAGGCGGCCTGCGTCGCCAGGATCTTCCCGCTGAACCCCTCGTGCTTTTTGAACGCTGGCTGAAACAGGCCTGCGAAGCGAAACTCGCCGACCCAACCGCCATGGTTGTCGCGACGGTGGATGAAAACGGCCAACCGTATCAGCGCATCGTATTGCTCAAGCATTATGACGAGAAAGGGCTGGTGTTCTATACCAACCTTGGCAGCCGCAAGGCACACCATTTAGAAAACAATCCGCGTATCAGCCTGCTATTCCCCTGGCACATGCTGGAACGTCAGGTAATGGTAACCGGCAAGGCGGAACGTCTCTCGACGCTGGAAGTGGTGAAGTATTTCCACAGCCGCCCGCGCGACAGCCAGATTGGCGCCTGGGTATCAAAACAGTCCAGCCGAATTTCTGCCCGCGGCGTGCTGGAAAGTAAATTCCTGGAGCTGAAACAGAAGTTCCAGCAGGGTGAAATTCCTCTGCCAAGCTTCTGGGGCGGGTTCCGCATCCCGATTGAGCAGATGGAGTTCTGGCAGGGGGGCGAACATCGCCTGCACGACCGCTTTTTATACCAGCGCGAGAATGGCGGCTGGAAAATCGACAGACTGGCACCGTAATCCCCGAAATTTGTTGATTTAAGCGCTAGCGCACACCGCGCTTGCGCTTTATTCTATTGTCCTTTCGCATCAGGCGAAAAGTCGTGTACCGGCAAAGGTGCAGTCGTTTATACATGGAGAATTTGATGGCAAGCAGTAACTTGATTAAACAATTGCAAGAGCGGGGCCTCGTGGCCCAGGTGACGGACGAGGAAGCGTTAGCAGAGCGACTGGCGCAAGGCCCGATCGCGCTCTATTGCGGCTTCGATCCCACCGCTGACAGCTTGCATTTGGGGCATCTTGTTCCATTGTTATGCCTGAAACGCTTCCAGATGGCGGGCCATAAGCCTGTTGCGCTGGTGGGCGGCGCGACCGGCCTGATTGGTGACCCAAGCTTTAAAGCCGCTGAGCGTAAACTGAACACCGAAAATACCGTGCAGGAGTGGGTGGATAAGATCCGCAAACAGGTTGCACCGTTCCTCGACTTCAACTGTGGTGATAACTCTGCCATTGCCGCGAACAACTACGACTGGTTTGGCAGCATGAACGTGCTGACTTTCCTGCGCGACATCGGAAAGCACTTCTCTGTTAACCAGATGATTAACAAAGAGGCCGTGAAGCAGCGTCTGAACCGTGACGACCAGGGTATCTCCTTTACCGAGTTCTCCTACAACCTGCTGCAGGGTTATGACTTTGCCTGCCTGAACAAGCTGCACGGCGTTTCCCTGCAGATTGGCGGTTCCGATCAGTGGGGTAACATCACCTCCGGTATCGACCTGACCCGTCGTCTGCACCAGAACCAGGTCTTCGGTCTGACCGTTCCGCTGATCACCAAGGCAGACGGCACCAAATTTGGGAAAACCGAAGGCGGCGCGGTATGGCTCGATCCGAAGAAAACCAGCCCGTACAAATTCTACCAGTTCTGGATCAACACGGCGGATGCCGATGTTTACCGCTTCCTGAAGTTCTTCACCTTTATGGACATCGAAGACATCAACGCGCTGGAAGAAGAAGACAAAAACAGCGGTAAAGCACCGCGCGCCCAGTATGTGCTGGCGGACGAAGTGACCAAACTGGTTCACGGTGAAGAAGGTCTGGCCGCGGCAAAACGTATTACCGCAAGCCTGTTCAACGGTACCCTGAGCGATCTGAGCGAAGCGGACTTCGAACAGCTGGCGCAGGACGGCGTGCCAATGGTTGAGATGGAAAAAGGGGCTGACCTGATGCAGGCGCTGGTGGACTCTGAGCTCCAGCCTTCGCGCGGTCAGGCGCGTAAAACTATCGCCTCTAACGCTATCACCATCAACGGCGAGAAACAGGCTGACCCGGAATACACCTTCGTTGACGGTGACCGTCTGTATGGTCGCTACACGCTGCTGCGTCGCGGTAAGAAAAACTACTGCCTTGTCTGCTGGAAATAATTAACAGTCTCCAGGGGCGTGGGAAACCACGCCCCTTTTGTTTTTTCAGGGTTTGGTAAGAAAAAAATGAAGAACATCCTCGCCATTCAGTCCCACGTTGTTTTTGGACACGCAGGCAATAGCGCCGCGGAATTCCCGATGCGTCGCCTCGGCGTCAACGTCTGGCCCCTTAATACCGTGCAGTTCTCTAACCACACGCAATACGGCAAATGGACCGGCTGCGTAATGCCACCTTCGCACCTCACCGAGGTTGTGCAGGGAATTGCCGATATCGACCAGCTCAGACGCTGTGACGCCGTGCTGAGCGGCTACCTCGGCTCAGCGGAGCAGGGGGAGCATATCCTCGGCATCGTACGTCAGGTGAAAGCCGCAAACCCGGCGGCAAAATACTTCTGCGACCCCGTCATGGGCCATCCGGAGAAAGGCTGTATCGTGGCGCCAGGCGTCGCAGAGTTTCACGTCCGCCACGCGCTGCCCGCCAGCGATATCATTGCGCCAAACCTGGTCGAGCTCGAAATTCTCTGCGAGCGTCCGGTTAACAGCGTAGAAGAGGCGGTAAGCGCGTCTCGCGAACTGATCGCTCAGGGGCCTGAGGTGGTGCTGGTAAAACATCTCGCCCGCGCAGGGCTGAGCCAGGACCGTTTTGAGATGCTTCTGGTGACGAAAGATGACGCCTGGCATATCAGCCGTCCGCTGGTGGATTTTGGCCTGCGCCAGCCGGTTGGGGTCGGGGATGTCACCAGCGGTCTGCTGCTGGTGAAATTGCTGCAGGGCGCGACGATGCGCGACGCGCTGGAGCACGTTACCGCGGCGGTGTACGAAATCATGATTGCGACGAAAGAGATGCAGGAATATGAACTGCAGGTGGTTGCGGCACAGGATCGTATCGCGAAGCCGGAGCACTATTTCAGCGCAACCCGGTTATAACCGGCCAAAACGTGTAGGCCGGGTAAGCGTTAGCGCCACCCGGCAACACAGGCCGCTCGGTTAATTCAACCCTTCCGCTTTCAGCGCCGCAGCCACTGCAGGACGCTCTGCCACGCGTTTCATATACAATGCGATATGGTCTAACCCTTCCAGGTTCAGCTTAACCGCGCGCGCCCAGCGCAGCACGGTAAACAGATACGCATCGGCAATCGTGAAGCGCGAACCACAAATCCACTGTTCGTCTTTCAGCGATTCGTTAACGTACTGCAGCTTTTTCTCAAGAAGCGCACGCAGGGTCGGTTTGAACTCCTCTGGCGTATCCGGGCGGAACAACGGCGTAAATCCTTTGTGCAGTTCGGTCGCAATGTAGTTGAGCCATTCCAGCGTCTTATAGCGAGAAATGGTACTGACCGGAGCCAGCAGCTGGCGATCGGGTACGCTATCGGCCAGGAACTGCATAATCGCGACGCCTTCGGTCAGCAGAGTACCGTCATCCAGCAAGAGCGCCGGAACTTGTCCCTTGGGGTTAATGGCAAGAAAATCATCGCCATTTTCCAGACGCTTTTTCATCAGATCAACGCCGTCCAGCGTGAAATCTTTGCCGCTCTCGCGCAGGGTGATATGGGAAGCAAGAGAGCACGCGCCCGGTTTGTAGAACAGTTTCATCGGTAACTCCTTTTTGCTGAGGTTTCAGCTATGTTAGTGCGCCAACGGACAAAAAAAAAGCCGCTAATACACTAGCGGCTTCTGTTCTGTCGTTTCTCAATAATCTTACGCGGTAGCGGTTTTGGTCGCTTCAGCCGTCTTGTCGTCGTCCTGAGTCATACGATTCAGTTTCGGCGCGGTCAGCAGCATCAGAACTGCAATAACCGCAGTCGCGATACCAATCTGCATGAACACGGTACCGTAGACGTTCAGGGAGACCAGTGGGTCAGTGACGTTTTCCGGCACAGCCATCAGGTTCGCAATTTTACCCGCAATGATTGCCGCACCGGCAGTGGTCAGGAACCAGCTACCCATAATGAAGCCCATCAGACGCTGTGGCACCAGCTGTGCAACCATCGCCAGACCCAGACCGGAGATCATCAGTTCACCGATAGACTGCAGCGCGTAGCTCAGGATCAGCCAGTTAACGGACACGATACCCGCGTCGGTGGCAAATTTGGTACCCAGCGGCAGCACCAGGAACGCGCCGGAGCACAGCACCATACCGATAGCAAACTTGTGCGGCATTGGCAGACGGTCGCCCATCTTGTTATAGATAGCGGCCAGAATCGGGCTACCAATCATGATCCAGAACGGGTTCAGCGCCTGATACTGTTCCGGCTCGAACGCGATGCCCAGAATTGAGTGCTCAACGTTACGAATGGCGAAGAAGTTCAGTGAGGTTGGCATCTGGCTGTACAGCACGAAGAAGATAATCGCTTCCAGCATCAGAATGAACGCCACAATCATCTTGCGACGGGCAGCACCCTGCATGGCGAACGCTTCTTTCGCAAAGATAACCACGATACCCAGCGCAACCACGCCCAGAACGGCACGGGCGATACCCTGGTTGTGCAGCAGCCAGGTGGCAATTGCCGCGAGGACAACAACGCCCACGATGGTGGCCAGCAGTTTGCCCATATGCACAGGCTCGAAGTCAGGTTTTGAACCGTAGTCTTTAACCCAGCTGCGGCAGAACAGGAAGTTGACCACGGTGATCAACATGCCCACGAAGCTCAGCGCAAACGCCACGCTCCAGCCGAACTTCGCCGCAAGCCATGGGGTTGCCAGCATCGAGAAGAACGAACCGATGTTGATGGACATGTAGTACATGGTAAATGCACCGTCCAGGCGCGGATCGTCTTTGTTATAGCAGGTAGAAAGCAGGGAGGACGGGTTCGCTTTGAACAGACCGTTACCGACGGCAATCGTCGCCATACCCATATACACGACAGCGGCATCATGCCCTGACCATGCAACCAGACCATAGCCAATCGCCAGGACAATGGCGCCCAGCATGATGACGCGTTTAGTCCCGAGGACTTTATCACCCAGCCAGCCGCCAATAGCGACCAGACCGTACACCAGAGCACTAAAGGAAGAGAACAGCGTGATGGAATCGGCTTCGGACATACCCAGCTGTTTTACCAGGTAAACCGCCATGATCCCTTGCAGGCCGTAATAACCAAAACGCTCCCATAACTCGATAGAGAAGATGAGATAGAACGCTTTAGGCTGTTTAAAAGCGTTAAGACTCACGCTTTCATCTGTTGGTTTATTGTTTGCAGTAGACACATATACCTCTTTTTTTACATCCCATATTAACGGGGGTGTTCATAGCGCGATGGCCGTAGTCCATACGCCTTATAGTTATATTGGGAGGAGAAACGGCGGGTAATGTTCACTATCCTGCCCCATCTGGCAATACGTTTGTAATAATCTGTTACATATATCTGAAGTGGTATAATCGTCGGTTCATATAAATGTTATTCAGCGTTAAATTTCATACGATGAGTAAAGGTAGTTTTTTCGACTGGCGATAACCCACCCTGACCGGCTTTTGGCGATATGTTCTGCTATTTGCCGCTTAATGCAGTGATATGGGCCATATTCTGAAAAATAGCTGGTCTTATCTTCGGTGATGGAAGGAGGGTATCTTGTCAGACAAAGGGTTTAGGCGGATTTTGACAACAAAAATTCAACATGAAGTTATCAGGGTGATCGCGATCACAGATGTATAGAAATTTTTGGCTATGAAAAAAGTATTAACCTGTTTGAGCGTTAAACAACCGAACAAGTGACAGGTCAGGGGGAATGAAAGACGGACAAATAACGGCCAAAAGAAGGGTGCCTGGTAGCCCTTCTTTTGGTAAGGGATTGTGACGATCAGGGATATACTTTTTCTTTGTATTCGCAGAGATCTTCAATAATGCACGAGCCGCATCGAGGCTTACGGGCAATACAGGTATAGCGGCCGTGCAGAATCAGCCAGTGATGGCAGTCAACCTTAAATTCGGCCGGAACCACCTTTAACAGCTTCTCTTCGACCTGCTCAACATTTTTCCCCGGCGCGAAGTTAGTCCTGTTAGAGACGCGGAAAATATGCGTATCCACGGCGATGGTCGGCCAGCCAAACGCGGTGTTGAGCACCACGTTCGCGGTCTTACGCCCCACGCCCGGTAAGGCTTCCAGCGCGGCGCGATCTTCCGGTACTTCGCCTCCGTGCTGTTCCAGCAGGATCCGGCAGGTCTTAATGACGTTCTCGGCTTTGCTGTTAAACAGGCCGATGGTTTTGATATAGGACTTCACGCCTTCCACGCCCAGCTCCAGCATGGCTTTTGGCGTATTGGCGACCGGATAGAGCAGGGCAGTGGCTTTATTGACGCTCACATCGGTCGCCTGTGCAGAGAGCAACACCGCGATCAGCAGTTCAAACGGGGAGGTAAAATTCAGCTCCGTCGTCGGGTGCGGGTTCTCGTCCCGCAGACGGGTCAGGATCGCAATGCGCTTTTCTTTATTCATGAAGCCTTCTCGGGTGTCCCTTCCAGAACGCTACGCTCAGCCGCGCGGCGCTTACGTTTCTCATCAATCAGGTATTTTATCGCCAGCATCATGCCAAGGCCAATAAACGCGCCAGGGGGCAGCATTGCCAGCAGGAATGGCGTATCGGTGTGGAACACTTCAACGCGCAGCGCTTTGGCCCAGCCGCCCAGCAGCGAATCTGCGCCGTCAAACAGCGTACCGTTACCGAGGATCTCGCGCAGCGAGCCCAGCACGAACATGGCGCAGGTGGCGCCCATTCCAATGGAAAAACCATCCAGCGCCGACATGGCGGGGCTGTTTTTCACCGCGAACGCTTCCGCACGGCCAACGACGATACAGTTGGTGACGATAAGGGGAATAAAGATCCCGAGCGACTGGTACAGACCGAACGCGTAGGCGTTAATCAGCATCTGGACGATACTGACCACCGACGCAATGATCATGACGTAAATCGGAATACGAATTTCCGACGGCGTCCAGCGGCGCAGGGCGGAGATGGAGAGGTTGGTCAGCGTCAGCACCAGCGTGGTTGCCAGACCCAGACCGAGCGCGTTGGTGGCGGTGGACGTTACCGCCAGCAGGGGACACATCCCCAGAAGCTGGACCAGCGCGGAGTTGTTCTTCCACAACCCCTGGACAATAACCTCTTTAACCTGGCTCATGATTACTCCTCACAGGCCGGAAGATTGTTGATTTGCGCGGGCAGCGTTTCAGCATACAGCCCGGCTCGTTTTACGGCGTTCACCACGGCGCGCGGCGTGATGGTCGCGCCGGTGAACTGGTCGAACTCGCCGCCATCTTTCTTCACCGCAAACGCGGTATCCCCTTCGCCATGGATAACTTTACCGGCAAAGTGCAAAATCCAGTCGCTCAGACGGGTTTCAATTTTATCCCCCAGGCCCGGCGTTTCATGATGTTCCGTCACGCGAGTACCCAGAATAGTGCCGGAGAAATCGCTGCCGACAAGCAGCTGAATGGCGCCGGAATAGCCGTCGGGCGCCGTCGCTTCCATCACTGCGCCTACCGGTCTATTCCCTTTACGGGCGATAAAGAGGCGGTGCGCGCCTTTCCCAAGCTGCGGCGCGTCTACCACAAAGCAGCTCTTTTGCAGGTCATTATCGTAGAAATCTGACGGGATGACCTGATCGAACAGCGCCTTTTGCTGCTTTGAAGCCTGCTCTTCGATGGTCGTTTTGGTTAACGTGTTAACCAGGGCCGTCAGCCCGGTCAGGACCGCGGCGAAGACAGCCAGCGTGACGCCGTGCTTTTGCATCGTTTTTAACATGGCGAAACCCTTAGCGATGGCCGTACACGCGCGGACGCGTGTAATAGTCGATGAGCGGAACGGTAATGTTGGCAAGCAGGACGGCAAACGCTACGCCGTCCGGGTAACCGCCAAAGCTGCGGATCAACCATACCAGCAGGCCCGCCAGCGCGCCGAAGATCAGGCGGCCGCGGTTAGTCGTTGACGCCGTAACCGGGTCCGTCAGGATAAAGAAGGCACCCAGCATGGTCGCCCCGGAGAGCAGGTGCATCTGCGGGTTGGCCAGTGATTCAGGAGAGAAGACCCAACCCAGCGTGGCGCAAACCGCCAGCGTCACGAGGAAGCTGACCGGAATATGCCAGCGAATGGCTTTCTGCTGCAGCAGGAACAGGCCGCCCAGCAGATACGCCAGGTTGACCCACTGCCAGCCTGCACCCGCCAGCATGCCGCTGTAAATCGCGGATTTCATGATCTGCTCAACGCTTTGCCCGGCGTGCAGGGACGTTTTAAAGGTATCGAGAGGCGTCGCCTGGCTGATGCCGTCCACTCCCATTCGCAGCGCGTTCATATCAGCGCCGAGCGCCGTATGGCCGGTAAAGATAACGTGCAGGGCATCCATAAAGCCCGGAACCGTGGCCGCAATCTCGTGCGGTGGCAGCCAGCTGGTCATCTGCACGGGGAAGGAGATCAGCAGCACCACGTAGCCAATCATCGCCGGGTTAAACGGGTTATGGCCGAGCCCGCCGTACAGCTGTTTGGCAATGATCACGGCAAATACGGTACCGAGTACGACCATCCACCACGGGGCAAACGGCGGAATACTGATGGCGAGCAGCAGGCCGGTCAGCAGCGCGGAGTTGTCAGCCAGAATGCGTGACACCGCCATCTTACGCAGCTTCAGAACGAGTGCTTCCGCCGCGACGGCGCTGGCGCAGCCCAGGGCTATCTGGAACAGGGTTCCCCAGCCGAAAAACCAGCACTGAACGGCAATGCCCGGCAGCGCGGCCAGGCAGACCAGCATCATAATGCGCGATGTCTGACGCTGGTTGTGGGTGTAGGGGGAACTTGCGATTCTGAAAACCATTTAATCCTCGTTTACGGCTTGCTGTGCGGCTTTCTTCGCCTGAACGCGCGCAATGGCGGCGGCGACGGCGGCCTTGCGCGGGTCATCGTTGGCGGCCTGCGACTGCTCTTCCTGCTGCGCAGCCTTACGGGCTTTGGCGCGGGCAATCGCTGCTTCGACGGCGGCTTTACGCGGGTCGACCGGTGGTGCTTCTGCTTCTGACACTGCTTCTGACACTGCCTCTGGCGCCTGCTGCGCAGCCTTACGGGCTTTGGCGCGAGCAATCGCCGCTTCAACGGCGGCTTTGCGTGGGTCGACCGCTTCTTGCTCGACGACTACCTGCTGCTCTCCAGCTTTGCGGGCCTTGGCCCGGGCTATCGCCGCTTCAACGGCCGCTTTACGCGGGTCGATCTCAGTATCTGCCTGAACCGTTTGCGCTTTTTCCGCCTGACGCGCGCGAGCCGCAGCCTTTCGCGCTTCGCGGGCGGCAATCGCTTCGCTGTTATCCGGTTTTTCCCCGGCCTGGATCACCACCGTCTGGGCGGCATCGGCTTTTTTCTCGCGAACGCGCGCCAGCGCGGCGTTGATCGCATCCTGATCTTTCCCGGCAGGCTGAACGGCGGCCTGCTTATGGCGTTCCTGACGGGCGATTTTTTCGCGCTCCAGTCGCGCCTGACGCGCTTCGAAACGTGCCTTGGCTTCCGCGGCGCGTTTTTCTTCCATGGAGATGGCATAAATCTCGGCCTTCTCCTGACGGAAGTATTGCACCAGCGGAATGTTGCTTGGGCAGACCCAGGCGCAGGCGCCGCATTCAATGCAGTCGGCCAGGTTATGGGATTTTGCCTTGTCGTGCAGCTGGCCTTTGCTGTACCAGTAAAGCTGCTGTGGGAGGAGATCCGCCGGGCAGGCATCGGCACAGGCGCTGCAGCGAATGCAACCTTTCTCTTCCTGCTCTTCACCCATTTCGGTGGGGGAAGGGGCGAGCAGACAGTTAGTGATTTTCACTACCGGAACGTCCAGCCACGGCAGCGTAAAGCCCATCAGCGGGCCACCCATGATCACCATCTGGTCGCTGGCCGGGCAAAATTCAGCCTGTTCCAGCAGATGGCGCACCGGCGTACCCAGACGCGCCCAGACGTTGCCAGGACGGGAAACCGACTCGCCGGTCAGCGTCACCACGCGCTCGGTCAACGGCTCGCCGTCAATCACCGCGCGCTTCACCGCATAGGCGGTGCCAACGTTTTGCATCAGCACGCCGATATCCGATGAGCGTCCGCCGTGCGGGACCTGCTTGCCGGTCAGAATTTGCGTCAGCTGTTTTGCGCCGCCAGAAGGGTACTTGGTCGGGATAACGCGCAGGCTAATATCGTGACTGCCCGCCAGCACGGCGCGCAGCATCGAGATGGCCTGCGGTTTATTGTCTTCGATACCAATCAGCACTTCCCGCGGCTTCAGAATGTGCGCCAGGATGCGGATGCCTTCCACCACCTGAGCGGCGCAATCCTGCATCAGGCGATCGTCGGCGGTGATATACGGCTCGCACTCGGCGGCGTTGATAATCAACGTCTGAATGTTATCGCCACCGCCGCGCAGCTTAACGCCGGTCGGGAAGCCCGCGCCGCCCAGCCCGGCGACGCCGAACTGATGAATTCGCTCGATAAGCGCTTCGCGGCTGTGGGAGCGGTAGTCGCTCCAGCCGTCACGATCGATCCAGCGGTCTTCGCCGTCTGCTTCAATGATCACGCTCAGCTCCGACAGCGCGGACGGATGAGCCACCGTATGAGGGGCAATCGCTACCACTTTACCGGAGGTGGGGGCGTGTATCGGCAGCATTCGCCCACGGCCAAAGGTCAGCGGCTGACCGCGAAGAACCGTATCGCCTTCTTTCACGCACAGCTCGCCCTCAGCGCCAATATGCTGTTTGAGCGGCATGACGTAACGCGTCGCCAGCGGAATTTGACGCAGCGGCGTGCCGTTGGACTGGGTTTTCATCTCTGGCGGATGGATACCGCCGTCAAAGTCCCAAATCTTCTCTTTTCTGAAAGCAGAAAATAACTTAAGCATGTTGTTCCACAGGAATGATGCGAACCGGAATGGTTTGAAGATCCCACTTCCAGCTTTCGGTAGTCGTTTCAACCGGGCGCAGCTCGATACATTGCGTCGGGCAGGGGGCCACGCAGAGGTTACAGCCGGTGCACAGATCCGCCACGACGGTGTGCATGGCGCGGGTGGCGCCGACAATGGCGTCAACCGGGCAGGCCTGAATACATTTGGTGCAGCCGATGCAGTTTGCCTCGTCGATCACGGCGAGGGCGCGAACCGGCTCCTGCACCTCCGCATCGCCATCAACGGGCTGCGGATCGACGTTAAGCAGGTCCGCGATTTTCAGCATCACCGCTTCGCCGCCGGGGGCGCAGCGGTTAATTTTTTCACCCTGAATCCCTACCGCTTCGGCATAGGGGCGGCAGCCCGGGTAGCCGCACTGCCCGCACTGGCTTTGCGGCAGCAGCTCATCAATTTTCTCAACAACAGGATCGTCCTCTACCGCGAAACGGCGGGAGGCGTAACCCAGGATAAGGCCAAACACCAACCCCAGGACGCTGATAGAGGCGATGGCAATCCAGATAGCATTCATTACAACTTCACCAGACCACTAAAGCCCATAAAGGCCAGAGACATTAAACCCGCGGTCACCAGCGCAATCGCGTTACCGCGGAAGGGCGCAGGGATATCCGCTGCCGCCAGACGCTCGCGAATCGACGCGAACAGGACCATAACAAATGAGAAACCGACGGCGGCGGAAAAACCGTACAGCGCCGACTGCATAAAGTTATGGCCAAGGTTGATGTTCAGCAGCGCAACGCCGAGAACGGCACAGTTGGTGGTGATCAGCGGCAGGAAGATACCCAGCAGGCGATAGAGGGCCGGGCTGGTTTTACGCACCACCATTTCAGTAAATTGCACAACAACCGCAATGACCAGAATAAAAGCCAGCGTACGAAGATAGATTAACCCCAGCGGGATGAGGATCCAGGTATCAATCAACCACGCGCAGATGGACGCCATCGTCATGACGAAGGTTGTCGCCAGCCCCATGCCCATCGCCGTTTCCAGCTTTTTGGACACGCCCATAAACGGGCACAGGCCAAGGAACTTCACCAGAACGAAGTTGTTAACCAGCACGGTGCCGACAAAGAGCAGTAAGTAATCGGTCATTATTTAGCCTGAAATAAAAAAGCCGCCTATTATCGGACAAACTCACGCAGGCGACAACAGGTTATCTGTAGGGTTATTACGGGTTCACGAAGGTGTTTTTTACCCGCGTCGAACGCTTGAAATAGGGGACCAGCAGCGCGGCCGCCAGTAACGGGAAAAGCAGCTGACGAACGGCCAGAGCGTCTGATACGGGCGAAAAAGCAAACGCTTTAACCGCCAGCAGAACCGAAATCAGCAGCCAGATAATGTAGTGTTTAGGTACACTTTTGCGGCGCTTAAAGAAGGCGATGGTCAACCACAGGGTGTAGTACCACATACCAATCGCGAAAACGAACGACACAAACCACATCGCAATACTCAGCACGCTTTGCGACATCAGGGTCTGGATGGCGTGAGGAGTAATCAGTGCGGTGGTATACAGCAGCAGCGCAAGTGATGCGCTTAATAAGGCAACCAGCAGCCATGCCAGTGGGGCGATTAACCAGCCTCCAATGCGTTCTCCAGGCGTTGCGGTCATGAACTCTCCCATAATCTGCGCGAAATGTTGTACAGCCAGTTTGCAGGGCGGAGAGTATATAACATTTCGCGCGGATGGCTACTTTCTTATAAAACGTAACGCCATACGGACTTAGGCACTTCACCCACGTTGAACAAACGACCTCCGGAAACCAGCTCCGCACGGCGATGGTCAGCAGCGCGATACATATTAATGATGTCCTGATTATCCGACAGGGTGTAGTTCAGATGGTCAAACAGTTTTTCCAGGCTCTCAAGCGAATTGATCTTGCGAAATTTTAATAAATAGTCCTGAACTGTCATATTAATAAGTTTCCATATAAAAGTGAGTAATACCAGTTAAGGTAATTCGTTCGAATAATAAACGGATTAATAAAGACGTAAACAGCCCACTCAGGTAACGCGACGAAATTAGGAGTTTTCTTTGCTGAAATTCAGGCATCAGACGATGCCTGGAAGAGAAGGTTAACCGTGTTCACCAGGGCTGGCAATAAGTAACTGACATATTATGTCACTCTTTATTGCAGTAACCGGTTACTTAGGTTGGGCGACTGCGACAGGCTCCGGCGGCTGGTAGTTATCGATATGGCTGGCAACGCCCAGCAAAATGACCGAAACCCCAAGGACAATCCATCCCGCTAATTCAATGATTCGATTAATAATTGACGTCATGATTCGTAGTTGTACTTTATCCATAAATACAGGTCGCAAATGTTACAGCGACGTTTCCCCGACGGCAAGCGCTTTGGGAACGGTTCCCTTAAACAAAATCAGTGGGTTAATACTATGTAACAAAAACAACCCCTACGACCTGCTATTTTAAGTCATATGGCACATTATTAATCTGTGGCAATGCCAGGCTAGCCAGTGTGAAATAAGAACGTCATAAAAGAGGACGGCACTATGAGTGATAATATCCGCGTTGGGCTTATCGGCTACGGGTATGCAAGCAAAACGTTTCATGCGCCTTTGATAGGCGGGACGCCGGGGATGACCCTGGCTGCGGTATCCAGCAGCGATGCCGCTAAAGTCCACGCCGACTGGCCTTCCGTGCCGGTTGTCTCTGAGCCAAAACACCTTTTCAACGATCCGAATATTGATTTAATCGTTATCCCCACCCCGAACGACACCCACTTCCCGCTGGCAAAGGCCGCGCTGGAGGCCGGTAAGCACGTGGTTGTCGATAAGCCCTTTACCGTCACGTTGTCTCAGGCTCGCGAGCTGGATGCGCTGGCAAAAAGTCTGGGCAGGCTGCTGTCGGTATTCCATAACCGCCGCTGGGACAGCGACTTTCTGACGGTAAAAAGGCTTCTCAGTGAAGGCACGCTAGGGGAGATCCTCTTTTTTGAATCGCACTTTGACCGCTTCCGTCCGCAGGTACGAAACCGCTGGCGCGAGCAGGTCGGTCCGGGCAGCGGTATCTGGTACGATTTAGCCCCGCATCTGCTGGATCAGGCCGTCAATCTTTTTGGTCTGCCGGTGAGCATGACGGTCGATCTGGCCCAGCTCCGGCCCGGAGCGCAGACGACCGATTACTTCCACGCGGTGCTCAGCTACCCGCAGCGGCGGATTGTGCTGCACGGCACGATGGTCGCGGCCGCGGAATCGGCCCGCTACATCATTCACGGCACGCGCGGGAGCTACGTGAAGTTTGGCCTCGATCCGCAGGAGGACCGGCTGAAAAGCGGTGAACGTTTGCCGCAGGAAGACTGGGGCTATGATATGCGCGACGGCGTGGTCACGCGGGTGGAAGGTGAGGAACTGGTAGAGGAGATCTTGCTGACGATCCCGGGCAACTATCCGGCCTATTATGCGGGCATTCGCGATGCGCTGAACGGCACGGGCGAAAATCCGGTTCCGGCCAGCCAGGCGATTCAGATAATGGAGCTGATTGAGCTGGGTATTGAATCTGCCAAACATCGCGCCACGCTCTGTCTGGCATAAGCTTTAAGGGCTGTTGTAGGCCGGGTAAGGCGTAGCCGCTACCCGGCAAATGCTCAACCGCGAGCCACTTTATCTTTAAGCGCCTGCTTCTCTTCAGGCGTCAGGAAGGCGATCTCCAGCCCGTTGATCTGCGCCTGACGGATCTGCTCGCGGCTCAGACCCGCCTGCGGTGCGGCGATGTTGTATTCGTGGATGATATCCACGCCCTGAACCGCCGGGTCGTCAGTGTTCAGCGAGGCCAGCACGCCGTGCTCAAGGAACGTTTTCAGCGGATGATGCGCCAGCGTTGCCACGGTGCTGGTCTGAATGTTAGACGTCAGGCAAGACTCAATCCCGATACGCTGCTCCGCCAGGAAATCCATCAGGGCGCGATCTTCTACCGCCTTCACGCCGTGGCCGATACGCTCGGCGCCCAGCTCGCGGATGGCCTGCCAGATGCTTTCCGGGCCAGCCGCTTCACCCGCATGTACGGTAATGTGCCAGCCGGCATCGCGCGCGCGGTTGAAGTGGGAGAGGAACAGACTGCCCGGGAAGCCCAGCTCGTCACCGGCCAGATCGACGGCGGTGATGGCATCGCGATGGGCCAGCAGCGCTTCCAGCTCCTGCAGGCAGGCGGCTTCGCCGAACGTACGGCTCATAATGCCAATCAGACGGGCCTGAACGTCGAAGGTTTTACACCCTTCGCGCACGCCTTCAATCACGGCTTCCACCACGCCTGCAACGGGCAGGCTGTGGGTCATCGCCATATAGCCCGGCGAGAAGCGCAGCTCGACGTAATGCAGGCCGTTACGGGCCGCATCTTCAATGTTCTCAAACGCCACGCGGCGGCAGGCATCCAGCGAGGCCAGCATCTTCACGCCCCAGTCGAGTTTGCTCAGGAAGCTGACCAGGTCCGGTTCATTTGAGGTTACCTGTACGTGAGGGATCAGAGACTCAAGCGTCTGTGCTGGGAGCGTTAAATTGAACTGGCGGCCAAGATCGAGGATGGTTTGGGCACGAATGTTACCGTCAAGGTGACGATGAATATCAGTTAAAGGCAGGCGTGTATCAATCATGGTCGCACTCTTTTCTGGTTAAAGTGCGCCATATTATAAAAACAAAACGGGGTAAAAAGCTATTTGCGCAAGGGAATATTCCGTTGCGCAAATTGATTAGAGGAGCGTGTTAATCCCGGCAATGAGGCGTTGCACCCCTTGTTCAAGCTTGCTGCGCGGACAGCCAGCGTTCAGGCGAATAAAGCCGTTTCCCTCTTTGCCGTAGGTATATCCCGGCATGATGGCGACTTTTTGCTGCTCGATCAGCACTTTTTGCAGCGCCCGATCGTCAATGTTCAGCGGGCGCAGGTCAATCCAGGCCAGGTAGGTCGCTTCGGGCGGCTGCCAGTTCAGCTTCGGAAAGGCGCGGTTTACTTCCTGCGCGATATACAACAGATTCTCTTCCAGATACCCCCGCAGGGCATCCAGCCACGGCGCTCCCTGCTGATAGGCGGCGATATGCGCCGTCAGCGCCAGCACGGAAGGGGAAGAGAGTCCGTCCCGGCCTTTTAGCGCGCTGAGATAACCGTTACGGCTCTGTTCATCGCCAATCAGGCCGTAAGCGCCCGTCAGCGCTGGAATATTAAAGCTTTTCGAGCCGGAGCTGAGAAGCGCCCATTTGCCGCGCGCCACCGCGCTCCACGGCGTGTGACGATGCTCTCCCCACACCATATCCATATGAATTTCATCGCTGATAACCGCCACGTCATAGCGTGCGCACAGTTCAGCCATGTGCGTCAGCTCGTCCCGCGTCCAGACCTTGCCGGTTGGGTTTTGCGGGCTGCACAGCAGTAAAATCTTGTTTTCAGGTTTCGCCAGGGCCGCTTCCAGTGCAGCCATATTCCCCTGCCAGCCTGCTGCGTGCTTTTCCATCTCCACGGGCACCACATGACGCGCATTCCCTTCAATAGCTTTGTAAAACGCGTCGTATGCCGGGGTGTGCACCACTACGCCGTCGCCGGGGTGTGACCAGAGACGAATCAGCTCTGACACCATGTAGATAACGGAAGGACCATAAACGACGGTTTCCGTATCAATCTGGCTGTTAAAGCGCTGCTGGAACCAGTGCGCGACGGCGGCGAGAAACTCATCGTTCTTCCAGCGGCTGTAGCCCAGCACGCCGTGATTTATGCGCTGATGCAGCGCGTCGGTAATGCAGGGCGCGGTGGCGAAATCCATATCCGAGATGGTGAAGGGCAGCAGGTCGGCCGCGCCAAAGCGGTCGGCGACGTAGTCCCACTGCGTACACCAGGTGCCGTGTCGCTCCACGACGGTAGAAAAATCAAACATGACGTGAGTCCTTAAAGTAAAACCCCCTCATGAGAGGGGGCTGAGGCATCAGGCTTCAACTGTTCGCATCAGGGTGGCCAGCTCATCCTTCACCGACTGGACCTGCGGGCCGATAACCACCTGCAAATTGTGCTGATTTAACTGTACCACGCCGATGGCCCGGTTGGCTTTCAGGGCGTTGGTATCCACTTTTGACATATCCGCCACCGACAGACGCAGGCGGGTGATGCAGTTATCCAGCGAGGTGATGTTATCCGCGCCGCCCAGCGCCGCCAGAATGGCCGGTGTGTTATAGCCGGATTTGCCCACGGTCCCGGCAACCGCCTGTTCAACGCTGCTCGCCGTATCGGTATCGCGGCCAGGCGTTTTCAGGTTAAAGCGGGTGATGGCGAAGCGGAAGATGCCGTAGTAAACCGCAAACCAGATAGCCGCCACAACTGGCACCAGGTACCACTTGGTGGACAGGCCGTGCAGGATCCCGAACACCACGAAGTCGATCACGTTGCCGTCGGTGTTCACTGAAGTGTAATGGGTATAATTGATATTTGCCGATGTACACTGTGAACAATCAGGTTACTGCAATGTTGAAAATTACAGCTCCCACTCAACTGTGTATGCCGGAAGGAAGCCAAAGACAAGATTGTAAATCCCTTTGAATTTCTCCGTTGTTACCAACACCCCACACAATCATCATCCCTCTTTTATCAAGGCATGATTTCCGTTGCCCCCTTTCACTCCTTCTGATATGATAATGAGTTATTATAAATATTTCCGTAAACTTTGTTCCGTAGTATTTCTCTCCTCGAAAACATCCCCAACGTCAGATGCAAGGCGGCTTTGCGCTATCGCAAATGCCATCGTTTTACCGTGGTTTTAGGTAGTAACTATGTAGGGGGTGTGATCTCTTTCTGAGTACAAAAAGGTTAATTTAACAATGATGCAACAATCACAAACCCTATTCGAATCGTCGGTTTTATCGGCAACAAGTTTTCGTGCCGTCTACCATGAACACGGACGTTACAAAACAATTAATGGCAACTCCTTTGTTCATGATGGTCATGAATACCGGATTAACACAAGAATCGGCTCTGGTGTTCGTCATGACATACTTATGTCAACAATCAACGAACTGAAAGCAATCCTGAAGTTCTACAGTCGAGTGTTCCTGACCCGTTTTGATCTCCACCTCCCTGAGTTCACTTCTGTTGAAGCTGGTAACGAATACATACGCAAACTATTCAAACGATTACGTGACCGCCTGGAGTCTAGAAACAACGGTTTATCAGAACCTATCATCGATTTTGCTTACGGTTGGGTTTGCGAACAGGAAAAGGCTTCACAGCCACATTACCATTGCTGGATTGCACTTCCACATCGTTCGGTAAGGTGGTTTGGAACGCCAGACAGAGGTATTGCTGGTGTTATTACGGAAATCTGGATGAAACTGACTGGTGGGAAAGCAACACTTGTGAACTTGTCTAAAGCCACTAAAGACTATCCCGATCACTACGTCATTCATCGTGATGATCCTTCGACACTCGAAGGTCCGGTATTCTGGCTTTCTTACCTGGCAAAAGAACGCGGGAAGTCGCAGACAGGGAAGGGAACGCGCTTGTATTCAACATCGAAATTGAGTGGTAAAGCACTGAATTCGTAAATGTCGCACTGGAAGCCCGTAGAGCGTTTTTTCTTTCCAAGGCATGAATCGTATTACCCATATCATAAAAAGCGCTTACAGCTTCGCTCAGAGCGTTTTAAGGCATGATTTGAACCTGATTAACTTTAGCTTCGGTCAATTGCATGATAGTTCAACGATAGTTGCTTTGCTTATAGATTCATACATTTCTTCAAAATTCCGAGCGAAGCGAGGGACACGAACGTAGTGAGTGTCTAATGTCTACTATTATATTTTTATATTTTATATATAGAGAAAAGTAGACATATCCGTATACTTTTTAACCAGTTTGGCTATCCGTCTTCGCTTCGCTTGACGAAACTCGCTTCGCTCGTAATTCAGGACATCACTTCAGCATTTGAAGCAAGTACACGAACGTAGTGAGTGTTTAATGTATTCACAGCCCGCAGAATGTTTTGTTCGATGATTATTGTCCGGTCGGAATCGAGAAAAAAGTATTAGATCAGATTTGGCCTGACACAGCTTTGCCGCAGAGCCGGAGGCAATTTGACATTCCGCCCCTTGCCAGAAGCGTAAGTTGAACAACCATCTGTGCGATCAAAATATGACAATACTTTGATGGTGTAGCGGGTATTACTACCTTAAAACATGATATGTAACTGGGGATAATTGCCGCCAATAACCCAGATGGGGTTTATCGTGATGGGGCCAAGTTGAGATATCCGTTATGAAGAGACCAATAGCGCGCAAAAATGATCGTCTGCCAGTGCCGAGAACAAATCACTTTACGCCTGAAGCGAGGCAGCGTGTTATCAATGGACTCGTTGCGACGGCTAAAGCTGACTTCGTATCCTTAGTTCACTGGCTGAAAACAGGTAAACAGAATGGTGAACCTATTCCGTTAGATAAATGCGAAAGTCTTCGAACTGCTATTCTTAATCTTGAGACCCTTAAAGCTGGTGTACAAACCGACTGGAAGCATGCGATCCAGTTGATGGAAAAAGAAATCAAAAAAAGCCACCAACTGAATGCCTCGGTTCCTGCACCCTCACAGCTTGTTACTGGTGTTCTGAGAAATCTTAATGATATCAGCGAGAAGATCGCAGCGGGTAAAGCTGTTCCCGAGATGCTTGGCAGGCTCGAAAATATGCAGCAAATGATTGCCAACCTCAAGGGTAATGAGGGGCTCATTAAAAGTATCAGCATTCTGGTAATGACTCCAACTTACTGATAGTGTTTTATGTTCAGATAATGCCCGATGACTTTGTCATGCAGCTCCACCGATT
>NZ_JASEYI010000012.1:0-172220 GCF_035064085.1 Enterobacter sp. R-1.6.2
GCAACGCGGCTTTCGCTCACCGTTGCGAGGTGGCGTATATTACGCTTTCCTCTTTCAGAGTCAACCCGTTATTTCAGAATTTTTTCTCGTCAACCGACCGGGTTGTTTGTGAAGTGATTCACATCCGCCGTGTCGATGGAGGCGCATTATAGGGAGTTCTCAGCAGGCCGCAACCGCTAAATGACAGAAAAATGACTGACTGCTGCATTCCACAGCAAAACCCCGCCTTATACCTTTTTACACACAGACTTATCCACAATGATACGAAAAAGTGAAAATGTGCGAGCGTTGCGCAAACGTTTTCGTTAAAATGCTCGCGCTTAATAAGGATGCCCCGTCAGGTGTGTTAGATGAGTTTTTCGCAGGAAAATTCATCTAACGCTCTCTGTAATCGTGAAATCCAGGGGATTTACCATGCAACAACGTCGTCCAGTCCGCCGCGCTCTGCTCAGTGTTTCTGATAAAGCCGGTATCGTCGAATTCGCTCAGGCACTTTCCGCACGCGGTGTGGAGCTGCTTTCTACAGGCGGTACCGCTCGCCTGTTAGCAGATAAAGGTCTGCCGGTAACCGAAGTGTCCGATTACACCGGTTTCCCGGAAATGATGGATGGACGCGTCAAAACCCTGCATCCGAAAGTTCACGGCGGTATTCTTGGCCGTCGCGGTCAGGACGACGCCATTATGGAACAGCATGACATCGCCCCAATCGATATGGTTGTCGTTAACCTCTATCCGTTTGCCCAGACCGTTGCTCGCGAAGGCTGTTCTCTGGAAGATGCCGTAGAGAATATTGATATCGGCGGCCCAACCATGGTGCGCTCCGCGGCCAAGAACCATAAAGATGTGGCCATTGTCGTAAAGAGCAGCGATTACGAAACCATTATTAATGAGATGGATGCCAACGAAGGGTCACTGACTCTGGAAACGCGTTTCGACCTCGCCATCAAAGCCTTCGAGCACACCGCGGCGTACGACAGCATGATCGCCAACTACTTCGGTAGCCTGGTGCCTGCTTACCACGGTGAAAGCAAAGATCCTTCTGGCCGCTTCCCGCGCACCCTGAATCTGAATTTCATTAAGAAGCAGGATATGCGTTACGGCGAGAACAGCCACCAGCAGGCAGCCTTCTATATAGAAGAAGAGGTTAAAGAAGCCTCTGTTGCGACCGCTCAGCAGGTTCAGGGCAAAGCGCTATCCTATAACAACATTGCTGACACCGACGCCGCGCTGGAATGCGTGAAAGAGTTCAGCGAGCCGGCCTGCGTTATCGTTAAGCACGCGAACCCATGCGGCGTTGCCGTGAGCACCTCTATTCTGGATGCCTACGATCGCGCGTACAAAACCGACCCGACCTCCGCGTTCGGCGGCATTATCGCCTTCAACCGCGAGCTGGATGCTGAAACCGCGCAGGCCATCATCTCCCGCCAGTTTGTTGAAGTGATCATCGCGCCATCGGCCTCCGAAGAAGCGCTGAAAATCACCGCGGCAAAACAGAACGTGCGCGTGCTGGTTTGCGGCCAGTGGGCAGAACGCGTGCCGGGCCTGGACTTCAAGCGCGTGAACGGCGGCCTGCTGGTTCAGGACCGCGATCTGGGTATGGTGACAGAAGCCGACATGCGCGTGGTAACGAAACGCCAGCCTACCGAACAGGAACTGCGTGACGCGCTGTTCTGCTGGAAGGTCGCGAAGTTCGTCAAATCCAACGCCATCGTCTACGCCAAAGAAAACATGACTATCGGGATAGGCGCAGGCCAGATGAGCCGCGTTTACTCCGCGAAAATCGCGGGCATTAAAGCAGGCGATGAAGGTCTGGAAGTAAAAGGCTCCGCCATGGCTTCTGACGCCTTCTTCCCGTTCCGTGACGGTATCGACGCGGCGGCTGCAGTGGGCATCACCTGTGTGATCCAGCCTGGCGGCTCAATTCGCGACGACGAAGTGATTGCCGCTGCCGACGAACATGGCATTGCAATGATCTTCACCGACATGCGCCACTTCCGCCATTAATTCCCGGAGCAGAAAATGAAAGTATTAGTGATTGGTAACGGCGGACGCGAGCACGCTCTGGCGTGGAAAGCGGCGCAGTCTCCGCGGGTGAAAACAGTCTTCGTGGCACCGGGCAACGCCGGTACCGCGCTGGAACCCGCGCTGCAAAACGTGGCTATTGGCGTAACCGATATTCCTGCGCTGCTGAGCTTTGCCCAGAGCGAGAAAATCGATCTGACGATTGTGGGCCCGGAAGCGCCGCTGGTGATCGGCGTGGTGGATGCGTTCCGCGCGGCGGGTCTGACAATCTTCGGGCCAACGGAAGGCGCCGCGCAGCTGGAAGGCTCCAAAGCCTTCACCAAAGATTTCCTCGCGCGTCATAACATCCCGACGGCGGAATATCAGAACTTCACCGAAGTGGAGCCAGCCCTGGCCTACCTGCGTGAAAAAGGCGCGCCGATTGTGATCAAGGCCGACGGCCTGGCCGCTGGTAAAGGCGTGATCGTGGCGATGACGCTCGAAGAAGCGGAAGCCGCGGTTCAGGATATGCTGGCGGGTAACGCCTTTGGCGACGCGGGCCACCGCATCGTGATCGAAGAGTTCCTCGACGGTGAAGAGGCCAGCTTTATCGTGATGGTCGACGGCGAGCACGTTCTGCCGATGGCCACCAGCCAGGACCACAAGCGCGTGGGCAATGGCGATTCCGGCCCGAATACTGGCGGAATGGGCGCTTACTCCCCCGCTCCGGTAGTGACTGATGAAGTCCACCAGCGCACCATGGATCGCGTCATCTGGCCAACCGTGAAAGGGATGGCGGCGGAAGGCAACACCTACACCGGTTTCCTCTATGCGGGTCTGATGATCGACAAGCAGGGTAACCCTAAGGTCATCGAATTCAACTGCCGCTTTGGCGATCCGGAAACGCAGCCCATCATGCTGCGCATGAAATCCGATCTGGTGGAACTGTGTCTGGCAGCCTGCGAAGGCAAGCTCGACGAGAAAACCTCAGAGTGGGACGAGCGTGCGTCTCTGGGCGTGGTGATTGCTGCAGGCGGTTATCCGGGCAACTACAACACCGGGGATGAAATCCACGGCCTGCCGCTGGAAGAGATTGACGGTGCGAAGGTGTTCCATGCGGGTACGAAGCTGGCTGACGACGATCGCGTCCTCACCAACGGCGGACGCGTGCTGTGTGCAACCGCGCTGGGCCATACCGTGGCAGAAGCGCAGAAACGCGCCTATGCGCTGATGGCGGATATTCACTGGAACGGCAGCTTTAGCCGTCAGGATATCGGTTATCGTGCGATTGCGCGCGAGCAGGGCGAGTAATTTCACACCCTAACCCTCTCCCTCAAGGGAGAGGGGATTTAAATCAAAAACTCTTCTCTGTCGGCTGCCAGGTGCAGAAGTCTTCGTTCGCCACCAGCAGCAGCTGAGAGCCTTCCGGCGCTTCCAGCCACGCCACACTCACCTCCATTGATGAATGACGCTGACGGCGTTGAATGTGTTCGGTTGCCCAGGATTCGAGCTCGGGCTTGACCGTCTGCCCTTCGCAGGTTGTCACCGTCCCATCGGCATGCCAGCGCCCCTGGCGCAGCACAACGCGGCCCAGACGAAGCGCATCGCTGGTCTGGCGGATTTGTTCGGCACGATAACGGTAGAGGGCAATTTGATCGCTGGAAAGCTGCTGTTTTTGACCGCTGACCTCGCGCTGCATAAAGCTCAGCTCGCCATGGTCGTCAAAACGCACTTTCACGTGTTCGGGGGTCTTGCTGTAGACGTTCAGTTCAATCAGCGACAGGTCATCTCCCTGCCAGCGATATTCCGCAGTCGACGTATTGCCGTTATGCCACGGGCTGAAGGCAGAAAGCAGATGCACTTCGCCGCCGGAATCTTTGCGCCAGATCCTCACAGCACCCTGGTTGTCCGCGTAGCCGCTGGCGGTAAACGGCGGCAGGGAGGTGTCGTGGCTGCAGGCTGACAGCAGCAGCATGCCTGCCAGCGCGAGCGTTCCACGCCAGAAAGACAAAAGGGGCGTTGCCGCCCCTTCGCTAAAACTGTTCACTGCCACGCGTCTTACTTAACAGCGTCTTTCAGTGCTTTACCAGAAACAAATGCCGGCACGTTAGCTGCGGCGATTTTGATTTCTTTACCGGTCTGCGGGTTGCGGCCAGTACGCTCAGCGCGGTGGTTCACTTTGAAGGTACCGAAACCAACCAGTTGCACAGCATCGCCTTCTTTCAGAGACTCAGTAATAGCAGCCAGGGTAGATTCCAGAGCAGCTTTAGCCTGCACTTTAGACAGATCAGCCTTGTCCGCAATTACATCAATCAGTTGAGTCTTGTTCATAAGTTATCCTTTCAATGTGTTTATCGCTTGCTAAGCATCGAGTGCGACGAAAATGCCAAAAAAGCACTCTCCTGCATACACGCACCGATAGCCACTTTTTTTCGCCCCCCAAATGTAGACCAGACAAGGGGCGAAAGGGAAGAGTCGAGGAGCGACAAAACGGGCGTTATCTCAAGATTTATTGTCTCATTGGTTAAAAATTATACCAATATTGCTCTCAGCAGCCTCTCGTAAGTCCGCGCGCAGCCCTTTTATCAGCTCAATATCGCGTTCTTCGCACTCTGCCAGCAGGCGGAAAATTTCCCACTGAATGTCCCATTCTTGCTCAACCGCCGGGTTCGCACGCAGCTCTTCGTCGGTCATCTCGCGACCTTCCTGGGTCATTTCCAGCATCGCGACGGTCGTAATCGATGCCTTACTGACTTCAACTGCGTGCTCCAGCGTTTCACCGCTCAGACGGGAGTGGAGCAGTTCGCTTAACGCCACGCAGGCATCAATCGCCGGGTAGACACCGTACAGGTCAAAATCATCCGCAGCCGGAATCGCCTCTTCCAGCTTTTCCAGCTGGGAGTCGAAGTTCACCTTCGCGTCTTTCACCGTCAGCGTTTCCCAGATCAGATCCAGAATGCGGCGGTAGATATGGCCATCACCAAAGCCCGTCTCCTTACAGAACGCGGCATAGTTGGGATACATGCGCTCGCACAGGCAAGCCATAAACGTCACGTGCTGCCAGCTTTCAAGTTTCTCAAGGCGCAGGTGAATCGGGTTTTGTAGCATGATGATCTCTCGAATCGAAAATTAGGCGCAGTTTACCCGAATCATCGCTGAATTTCCTGCCAACGAACAAAAGCCGGACGCGAAGATGCCACGGCGTCTGCCCAGCGCGTCGGCTCCGGCAAGCGGTAGCCCTTCATGCAGCGCTGCACCCACGCCAGGGCGCTGTCCATGCTCACCCGATGCCCCGTGGCGATAAAGAGCGGATTACAGCGTGCCTTGCTGCGCCAGACCCACGCTAGCTGCTCACCTTTATGGATAAGCGGCGCCAGCGCGCCCGGCTCGTCTGAAAGAGGTTCAAACGCGCCGCACAGGCGTTTCTTGGCAACGCCAATGGTCGGCACATCCACCAGCAGCCCAAAGTGGCTGGCAACGCCTAAACGGCGCGGGTGTGAGATACCGTGTCCATCGACAAACAGCAGGTCAGGTTTTTGCGAGAGTTGCTCCCACGCTGCCAGCAGCGCGGGATATTCGCGGAAGGAGAGAAAGCCCGGAATGTACGGCATGGTGGTCGCGATACGCGCAACCTTGTACTCCACCAGTTCAAGCGAAGGGTATTTCAGTACCACCATCGCCGCTCGCGTCACTTCCCCACCCTGCTCAAATCCGACGTCTGCTCCGCCAATGTACTGCGGAGGATCTTTATCCAGACGATCCTCGCGGATCACCGATGAAGCCAGTTCGATTTGTTGAGCGCGTAGCGACGCGAGATCCATAACCACTCCTTACTTGTGATACTGGGCAGAAAGCCGATGCACCGCCTCCACAAATACGCCTGCGTGTTCTGGCGGCACATCCTGATGAATACCGTGGCCGAGGTTAAAGACGTGGCCTTCCCCCTGGCCGAAACCAGACAGTATAGTCGACACTTCTTCTTCAATGCGGGCAGGCGGCGCATAGAGCATGGACGGGTCCATGTTGCCCTGCAGCGCCACTTTGTCGCCCACGCGACGGCGGGCATCGGCAATATCGGTCGTCCAGTCGAGGCCCAGCGCGTCGCAGCCGGTGGCCGCCATCGCTTCCAGCCACTGACCGCCGCCTTTGGTGAACAGCGTCACCGGCACGCGGCGACCTTCGTTTTCACGCAGCAGGCCGTCAACGATTTTGTGCATGTAGTACAGGGAGAACTGCTGATAATCGCGCCCGGTCAGCACGCCGCCCCAGGTATCGAAAATCATCACCGACTGCGCACCGGCCTTAATCTGCGCGTTCAGATAGAGGGTAACGCTCTTTGCCAGCTTATCGAGCAGCGCATGCAGGGCCATCGGCTCGGCGTACATCATCTTTTTAATCATGGTGAAGGCTTTGCTGCTGCCCCCTTCCACCATATAGGTCGCCAGCGTCCACGGGCTGCCGGAGAAGCCAATCAGCGGCACTTCACCTTTCAGCTCGCGGCGGATGGTGCGTACGGCGTTCATCACGTAGCCCAGCTCGCCTTCCGGATCGGGGATCGGCAGCTTATCCACGTCGGCTTTGCTTTTGATCGGGGAGGTGAAACGCGGGCCTTCACCGGTTTCGAAGTACAGGCCAAGGCCCATTGCATCCGGAATGGTCAGAATATCCGAGAAGAGGATCGCAGCATCCAGCGGGAAGCGGCGCAGCGGCTGGAGCGTGACTTCACAGGCCAGCTCGGCGTTTTTGCACAGCGACATAAAATCGCCCGCCTGCGCGCGCGTGGCTTTGTACTCTGGCAGATAGCGTCCCGCCTGGCGCATCATCCACACCGGGGTGACATCAACGGGCTGGCGCAGCAGCGCACGCAGATAACGATCGTTCTTCAGTTCGGTCATTTTTGCAGTTCCTTAAGCGTCATGGCCTCAGTGTAACACTACTCATACTCGGCCCGACACATCGCCACGGTATCTTCTATCAGCCGACGCGCCACGGTGCCCGGCGGAGGCAACAGCGGTAAATCGTCGTAGCGATACCAGTTCGCGTCCAGCAGCTCTTTCTGGTCGATAACGATCTCGCCGCTGTCGTATTCGGCCATAAATGCCGTCATCAGCGACTGCGGGAACGGCCACGGCTGGGAGGTGACGTAGCGCAGGTTCTTCACTTTGATCCCGCTCTCCTCCATCACCTCGCGCGCCACCGCCTGCTCCAGCGTTTCGCCCACTTCGACGAAGCCGGCCAGCACGGTGCGGATGCCGTTGCGATGGCGGGTATGCTGCGCCAGCAGGATGGAATCCTCCCGGCGGATAGCGACGATAATGCACGGCGCAATCTGCGGATAGTAGCGCTCGCGGCAGTGGCTGCAGAGCATCGCCCACTCGGTTTTGCTCGGACGCATGGTATGACCGCAGTAGCCGCAGTATTTATGCGAGCGGTAAAACTCTGCCAGCTGCACGCCGCGCCCCGCCAGCTGGAACAGCCCCACGTCCAGATCCAGCACCTGGCGCACAGATCCCATATCCTGGCGGCGGGGCTGTTGGATCAACCACACGGGCTCATCCTGCCACTCGCCGATCTTTAGCGCTGGCTGGCCAACAAGGTCGAACGCCTCAGCTGCGCCATAGGGGATTTCCCCGGCAGGAAGCCATAATTTTTGTTCGTGACTGACGATCCACCAACCAAGATCTGATTTTTCAATAATACGATCCATATCTATTGCACTACCTTCGCTTCACTGACATGTTGTTAGCATTGTGGTTACATTCTGGATAAGCAGATTCAATCCTACATTTTGCGGAGTCGACCATGTTAAACCAGCTGGAAAGCCTGACTGAGCGCGTTAGAGGAAGTAACAAACTGGTGGATCGCTGGCTACATGTGCGCAAGCATCTACTCGTGGCTTATTACAATCTGGTCGGTATTAAGCCTGGCAAAGAATCGTTTATGCGACTGAATGAAAAAGCGCTGGATGATTTTTGTCAGGGCCTGGTCGACTATCTGTCCGACGGCCATTTCAATATTTATGAACGCATTATCCGCGAAATGGAAGGGACAACGCCGTATTTAGCGGCCAGCAAGCTCTATCCGCTGCTTGAAGCCAACACCCAGCAGATCATGGATTACTATGATTCCGCGCTTGAGAACGCCATCGATCACGATAACTATCTTGAGTTCCAGCGGGCGCTATCCGACCTCGGTGAAGCGCTGGAAGAGCGATTCACGCTGGAAGATAAGCTGATCGCCCTCGTTCTGGACAATGATTTGAACATCAGTAACGAAGAGAACGTCGCGCGCCCTGCTTGAGTTCTTCATCGTTAACGAGTAATTTACAACCATTCGCCCCTCTCGCGAGGGGGATTTTTCTTGTCGGAGTGCCCAGCGCCTGAAAGCGCGGGCTGAGACCGTTAATTCGGGATCCGCGGAACCTGATCAGGCTAATACCTGCGAAGGGAACAAGAGTCACACTGCTGTTGTATCGCCTGAGGGCGATCCTCTCTTGCTTCATCCGTCGTCTGACAAGCCATGTCCTTCACTTTTGGAATGAGCTATGTCTACTGCAAAACTGACCCGCCGCGAACAGCGCGCACAGGCCCAACACTTCATCGACACGCTGGAAGGCACCGCTTTCCCGAACTCGAAACGCATCTACATTTCCGGCTCGCAGGCCGATATCCGCGTCCCAATGCGCGAAATCCAGCTTAGCCCGACGCTTATCGGCGGCAGCAAAGATAACCCGCAGTATGAAGACAACGAAGCCGTGCCGGTATATGACACCTCCGGACCTTACGGCGATCCTGATGTTGCCATCAACGTCCAGCAGGGTCTGGCTAAGCTGCGCCAGCCGTGGATTGACGCGCGTAACGACTGCGAAGAGCTGAGCGTCCTGAGTTCTGCGTATACCAAAGAGCGCCTGGCCGACGACGGCCTGGACGAGCTGCGCTTTACCGGCCTGCTGACGCCAAAACGCGCTAAAGCGGGCAAATGCGTGACCCAGCTGCACTACGCGCGCCGGGGCATCGTCACGCCGGAGATGGAGTTCATCGCCATTCGCGAAAACATGGGTCGCGAGCGCATCCGTAGCGAAGTGCTGCGCTATCAGCATCCGGGTGAAGGCTTTGGCGCTCGCCTACCGGAGAACATCACGCCGGAATTTGTGCGTGACGAAGTGGCCGCAGGCCGCGCGATTATCCCTGCTAATATCAACCACCCGGAATCCGAGCCGATGATTATCGGCCGCAACTTCCTGGTGAAGGTCAACGCTAACATCGGTAACTCGGCCGTCACCTCCTCCATCGAAGAAGAGGTGGAAAAGCTGGTCTGGTCCACGCGCTGGGGCGCGGACACGGTAATGGATCTCTCCACTGGACGCTATATTCACGAAACCCGCGAATGGATCCTGCGTAACAGCCCGGTACCGATTGGCACCGTCCCGATTTATCAGGCGCTGGAAAAGGTCAACGGCATCGCCGAAGACCTTACCTGGGAAGCGTTCCGCGACACGCTGCTGGAGCAGGCCGAGCAGGGCGTGGACTACTTCACCATTCACGCGGGCGTGCTGCTGCGCTACGTGCCGATGACCGCGAAGCGTCTGACCGGCATCGTCTCGCGCGGCGGTTCCATCATGGCGAAGTGGTGTCTGTCCCATCACCAGGAAAACTTCCTCTACGAACACTTCCGCGAGATCTGCGAAATCTGCGCTGCCTACGACGTATCACTTTCTCTGGGCGACGGCCTGCGTCCGGGCTCGATCCGCGACGCCAACGACGAAGCGCAGTTTGCCGAACTGCACACGCTGGGTGAACTGACCAAAATCGCCTGGGAGTATGACGTGCAGGTGATGATTGAAGGTCCGGGACACGTGCCGATGCAGATGATCCGCCGCAACATGACCGAGGAGCTGGAGCACTGCCACGAAGCGCCGTTCTATACCCTGGGGCCGTTGACCACCGATATTGCGCCGGGCTATGACCACTTCACGTCGGGCATTGGCGCGGCGATGATCGGCTGGTTCGGCTGCGCCATGCTCTGCTACGTGACGCCGAAAGAGCACCTCGGCCTGCCAAACAAAGAGGACGTGAAGCAGGGGCTGATCACCTACAAAATCGCCGCCCACGCGGCGGATCTGGCCAAAGGCCATCCGGGAGCGCAAATCCGCGATAACGCCATGTCGAAGGCACGCTTTGAATTCCGCTGGGAAGACCAGTTCAACCTGGCGCTGGACCCGTTCACCGCCCGCGCCTATCACGACGAGACACTCCCGCAGGAATCAGGCAAAGTCGCGCACTTCTGCTCTATGTGCGGGCCAAAATTCTGCTCGATGAAAATCAGCCAGGAGGTGCGCGACTACGCCGCCGCGCAGACCATTGAAGTGGGGATGGCGGACATGTCTGAAACCTTCCGCGCCAGAGGCGGCGAAATCTACCTCAAAAAAGAGGAGGCGTAATGTATAAGCCCGATTTCCCGCCTGTCCCCTACCGTTTAGGGCTCTATCCGGTGGTGGACAGCGTGGAGTGGATAGAGCGCCTGCTGGAGACAGGCGTTCGAACGATCCAGCTGCGCATCAAGGATAAACGCGATGACGAGGTGGAAGCCGATGTGGCTGCCGCCATCGCGCTTGGCCGTCGGCATAACGCCCGTCTGTTTATCAACGATTACTGGCGGCTGGCCGTTAAGCACCAGGCGTACGGCGTGCACCTGGGTCAGGAGGACCTGGAAACAACGGATCTGAGCGCTATCCGCGAAGCCGGGTTGCGTCTTGGCGTTTCAACGCACGATGACATGGAGATCGACGTGGCGCTGGCGGCCCGTCCCTCTTACATCGCGCTGGGTCACGTCTTCCCGACGCAAACCAAGCAGATGCCCTCCGCACCGCAGGGTCTGACGCAGCTGGCGAGTCACGTTAAACGCCTTGCCGATTACCCTACCGTCGCCATTGGCGGAATCAGCCTTGAACGCGCCCCGGCGGTGCTGGAGACCGGCGTCGGCAGTATCGCCGTCGTCAGCGCCATCACCCAGGCCGCAGACTGGCGTCTTGCCACCGAACAGCTGTTACAGCTGGCAGGAGCGGGTGATGAACGATCGTGATTTTATGCGCTATAGCCGTCAGATCCTGCTGGAAGATATCGCCATCAACGGACAGCAAAAGCTGCTCGCCAGCCGGGTGCTGATTGTCGGTCTGGGCGGGCTAGGCGCGCCCGCCGCGCTTTATCTGGCTGGTGCAGGTATCGGTACGCTGGTGCTGGCCGACGACGACGAGGTTCACCTCAGCAACCTGCAGCGACAAATCCTCTTTACCACCGAGGATATCAACCAGCCAAAAGCGCAAATTACCCGGCAGCGCCTGAACCAGCTCAACCCGGATATCGCGCTGATTGCCCTGCAGGATCGGCTCAGCGGTGAAAACCTGCGCCGTGAGGTCGCCCTTGCCGACGTGGTGCTGGACTGTACCGACAACATGGCGACGCGCCAGGCGATTAACGCCGCCTGCGTGGCAAATAATACGCCGCTTATCACCGCCAGCGCGGTGGGGTTCGGCGGGCAGATGATGGTCCTGACCCCGCCGTGGTCGCAGGGCTGCTATCGCTGCCTGTGGCCGGATGATGCCGAGCCGGCGCGCAACTGCCGTACGGCGGGCATTCTTGGTCCGGTGGTCGGCGTAATGGGCACAATGCAGGCGCTGGAGGCCATCAAGCTGCTCAGCGGCATGGAGACGGAACGCAATACGCTGCGGCTGTTTGATGCCCGCTCCAGCGGCTGGCGCCATCTGGCGTTACACCGCGCCAGCCGCTGCCCGGTATGCGGAGGCCGCGATGCGCATTCTGTTTAACGATGAGCCGATGAAATGCGACGACGGGCTCACCGTTGCGGTACTGCTCGACAAGCTGCGCCAGCTCAAGCCGGGAACGGCGCTGGCGCTCAATCAACAGATCCTGCCGCGCGAGCAGTGGGAACATCAGCAGGTCAATGACGGCGACCAGATCCTGCTGTTTCAGGTTATCGCAGGGGGCTGAGATGTTACGTATTGCCGATAAAGTCTTTGATTCACATCTGTTTACCGGAACCGGAAAATTCGCCTCGCCGCAGCTGATGGTGGATGCCATTCGCGAAAGCGGCAGCCAGCTGGTGACGCTGGCGCTCAAGCGCGTGGATCTGCGCCATCACAGCGATGCCATTCTGGCGCCTTTACTGGAGGCAGGCGTCACGCTGCTGCCCAACACCTCCGGTGCCAAAACGGCCGAAGAGGCGATTTTTGCCGCGCAGCTGGCCCGCGAGGCGCTCGGCACCCGCTGGCTGAAGCTGGAAATTCATCCTGACGCCCGCTGGCTGCTGCCCGACCCCATCGAAACGCTGAAAGCAGCTGAAAAGCTGGTGCAGCAAGGGTTTATCGTCCTGCCTTACTGCGGCGCCGACCCTGTTCTGTGCAAACGGCTGGAAGAGGTCGGCTGCGCCGCTGTCATGCCGCTGGGTGCCCCCATTGGCTCCAATCAGGGGCTGGAAACCCGCGCGATGCTGGAAATCATTATTGAGCAGGCTACCGTGCCGGTGGTGGTTGATGCGGGCATTGGCGTGCCCAGCCATGCCGCGCAGGCGCTGGAGATGGGCGCCGACGCGGTGCTGGTCAACACAGCCATCGCGGTTGCCGACGATCCGGTCATGATGGCGCGTGCGTTCCGCATGGCCGTAGAGGCTGGCCTGCTGGCAAGGGAGTCTGGCCCCGGCTCGCGCAGTTTCCAGGCACAGGCCACCAGCCCGCTGACCGGTTTTCTGGAGGCGATCTCATGAGCACGTTTACCGAGCGCTGGCGGCAGCTTAACTGGGACGACATTGCCCTGCGCATTAACAGCAAAACGGCGGCTGACGTGGAGCGCGCGCTGCATGCCCGCCATCTGACCCGCGAGGATCTGATGGCCCTGCTCTCCCCGGCGGCCAGCGCGTACCTCGAGCCGATGGCCCAGCGAGCGCAGCGGCTCACCCGCCAGCGTTTTGGCAACACGGTAAGCTTCTACGTGCCGCTCTATCTATCAAACCTGTGCGCCAATGACTGCACCTACTGCGGTTTTTCCATGAGCAACCGCATCAAGCGTAAAACGCTCGATGAAGGTGAGATCGCCCGCGAGTGCGCGGCCATTCGTGAAATGGGCTTTGAACATCTTCTGCTTGTCACGGGCGAACATCAGGGAAAAGTGGGAATGGACTATTTCCGTCAGCACCTTCCCGCCATTCGTCGTCAGTTTGCGTCGTTGCAGATGGAAGTGCAGCCCCTGGCGCAGGAGGAGTACGCGGAGCTAAAAACCCTCGGGCTGGACGGGGTCATGGTCTACCAGGAAACCTATCACGAGGCGACGTACGCCCGGCATCACCTGAAGGGCAAGAAACAGGATTTCTTTTTCCGCCTGGAAACGCCGGACAGGCTGGGTCGCGCGGGGATCGACAAAATCGGTCTGGGCGCGCTGATCGGGCTCTCTGACAGCTGGCGGGTGGATTGTTACATGGTGGCGGAACATTTGCTGTGGCTTCAGCAGCACTACTGGCAGAGCCGTTATTCCATCTCCTTCCCGCGCCTGAGGCCTTGCGCGGGCGGGATTGAACCGGCTTCGCTGATGGATGAACGCCAGCTGGTGCAGGCCATCTGTGCGTTTCGCCTGCTCGCCCCGGAAGTGGAATTATCGCTCTCAACGCGTGAATCCCCGGCGTTTCGCGATCGCGTTATCCCGCTTGCGATTAACAACGTCAGCGCGTTTTCCAAAACGCAGCCTGGCGGCTACGCCGACGATCGTCCGGAGCTCGAGCAGTTTGTGCCGCATGACGGACGACGTCCGGAAGCGGTCGCCGCAGCCCTGACGGCGCAGGGTCTTCAGCCTGTCTGGAAAGACTGGGACAGCTGGCTGGGAAGAACCTCGCAATGACGCTGAAACGTACTGCAACGCCATAAAAAATTGTCGAGGCACGACGAAAAGGCAAAACCGGGTGGTTGTCAGCGATCGTCCGGTTTTTTATTGTCACACGGTCAGCAACGGATGCTGACCAGGGCGAAAAGCTTCTTCCTCGTTTCGCCCTGCCTCTGGTTCATTGCGCACACGGCCGCCAGCAGGTTGAATAAGTATTTTCTTAATGGTTCTTAAGATAAATCATCCCGCCAGAAATCGTGTGTCGTATAATTCACCGCTAACCGCAGGACAGCGACTATGCTGAGAGGATATCGGCAGACGAAAAGTAATCACCATCAGGAACGATGTACAGCTCATGGCACTTCACAGCAAAAAGCTCTCTTTTACCCGGCCAATCATGCTCAGCTTCGCGGGGATCCTCTGCAGTTTTGCGGTGATCGCGATCGCGGTGACGCTTTCGCAACGAAAGGATTTTCTTGAGGATTATCATAAGATCAACAGCAATTTCACGCACAACCTGGCGGTGAACTATACCGAATCTATCCTGCGTGAAAACGACTATATCCTGGGCCGTTCCGCGATTTACTTTGCCCGCGACGACAGGCTAAACGAGACGCTCAACGTCAACCCGACGCAGGGGCTTCAGATGATGATGCATTTGCAAAACCTGATGCCGACCGTGTCCTCCATCTCGCTGGCGGACACGCAGGGGCATTATCTCCGCGCGCCGGAAGTGCTCCCCACGGAGAAGAGTAAAACCTTCGATCCCCGGACGCGGCCGTGGTTTATCGCTCAGGCCGAAGCCAGTATCTTCAGCCACTATACTCGCCCGTACATGGACTATTTCACCGGCCATCCGACGGTCACACTTTATAAGCCATTGATTTCTCCCGAAGGCAGACTGAAGGGAACGATCGCGTTTCATCTCGATTTGACGTCAATGGGCTTCACCCTGCGTCAGATGGTGGCGCCCGTCCAGGGAGAATTCTTCGTCGTTGAACGCGACGGCGCCGTTGTGCTTCACCCGGATACAGGCGCGCTCTTCAAACACTACGTGAGCGAAGCGCTGATGGACAAAATGACCAGCGGCGAAGGCCACCTTTACGATAAGAAAAGCAACGCCTGGTACTACTACTACTCGTTTACCAATCCGGACTGGTTTGTCATCTACCGGGTCTCTGGCGAGACGCTCACCGATATCACCCGCCACGAAACGACGATTGTTGGCTGGGGGTTTGCGCTGGCGGCAATCATCATCATCCTCTTCGGCTTATACCTCCGTCACGCCTCGCGTACCGTGCTGATGCACATTATCAATGCCATCAAAACCGGCGACGTCAGCGAAGCGCCGCGCCTGGAAGCGATGCTGAGCCACACTATCCAGTCCAATAAAGAGCGTGAGATGGCCTATGTGCGCCAGGCCACTCACGATGCGCTGACGGGCTGTAAAAACCGCCGCGCGTTCGATAGCGATATCGCGGAGCTGCTGAATGCCCAGCAGCCTTTCGCGCTGGCGCTGGTGGACATCGATAACTTCAAGTCGATTAACGACACGCTGGGCCACCTGACCGGTGATATCGTTCTGCGCAACGTGGCCCGCGAAGGGATCCAGATTATGCAGCCACATCACGTCTCGATTTACCGGTACGGTGGAGAAGAGTTCGCGGTAATCTTCCAGGCTGAGCAGATGACGTCTGCGCTCTCATTGCTGGAAGCCTGGCGTACCGCAGTTGAAAAACGCGTCTGGCGAGAAGAAAACCTGCGGGTTACGTTCAGCGGCGGTCTTGGGGAGTGGCATTTTGAACCGCTGGAGCAATTTGTCGGAAGCGTTGATAGCGCCCTCTACAGCGCCAAACAGCAGGGCAAAAACCGCATCAATCGAACGTCCATCAGCTAATCCTCCCTCTTTCACCCTGCCCGTTTCAACGGGCCGGGTACCCGACAATGCAAAATTGTAACCGGTTTCAGAAAATCGCCGGTTTCTTTGTGATGCCTGACACACAATCGCGGTAAACCGGTTGTTGAAGCGCTCTGCACGGGATAATTATCAATAAACACATGTAGATCGAGGCTGATTATGAAGAACATCGTTTTATGCTGTGCAGCGGGAATGTCAACCAGCATGCTGGTTCAACGTATGAAAGACGCCGCGCAGAAAAAAGGGGTTGAAGTCACCATTAAAGCCGTTCCGGTTGCGGAGTTTAAAGACAACATCGCGACGGCCGACATCGTATTGCTGGGGCCACAGGTTAAATACGAGCAGGCTAAACTTCAGGCGCAGGCCGAGCCGCTGGGTAAAAAGGTCGCGGTGATCGACATGATGGATTACGGCATGATGAAAGGCGATGCCGTCCTGGAAAAAGCGCTCAAACTCCTGGAGTCATAATGGAAGACTTAGAAACCACGATTATGGAACTGCTGGTCAATGCAGGCGCGGCGCGCAGTGCGGCCCTGACGGCGCTTCAGATGGCGCGTAAAGGTGAGTTTGACGAAGCTGAAAAAGCGATGGAAGAGTCGCGCGAATATGTGAAGCATGCGCACACGATCCAGACGCAGCTTATCGGTCTTGACGAAGGGACCGGGAAGCTTCCGGTAAACCTGATCACCGTCCACTCTCAGGATCACCTGATGAACGCGATGGTCATTCAGGATCTGGCGGGCGATATGATTGAGCTTTATCGACGGATCCCGTTGGTAAACTGATTACCTATAGATGTAAAAAAACCCGCCTCGGCGGGTTTTTTATTGTCGGGTGGCGCTGAGCTTACCCGACCTACGAGGCACATGCCCGGTAATGTTCATCACCGGGCATCAACGATTACTCGTTGTCGGAACCGCCCAGACCTGCGTTCAGCAGTTCTGCCAGGCTCGCGGATGCATCTTCAGCAGTTACCTGCGGTGCAGCTGGCAGTTCGCCCGCAGCACGACGACGCATACGATCCTGGTGGTACGCATAACCGGTACCCGCCGGGATCAGACGACCCACGATAACGTTCTCTTTCAGACCGCGCAGTTCATCACGTTTACCTGCAACAGCGGCTTCGGTCAGGACACGAGTCGTTTCCTGGAACGATGCTGCAGAGATGAAGGACTCGGTTGCCAGAGACGCTTTGGTGATACCCAGCAGATCGCGCGAGAAGGTCGCACCGATTTTGCCGTTCGCTTCCAGTTCGCGGTTAGCGATCTTGACGCGTGAGTATTCAACCTGCTCGCCTTCCAGGAACTCGGAGCTGCCTGCGTTTTCGATGGTTGCTTTACGCAGCATCTGACGAACGATAACTTCGATGTGCTTATCGTTAATCTTAACGCCCTGCAGACGGTAAACGTCCTGTACTTCGTTGGTGATGTAACGCGTTACCGCGTGGACGCCACGAAGACGCAGAATGTCGTGCGGAGCTTCTGGACCATCGGAAACCACGTCACCACGTTCTACACGTTCACCTTCGAACACGTTGAGCTGACGCCACTTAGGAATCATCTCTTCGTACGGTTCGCTGCCATCTACTGGAGTGATAACCAGACGGCGTTTCCCTTTGGTCTCTTTACCGAAGGAGATGATACCGCTGATTTCAGCCAGGATTGCAGGCTCTTTCGGACGACGTGCTTCGAACAGGTCCGCAACGCGTGGCAGACCACCGGTGATGTCCTTGGTACCGCTGGATTCCTGTGGAATACGCGCCAGAGCATCACCCGCACCGATCTGAATGCCATCTTCCAGCTGAACGATCGCTTTACCCGGCAGGAAGTACTGCGCAGGCATGTCGGTACCAGGGATCAGAACGTCGTTACCCTGAGCATCAACGATTTTCAGTGCAGGACGCAGATCTTTACCACCGGTAGTACGTTCAGCAGAATCCAGAACCACCAGAGAAGACAGACCGGTCAGCTCGTCGGTCTGACGAGTAATGGTCTGGCCGTCGATCATGTCAGTGAAGCGGATGAAACCACTTACTTCGGTGATAACCGGCATGGTGTGTGGATCCCAGTTTGCAACGGTTTCACCGCCGGCAACCTGCTCGCCATCACCTTTCGCCATAACCGCACCGTAAGGCACTTTATAGCTCTCTTTGGTACGACCGAATTCGTCGATCAGCTTCAGCTCGGTGTTACGAGAGGTCACAACCAGCTTGCCTGCGGAGTTAACAACAGACTTCGCGTTGCTGAGCTTGATGCTACCTTTGTTTTTCACCTGGATGCTGGATTCAGCAGCCGCACGAGATGCCGCACCACCGATGTGGAACGTACGCATCGTCAGCTGTGTACCCGGCTCACCGATCGACTGTGCCGCGATAACGCCGATTGCTTCACCTTTGTTGATGATGTGGCCACGCGCCAGGTCACGACCGTAGCAGTGCGCACATACACCAAAGTCGGTGTCACAGGATACAACGGAACGTACTTTCACGGAGTCAACAGAGTTCGCTTCCAGCAGGTCACACCAGTGCTCGTGCAGCAGCGTGTTGCGTGGAACCAGAATGTCTGCAGTACCCGGCTTCAGAATGTCTTCCGCGGTTACACGACCCAGAACGCGATCGCGCAGTGGCTCTTTAACATCACCACCCTCGATAACCGGGGTCATGGTGATACCTTCGAGGGTGCCACAATCGTCTTCGGTCACAACCAGATCCTGCGCAACGTCAACCAGACGACGCGTCAGATAACCGGAGTTCGCAGTTTTCAGTGCGGTATCCGCCAGACCTTTACGAGCACCGTGGGTGGAGATGAAGTACTGGAGTACGTTCAGACCTTCACGGAAGTTCGCGGTGATTGGCGTTTCGATGATGGAGCCATCTGGCTTCGCCATCAGACCACGCATACCTGCCAGCTGACGAATCTGTGCTGCGGAACCACGCGCACCGGAGTCGGCCATCATGTAGATGCTGTTGAAGGAAACCTGCTGCTCTTCTACGCCGTCACGGTTAATCACGGTTTCGGTCTGCAGGTTATCCATCATCGCTTTGGATACACGATCGTTCGCCGCTGCCCAGATATCGATAACTTTGTTATAGCGTTCGCCCGCGGTAACCAGACCAGACTGGAACTGCTCCTGGATCTCAGCAACTTCGGCTTCCGCTTCAGAGATGATCTCGTGTTTCTTCTCTGGGATGACCATGTCATCGATACCAACAGATGCACCTGAACGCGCTGCATAAGCAAAGCCGGTATACATTGTCTGGTCAGCGAAGATAACGGTCGGCTTCAGACCCAGAATGCGGTAACAGGTGTTCAGCATTTTGGAGATCGCTTTCTTGCCCAGCGCCTGGTTGACGATGGAGAAAGGCAGACCTTTCGGTACGATCATCCACAGAATGGCACGGCCAACGGTCGTGTCTTTCAGGCTGGTTTTCGCAACGAATTCGCCGTTTTCATCTTTTTCATATTCGGTGATACGCACTTTAACGCGCGCATGCAGAGAGGCCAGGCCAGCGCGATAAATACGCTCAGCTTCTTTCGGGCCAGTCAGCACCATGCCTTCGCCTTTGGCGTTAACACAGTCACGGGTCATGTAGTACAGACCCAATACAACGTCCTGAGAAGGAACGATGATAGGTTCACCGTTCGCTGGGGACAGGATGTTGTTGGTAGACATCATCAGCGCACGCGCTTCGAGCTGGGCTTCCAGCGTCAGCGGTACGTGAACAGCCATCTGGTCACCATCGAAGTCGGCGTTATAGGCCGCACAAACCAGCGGGTGCAGCTGGATAGCTTTACCTTCGATCAGGACTGGCTCAAATGCCTGGATACCCAAACGGTGCAGAGTTGGTGCACGGTTCAGCAGTACCGGGTGTTCGCGGATAACTTCGTCCAGGATATCCCAAACGACAGCTTCTTCACGCTCAACCATTTTCTTAGCGGCTTTGATGGTGGTGGCGAGTCCTCGCAACTCCAGCTTGCCGTAGATGAACGGTTTGAACAGCTCCAGTGCCATTTTCTTCGGCAGACCGCACTGATGCAGACGCAGGTATGGACCTACGGTGATTACAGAACGACCGGAGTAGTCAACACGCTTACCGAGCAGGTTCTGACGGAAACGACCCTGTTTACCTTTGATCATGTCGGCCAAAGATTTCAGAGGACGTTTGTTAGAACCGGTGATCGCACGACCGCGACGGCCGTTATCCAGCAGGGCGTCAACCGCTTCCTGCAGCATACGTTTTTCGTTGCGTACGATGATGTCCGGCGCAGCCAGATCCAGCAGACGTTTCAGACGGTTGTTACGGTTGATAACGCGACGATACAGATCGTTCAGATCGGACGTTGCGAAACGACCACCATCCAGCGGAACCAGTGGACGCAGATCTGGCGGCAGAACCGGCAGAACGGTCAGGATCATCCACTCTGGTTTGTTACCAGACTGAACGAACGCTTCCAGCAGTTTGATACGCTTGGTCAGCTTTTTACGTTTGGTTTCGGAGTTGGTTTCGTTCAGCTCTTCACGCAGCTGCTCGCACTCTTGCTCCAGATCCATGCTCTTCAGCAGGGCCTGAATAGCTTCCGCACCCATCTTCGCATCGAATTCGTCACCGAACTCTTCCAGCGCGTCCAGATACTGCTCTTCAGTCAGGATCTGATGACGTTCCAGGTTCGTCATCCCGCCTTCGATAACCACATAAGATTCGAAGTACAGAACGCGTTCGATATCGCGCAGCGGCATATCCAGCAGCAGACCGATACGGGACGGCAGAGATTTCAGGAACCAGATGTGAGCGGTCGGAGACGCCAGCTCGATGTGGCCCATGCGCTCACGACGCACTTTGGTCTGGGTCACTTCAACGCCGCACTTCTCACAGATCACACCACGGTGTTTCAGGCGCTTGTACTTACCGCACAGGCACTCGTAATCTTTTACTGGCCCGAAAATACGCGCACAGAAAAGGCCGTCACGCTCAGGTTTGAACGTACGGTAGTTGATGGTTTCCGGCTTTTTAACTTCACCGAAAGACCATGAACGGATCATGTCTGGCGAAGCCAGAGCAATTTTGATCGCATCAAACTCTTCGGTTTTAGTCTGCGCTTTCAGAAACTTTAATAAATCTTTCACGGATTTGCTCCCGTCGGAGTTAGCACAATCTGGTGCCGGGGATTAACCCGGCACCAGTGACCTGTTTGAGCGAGAATTACTCGTCTTCCAGTTCGATGTTGATACCCAGCGAACGAATCTCTTTCAACAGTACGTTGAAGGATTCTGGCATGCCCGGCTCCATCTGATGGTTGCCGTCCACGATGTTTTTATACATCTTGGTACGACCGTTCACGTCATCAGACTTAACGGTGAGCATTTCCTGCAGGGTGTATGCCGCGCCGTATGCTTCCAGCGCCCACACTTCCATCTCCCCGAAGCGCTGACCACCGAACTGTGCCTTACCACCCAGCGGCTGCTGAGTAACCAGGCTATAAGAACCGGTAGAACGAGCGTGCATCTTGTCGTCGACCAGGTGGTTCAGTTTCAGCATGTACATGTAACCTACGGTTACCGGACGCTCGAACTGTTCACCGGTACGGCCGTCAAACAGCGTAATCTGACCAGACGTTGGCAGACCACCCAGTTGCAGCAGCTCTTTAATTTCAGCTTCTTTCGCGCCATCGAAGACCGGCGTTGCGATTGGCATACCTTTTTTCAGGTTCTCAGCCAGACGCAGCACTTCTTCATCGCTGAAGGTATTCAGGTCGACTTTCTGACGCACGTCAGTACCCAGATCGTAGGCACGCTGGATGAATTCGCGCAGCTTCGCGACCTCTTCCTGCTGCTTCAGCATGGCGTTAATCTTGTCGCCAATACCTTTCGCAGCCATACCCAGGTGAGTTTCCAGGATCTGACCAATGTTCATACGAGACGGTACGCCCAGTGGGTTCAGTACGATATCTACCGGCGTACCGTTAGCATCGTGCGGCATATCTTCGATCGGGTTGATCTTAGAGATAACACCCTTGTTACCGTGACGACCTGCCATCTTATCACCAGGCTGGATCTGACGTTTAACAGCCAGATACACCTTAACAATCTTCAGCACGCCTGGTGCCAGATCGTCGCCCTGAGTGATTTTGCGGCGTTTCGCTTCGAGTTTTTTCTCGAACTCGTGTTTCAGTTCGTCATACTGCTCAGCCAGCTGTTCCAGCTGATTTTGTTTCTCTTCGTCGGTCAGGCCCAGTTCCAGCCAGCGATCGCGTGGCAGTTTGTCGAGCTTCTCAGCTTCAACGCCACCGGCAACCAGCACAGCATAGATACGGCTGAACAGACCCGCTTCGAGGATCTGCAGTTCTTCAGACAGGTCTTTCTTAGCCTGTTTGAGCTGCATCTCTTCGATTTCCAGCGCACGCTTATCTTTCTCAACGCCGTCACGGGTGAAGACCTGAACGTCGATAACCGTACCGGAAACACCGTTTGGTACGCGCAGAGAAGAGTCTTTAACGTCAGACGCTTTCTCACCGAAGATTGCACGCAGCAGTTTCTCTTCTGGCGTCAGCTGGGTTTCACCTTTCGGCGTAACCTTACCAACCAGAATGTCGCCGCCGGTCACTTCCGCACCGATGTAAACGATACCGGATTCATCCAGTTTGGAGAGCGCAGCTTCACCCACGTTAGGGATGTCAGCGGTGATCTCTTCTGGCCCCAGCTTGGTGTCACGAGACACACATGCCAGTTCCTGAATGTGGATGGTGGTGAAACGATCTTCCTGAACCACACGCTCGGAGACGAGGATGGAGTCTTCGAAGTTGTAACCGTTCCACGGCATGAACGCTACGCGCATGTTCTGACCGAGCGCCAGTTCACCGAGGTCGGTGGACGGACCGTCTGCCAGCACGTCGCCGCGCTCAACTGGCTCACCCAGAGATACGCAAGGCATCTGGTTGATACAGGTGTTCTGGTTAGAACGGGTGTATTTGGTCAGGTTATAAATGTCGATACCAGCTTCGCCCGGATACATCTCGTCTTCGTTAACTTTGATAACGATACGGGATGCATCGACGTACTGAACAGTACCGCCACGTTTAGCAACTGCAGTAACACCGGAGTCAACGGCAACAGCACGTTCCATACCGGTACCAACCAGCGGCTTATCAGCGCGCAGAGTTGGAACGGCCTGACGTTGCATGTTCGCACCCATCAATGCACGGTTGGCGTCATCGTGTTCCAGGAACGGGATCAGGGACGCACCGACGGATACCACCTGCTGGGTGGATACGTCCATGTAGTCAACCTGGTCGCGACTGAACAAGCTGGATTCGCCTTTGCTACGGCAGGTAACCAGATCTTCTACAAAGTGGCCTTCGTCATCCAGGTTGGAGTTCGCCTGAGCGATAACGTAGTTGCCTTCTTCGATAGCAGACAGGTAGTGAATTTCGTCGGTTACAACACCGTCAGTCACTTTACGGTACGGGGTCTCGAGGAAACCGTATTCGTTAGTCTGTGCGTACACGGACAGGGAGTTGATCAGACCGATGTTTGGACCTTCAGGCGTTTCGATTGGACATACGCGACCGTAGTGCGTCGGGTGTACGTCTCGAACTTCAAAGCCTGCGCGTTCACGGGTCAGACCGCCTGGGCCGAGTGCAGAGATACGACGTTTGTGCGTAATCTCAGACAGCGGGTTGTTCTGGTCCATGAACTGAGACAGCTGGCTGGAACCGAAGAACTCTTTCACTGCTGCAGAAATCGGCTTGGCGTTGATCATATCCTGAGGCATCAGGGTATCCAGATCGCCCAGAGACAGACGCTCTTTCACCGCACGCTCTACACGTACCAGGCCAACGCGGAATTGGTTTTCCGCCATTTCGCCTACGGAACGGATACGACGGTTGCCGAGGTGGTCGATATCGTCCACTTCGCCTTTACCGTTACGGATATCGATGAGCTTCTTCATCACTTCGATGATGTCGTCTTTGCTCAGGATACCGGAACCTTCGATTTCGTCGCGCAGCAGAGAACGGTTGAACTTCATACGACCAACCGCGGACAGATCGTAGCGGTCTTCGGAGAAGAACAGGTTCTCGAACAGGCTTTCCGCCGCTTCGCGAGTTGGTGGCTCACCAGGACGCATCATGCGGTAGATTTCTACCAGCGCGCTCAGACGATCGGTGGTTGGGTCGACGCGAATAGTTTCAGAAATATACGCGCCGTGGTCCAGATCGTTGGTGAACAGCGTTTCGATACGTTTGTGACCAGACTGGCTCAGCTTAGCCAGCAGATCCAGGCTCAGCTCCATGTTCGCTGGGCAGATCAGCTCACCCGTTGACTCATCAACGTAATCTTTCGCGGCTACTTTTCCTGCAATGTACTCAACCGGAACTTCGATGAGTTTGATATCATCTTTTTCCAGCTGGCGGATGTGGCGCGCGGTGATACGGCGACCTTTTTCCACATACACTTTGCCGTCGGCTTCGATGTCGAACGACGCGGTCTCGCCACGCAGACGTTCCGGCACCAGCTCCATCTGCAGCTTGTTGTCGCGGATTTCAAAGATCACTTTCTCAAAGAACAGGTCCAGGATCTGTTCAGTGGTGTATTGCAGCGCACGCAGAATGATGGTTGCAGGCAGCTTACGACGACGGTCGATACGGACAAACAGGTTGTCTTTCGGATCGAACTCGAAGTCCAGCCATGAACCACGGTAAGGAATGATGCGTGCGTTATACAGTACTTTACCGGAAGAGTGTGTTTTACCTTTATCGCTGTCGAAGAAGACGCCCGGGCTACGGTGCAGCTGGGAAACGATAACACGCTCAGTACCGTTGATAACGAAAGTACCGTTGTCTGTCATGAGTGGAATTTCACCCATGTAGACTTCTTGTTCTTTAATGTCTTTTACGGTGCCTTCCGGCGCTTCGCGCTCGTAGATCACCAGACGCAGTTTTACGCGCAGCGGTGCGGAATAGGTCACGCCACGGATCTGACATTCCTGAACGTCAAACACCGGTTCGCCAAGGCGGTAGCTGACGTACTGCAGCTCGGAGTTACCGCTGTAGCTCTGAATCGGGAACACGGAGCGGAAGGCTGCTTCCAGACCGTACTGCCCTTCAGGATCTTGCTCGATAAACTTCTGGAACGAGTCAAGCTGGATAGAAAGGAGATATGGAATGTCCAGAACTTGTGGACGTTTACCAAAATCCTTACGAATACGTTTTTTCTCGGTATAGGAGTAAACCATAGGGTTCCTCAGCTCGCTGACAAGTCGACCCATCTGTCCGACGAAGGGACAGTTTGTGCAACACCATTTTGTGGACCGGAAAATTGAATACTTTCCGCAATACCTGTTGCTATCACGCTTAAATCATTTCGTCGCGATTTACACAGAGCGAGCACCCTGTCGCAATATATTAAGTCGTCGATAGAAACATGCATTGTCAGGACAATCAGCAGTCAAACAGTGTGAAATGCTACTGATGCCTTACAGCGCAAAAAGGCTGGTGACTAAAAAGTCACCAGCCATCAGCCTAATTACTCAGGCTGCAACCAGAAAAGTTGGCTTATTTAACTTCAACTTCAGCGCCAGCTTCTTCCAGAGATTTTTTCAGTGCTTCTGCGTCGTCTTTGCTCACGCCTTCTTTCAGCGCAGCTGGAGCAGATTCTACCAGGTCTTTAGCTTCTTTCAGACCCAGGCCAGTTGCGCCACGTACTGCTTTGATAACAGCAACTTTGTTAGCGCCAGCAGCTTTCAGAATTACGTCGAATTCAGTTTTTTCTTCAGCAGCTTCAGCCGGGCCCGCAGCTACAGCTACAGCAGCAGCAGCAGAAACACCGAATTTTTCTTCCATTGCAGAAATCAGTTCTACAACGTCCATTACGGACATAGCTGCAACTGCTTCAATGATTTGATCTTTAGTGATAGACATTTAAATTGTTCCTGAAAATCAGAATAAGTTTATACGTAAGCAAATGCTTTATAAAGATAACTGCGATTAAGCAGCTTCTTTCGCATCGCGAACAGCAGCCAGAGTGCGAACCAGTTTGCCAGCCGAAGCTTCTTTCATGGTTGCCATCAGGCGTGCAATTGCTTCTTCGTAGGTCGGCAGGGTTGCCAGGCGATCGATTTGCGATGCCGGGATCAACTCACCTTCAAAGGCTGCAGCTTTGACCTCAAATTTTGCATTCGCTTTCGCGAACTCTTTGAACAGACGAGCAGCAGCGCCCGGGTGTTCCATAGAGTATGCAATCAGGGTCGGACCAACAAACGTGTCTTTCAGGCACTCGAACTGAGTACCTTCAACTACGCGACGCAGCAGGGTGTTACGAACAACACGCATGTATACGCCAGCTTCACGACCTGCTTTACGCAGTTCAGTCATTTTGTCTACAGTAACGCCACGGGAATCCGCAACTACTGCAGACAGCGCGCCTTTGGCTACTTCGCTGACTTCAGCAACAATCGCTTGTTTGTCTTGAAGATTTAAAGCCATTAGCTTTGCTCCTGGATGTTTGCCGGAACTCATGTTCCGGAACTCACTTCACTCTCCCAAACGGAAAGAGCGTCTTAATACGGTGAGCAGAAACAAGCCAGAGTATCCAAAAATAATCTTAGCGTTCTGTCACCGTCTACGCAGGGGATTAAGTCTCTTGCGAAACACCTGCGGTCTTCGACGGAGGCCTGGATTAGGCCAGGCTCCAACGAACAAATCTTTTAGCCGCTAACTTTCGTTAGCAAACGTGGGGGTAAGATTGTAGACAAAATCACCGCCCACGTAAAGGCATTAGTTTGCAGCAGCGCTCAGGCCAGCCTGGTCAACTGCAACACCTGCACCCATGGTGGTGGAGATGCTAACTTTCTTGATGTACACGCCTTTCGCCTGAGTTGGTTTTGCTTTTTTCAGCGCAACCAGCAGAGCTTCCAGGTTTTCTTTCAGTTTGTCAGCGTCAAAGTCCACTTTACCGATGGTGGTGTGGATGATGCCGTTTTTGTCGTTACGATAACGAACCTGACCTGCTTTAGCGTTCTTAACCGCTTCAGCAACGTTAGGTGTTACAGTACCGACTTTCGGGTTAGGCATCAGGCCGCGTGGACCCAGAACCTGGCCCAGCTGGCCAACAACGCGCATTGCATCTGGAGAAGCAATAACAACGTCAAAGTTCATTTCGCCTTTCTTGATCTGATCAGCCAGATCTTCCATACCTACCAGTTCAGCGCCGGCAGCTTTAGCAGCTTCAGCGTTTGCACCCTGAGCAAATACAGCTACGCGAACGGAACGGCCAGTACCGTGTGGCAGTACAGTTGCGCCACGAACGTTCTGATCGGATTTACGCGCGTCGATGCCGAGGTTAACGGCAACGTCAACGCTTTCAACGAACTTAGCAGTTGCCAGTTCTTTCAGCAGAGCGATAGCTTCGTTGATGTCGTACTGTTTGGTCGCATCAACTTTGTCACGGATCACGGACATGCGCTTGGTCAGTTTAGCCATTTCTTAGTCCTCCACTACCAGGCCCATGGAACGTGCAGTACCTTCGATTGAGCGAGTCATCGCTTCAATGTCGGCACCAGTCATGTCGGCAGCTTTGGTCTGCGCGATTTCCTGCAGCTGAGCGCGGGAAATTTTACCCACTTTGTCTTTGTTCGGTTTACCGGAACCAGACTTGATACCAGCCGCTTTCTTCAGCAGAACAGCTGCTGGAGGGGTTTTGGTAACGAAAGTGAAAGAACGGTCAGCGTAAACAGTGATTACGACTGGGATTGGCAGACCTTTTTCCAGGGATTCGGTTTTGGCGTTGAACGCTTTACAGAATTCCATGATGTTCACACCCTGCTGACCCAGAGCTGGACCAACTGGTGGACTTGGGTTCGCCATACCAGCTGCAACCTGCAGCTTGACGTAGGCTTGTACTTTCTTAGCCATTGTAAAATCCTCTGATTGGGTGATAGCGCCTCAGGGAGGCTCCCCGTGAATAAAATTCGTTTTACGGGCCGGGCCCATAAAAACAAAAGGCGCGAAATTGTATTCCAATCTCGCGCCTTGTGCAACGATTAAATCGCCGCTTTTTTGATCGCTGCTTAGGCTTTTTCGACCTGCGCAAAGTCCAGTTCTACCGGGGTCGCACGACCGAAGATAGAAACGGAAACTTTCAGGCGGGACTTCTCGTAGTCCACTTCTTCAACCACACCGTTAAAGTCAGCAAACGGACCGTCGCTAACACGAACCATTTCACCCGGTTCAAACAGCGTTTTCGGACGCGGCTTATCACCCACCTGCTGCAGGCGGTTCATAATCGCATCAACTTCTTTGTCGCTGATTGGCGCCGGACGGTCAGACGTGCCGCCGATAAAGCCCATCACGCGCGGTACGCTGCGCACCAGGTGCCAGCTCGCGTCGTTCATCACCATCTGAACCAGCACGTAACCCGGGAAGAATTTACGCTCGCTTTTGCGACGTTGGCCGCCACGGATCTCAACCACTTCTTCGGTCGGAACCATAACTTCGCCAAATAACTCTTCCATGTTGTGTAATTTGATATGCTCACGCAGCGACGTTGCTACGCGGCCTTCAAAACCGGAAAACGCCTGAACGACGTACCAACGCTTTTTAGGGGCTTCAGACATCTTAGAACCTCAGGCCAGTAATAAAGGAAACCAGGCGAACCAGAATACCATCCAGTCCCCACAGGATCAGTGACATTACCGCAGTCACTGCAGCCACGATCAGCGTGGTGTGCAATGTTTCCTGGCGAGTCGGCCAAATGACCTTGCGGACTTCGGTACGTGCTTCGCGAGCGAAAGCAACGGTTGCTTTACCCTTAGTCGTCAACAGCGCGACACCGCCCGCTGCAGCAATCAGAATCACCACTGCCAGCGCGCGGAGCGGCAGCATCATGTCACGATAAAGATAGTTGCCAACGATTGCCACAATCAGCAGCACGGCAACAGCGACCCACTTCATCGCTTCCAGGCCGCGCCCGCTCCCTTGAGCTTCGGTATTCGCACTCATAAACCAACCTGTCAGAAGAATTCTACAAATAATTTCACCCCGCGATTGCGAGGCGAGCCAAATCGAAACGCTAATCCCTTTATGGATTATACGCTCTCTGCAGAGCCTGTCTCAGCAATGATTATGACAAAAATAATCACTGATGAGCCAGGTTCTGATGTGAAAGCGTGCAAAAAGGGCATCAAATGATGCCCTTTTCATGCGCATTGCGTCAAATGTTATCAGCGATTAGCCGAGAACTTTAGCAACAACGCCCGCGCCAACGGTACGGCCGCCTTCACGGATTGCGAAACGCAGACCGTCGTCCATCGCGATTGGGTGGATCAGAGTCACAACCATCTTGATGTTGTCGCCTGGCATTACCATCTCAACGCCTTCTGGCAGTTCGATGGTACCGGTCACGTCAGTTGTACGGAAGTAGAACTGTGGACGGTAGCCTTTGAAGAACGGAGTATGACGGCCGCCTTCGTCTTTGGACAGAATGTATACTTCAGATTCGAACTTGGTGTGTGGCTTGATTGAGCCTGGCTTCGCCAGAACCTGACCACGTTCGATTTCTTCACGTTTGATACCACGCAGCAGAACACCAACGTTCTCACCAGCACGGCCTTCGTCCAGCAGTTTGCGGAACATTTCAACGCCAGTACAGGTAGACTTCGCAGTCTCTTTGATACCAACGATTTCAACTTCTTCACCAACTTTGATGATACCGCGCTCTACACGACCGGTAACAACGGTACCACGACCGGAGATGGAGAATACGTCTTCGATTGGCAGCAGGAATGGCTTGTCAATCGCACGCTCTGGTTCTGGGATGTAAGAATCCAGGAAGCCAGCCAGTTCGATGATTTTCGCTTCCCACTCTGCGTCGCCTTCCAGCGCTTTCAGAGCAGAACCACGAACGATTGGGGTATCGTCGCCCGGGAAATCGTACTGAGACAGCAGTTCACGAACTTCCATCTCTACCAGTTCCAGCAGCTCTTCGTCATCAACCATGTCGCATTTGTTCAGGAACACGATGATGAAAGGAACGCCTACCTGACGACCCAGCAGGATGTGCTCACGAGTCTGAGGCATTGGGCCATCAGTCGCAGCAACAACCAGGATCGCGCCGTCCATCTGCGCAGCACCGGTGATCATGTTTTTAACATAGTCGGCGTGGCCTGGGCAGTCTACGTGTGCGTAGTGGCGAGTCGGGGTGTCGTACTCAACGTGAGAGGTGTTGATGGTGATACCACGAGCTTTTTCTTCTGGTGCGTTATCGATCTGGTCGAATGCACGAGCAGAACCACCGTAGGTTTTTGCCAGAACGGTAGTGATTGCAGCGGTCAGCGTTGTTTTACCATGGTCAACGTGGCCGATAGTACCGACGTTAACGTGCGGTTTTGTACGTTCAAACTTTTCTTTAGACATCGATTGTCCCTCTAAGACACGGATAAATCGGTGATATCACCACATCAACCAGGCGAAATGCCTGAATTGTTGAATACAGTAAAATTGAAACAGAGAGAAACGGGAAGGAGAAGTGAAGTGGTGCTGATACCCAGAGTCGAACTGGGGACCTCACCCTTACCAAGGGTGCGCTCTACCAACTGAGCCATATCAGCACGTATTGGAGCGGGCAGCGGGAATCGAACCCGCATCATCAGCTTGGAAGGCTGAGGTAATAGCCATTATACGATGCCCGCATCCTGAAACTCGGCTACCCAGTTCTTTCTGTAACAAAAAAAGAGATTTCTCTCTTTTTCAGTTTGAGCTGGCTAATTTTTCCAACCAGCTCCGGCGGCATTTACGCTGCCAGAAAGTGGTGGTGGGGGAAGGATTCGAACCTTCGAAGTCTGTGACGGCAGATTTACAGTCTGCTCCCTTTGGCCGCTCGGGAACCCCACCGGACTTGATGGTGCCGACTACCGGAATCGAACTGGTGACCTACTGATTACAAGTCAGTTGCTCTACCTACTGAGCTAAGTCGGCATCAAGTAGCGCGCATTCTATGGATACCTGCGCGGTCATGCAACTAAAAATTTGCATAAAACGTTCTTTCGCTCACATTTTATGCGAACAGCGTATCGGACGCTGTAAAAGTAGTCATTTGAGGTCAAATATTCAACATATCATCGTGATTTGCACCGTATTCACCGTAGCGTGACGGCTTCCGCGTAACGCAGCGCTTTCCATCTTTTTTCTTATTATTCCCGTCATCTGGTGTTAACCTCCTGCCCATTGTCCAAAATTAACTGTGTGATGAGCCACGATCCGGCAGTGTGATGCTGGCTCACTGAAGCATGCTTATGAGCAAAAAAGAGCAAACGTTAATGACGCCTTATCTTCACTTTAACCGCAGCCAGTGGGCTGCCCTGCGTGATTCCGTCCCTATGACGCTGACGGAAGGTGAAATCGCACGGTTAAAAGGGATAAACGAAGATCTGTCCCTGGAAGAGGTGGCAGAAATTTATCTCCCCCTCTCTCGCTTGCTTAACTTCTATATCAGCTCGAACCTGCGTCGTCAGGCCGTGCTGGAGCAGTTTCTCGGGACGAACGGTCAACGCATTCCTTATATCATTAGTATCGCAGGCAGCGTGGCCGTGGGTAAAAGTACCACCGCGCGCGTCCTGCAGGCGCTGTTAAGCCGCTGGCCGGAACACCGCAGCGTGGAGCTGATCACCACCGACGGCTTCCTGCACCCGAACGAGGTGTTAAAAGAACGTGGGCTAATGAAGAAGAAAGGTTTCCCGCTTTCTTATGATATGCACCGTCTGGTGAAATTTGTCTCTGACCTGAAATCCGGCGTGCCGCACGTGACTGCGCCAGTCTATTCGCACCTGATCTACGATCGCATCCCGGGTGGGGATAAAACCGTGGTCCAGCCGGACATCCTGATTCTGGAAGGTCTGAACGTGCTGCAAAGCGGGATGGACTATCCTCACGACCCGCATCACGTATTCGTCTCGGATTTCGTCGATTTCTCTATTTATGTCGATGCGCCGGAAGACCTGCTGCAAAACTGGTACATCAACCGCTTCCTGAAGTTCCGCGAGGGGGCGTTCACTGACCCGGATTCCTATTTCCACCACTATGCTCAGCTTTCTGAAGAGGAAGCGATCGGCGTGGCGACGGGGCTGTGGAATGAGATCAACTACGTGAACCTCAAAGAGAACATCCTGCCGACGCGCGAGCGCGCGAGCCTGATCCTCACCAAGAGCGAAAAGCACGCCGTCGACCAGATTCGCCTGCGGAAATAATCAAGCAGACATAAAAAAACCGGCTTATCGCCGGTTTTTTTCGTTATGCCTGTGGCTTCTCGCCATTTTCATCCTGATCGACCGCGAAGCAGGCAACCAGCTGGCCGCCATAATCCTTCAGCTGCGGCTGGAGCTGGGTACATGGGCCAAAGCGGCGACTGCAGCGGGCGTTGAATGCACATCCCGGAGGCGGATTCAGCGGGCTTGGCAGTTCCCCCGTCAGCTTAATACGCTCACGACGATCGTCCGGGTTCAGACGCGGCGTCGCAGACAGCAGCGCCTGGGTATACGGGTGACGAGGGTTATTAAAGATCTGGTCTTTGGTCCCCTTCTCCACGCAGCGCCCCAGGTACATCACCATCACTTCATCGGCAATATGCTCAACCACCGACAGGTCGTGGGAGATGAACACGTAAGAGAGCCCCAGCTCCTGCTGGAGATCCATCATCAGGTTCAGCACCTGCGCACGCACGGATACGTCGAGCGCGGAGACCGGCTCATCGGCAATCACCACGTCCGGATCGAGCATTAGCCCGCGGGCGATAGCGATACGCTGACGCTGGCCCCCGGAGAACATGTGCGGATAGCGATCGTAATGCTCGGTTTTGAGGCCGACCTTCGCCATCATCGCCAGCGCTTTTTCACGGCGCTGCTCTTTGCTCAGATTACTGTTGATCAGCAGCGGCTCTTCCAGAATCTGCCCCACTTTTTTACGCGGGTTCAAAGAACCATACGGGTTCTGGAACACAATCTGGATTTTCTGGCGACGCAGCTTCTGCGCCTGCGGATCGTGCTTGAGCAGATCCTGCCCCTGATAATAGAGCTCGCCGCCGGTCGGCACTTCAATCATCGTCAGCAGACGGCCCAGCGTGGATTTGCCGCAGCCTGACTCCCCCACCACCGCCAGCGTTTTACCGCGTTCGAGGTTAAAGGAGACGCCGTCCAGCGCTTTCACCAGGCGTTCAGGGGCAAACAGCCCCTTCTTCACCGGGTAGTATTTTTTCAGGTCGATGGCCTGCAACAGCGGTTGTTGCGTGGTGGCCTGTTGCGTACTCATAGTGTTGGCCTCCCGGCATCATCGAGTGGGTAGTGGCATTTCGACTGACGGCCGTCAGCAAGCTGGTTCAGCTCAGGCTCTTCTGCCCGGCATTTGTCCGTTGCATACGGGCAGCGCGGATTGAGCAGACAGCCCTGCGGACGGTCATATTTACCCGGTACCACACCCGGCAGCGACGCCAGACGCGCTTTGTCCTGAGCAAACTCCGGCAGCGCGCGTAAAAGCGCCTGGGTATACGGATGACGCGGCGCGCGGAAAATATCGTGTGAATTTCCGGTTTCGACCACCTGGCCGGCATACATTACGATGATTTTGTGCGCGGCTTCGGCCACCAGCGCCAAATCGTGCGTAATCAGCACCAGCGCCATATTCTCTTTCTGCTGCAGCTCCAGCAGCAGTTCGATGATTTGCGCCTGGATGGTCACATCCAGCGCCGTCGTCGGTTCATCCGCAATCAGCAGTTTTGGTCGACAGGCAATCGCCATCGCGATCATCACGCGCTGGCTCATCCCACCGGAGAGCTGGTGCGGGTAAACGTCCAGACGTGATGCCGGGTCAGGAATACCCACCTGGTTCAGCAGGTCGATCGCGCGCTGACGACGGGTTTTCTTATTCCCGCCCTGATGCACCTTAATCGCTTCCATAATCTGGAAACCAACGGTGTAGCAAGGATTCAGGCTGGTCATGGGATCCTGGAAAATCATCGCCACTTCGGCGCCCACCAGCTGGCGGCGCTGTTTTTCAGAAATGCGCTTCAGATCCTGACCGTTGAACTGCAGGTTTTCCGCCATCACGCGGCCCGGGTAATCAATCAGCCCCATGATCGCCAGTGAGCTCACTGACTTACCGGAACCGGACTCCCCGACAATGCCAACCACTTCGCCCTGATTTACGCTGTAGCTGATGCGGTCCACGGCGCGAAACGGGGTGCCTTCGTCGCCGAAGTGCACCGATAATTTATCTACATTTAATAACGCCATCTCGTGCCTCTTACTGCTTCAGTTTGGGATCAAGCGCATCACGCAGGCCATCACCCATCAGGTTAAATGCCAGCACCGTCAGCAGAATTGCCAGACCCGGGAAGGTGACAACCCACCAGGCGCTTTGTGCGAACTGCAACACGTCGGAGAGCATGGTGCCCCACTCCGGTGTTGGCGGCTGTGCACCCATGCCCAGGAAGCCAAGAGCGGCCATATCAAGAATGGCGTTAGAGAAACCGAGCGACGCCTGAACAATCAGCGGCGCCAGGCAGTTAGGGAAGATATTCACGAACATCTGGCGCATCGCACCGGCACCCGCCACGCGAGAGGCGGTGACGTAATCGCGGTTCACTTCCACCAGCACCGCCGCACGGGTTAAACGCACGTAGTGAGGGAGCGCCACGAAGGTCAACGCCAGCGCGGCATTGCCTATCGACGGGCCGAAGATTGCCACCAGCACCAGCGCCAGCAGCAGGCTTGGCAGCGCCAGCATGATGTCGACGATACGCATGATGATGTTATCAACGATGCCGCCGAAGTAACCGGCAACCAGGCCGAGTACAACGCCCATGATCAGCGACAGCACAACAACGAGACAGCCGACCAGCAGCGACAGGCGCGCACCGTACATCAGACGCGACAGCACGTCGCGACCCACGTCATCGGTACCCAGCAGGTGCGTCAGGCTACCGCCATCCTGCCACGCAGGCGGCGCGAGCAGCGCATCGCGGAACTGGTCCGCCGGGTTATACGGTGCGAGGAAGTTCGCAAACACCGCAATCAGGATCATGATTACGACATACACCAGCCCTACCACCGCGCCTTTATTGCGCTTGAAGTAGTGCCAGAATTCCTGCAGCGGCGTCATAGGAACCGGTGCAGCGACCACTTTATTTTGAGTGACTTGTGACATGATGGTCCCTTACTTCTTATGACGAATACGCGGGTTCACCACGCCGTACAGCAAATCGACCAGCAGGTTGACGAGGATAATCATCGTCGCGACCAGCAGTACACCGCCCTGCACAACCGGATAGTCACGGCGTTGCAGCGCGTCAATCAGCCAGCGTCCAAGGCCCGGCCAGGAGAAGATGGTTTCGGTCAGGATCGCCCCCGCCAGCAACGTCCCCACCTGAAGGCCGATAACGGTCACCACCGGCAGCATGGCATTACGCAGCGCATGGACGATGATGACGCGCATACGCGTCAGGCCCTTGGCGCGCGCGGTGCGGATATAATCCTCACCCAGCACTTCCAGCATCGATGAACGGGTCATTCGCACGATCACCGCCAGAGGAATGGTGCCCAGCACCATGGCAGGCAGGATCATGTGCGCCACGGCATCAATGAAGTTGCCCTCTTCGCCCCAGATAGCCGTATCAATCAGCATAAAGCCGGTGAGCGGGTTGGAGTCATCCAGGAAGACCATATCGCTGACGCGCCCGGAGACCGGTGTCAGGTTAAGCTGCACCGATACCAGCATGATCAGCATCATGCCCCACCAGAAGATAGGCATGGAGTAGCCGGTCAGCGCCAGGCCCACGGCGGTGTGGTCAAAAATAGAGCCACGCTTGACGGCAGCCAGAACCCCAACAGGAATACCCACCGCAGTGGCGAAAATCATGGCGCAGACGCCAAGCTCCAGCGTCGCTTTAAAACGCGGCACGAACTCGTCCCACACCGGAAGACGGCTTTTCAGCGAAATCCCTAAATCACCGTGCAATACGCCCCAGATATAGTGGAGGTACTGCTGCCACATCGGCTTATCGAGACCGAGTTCCGCCAGCAGCTGTGCATGGCGCTCAGGGGAAATACCACGCTCGCCCGCCATAATCATTACCGGGTCGCCGGGGATCATATGGACGAAGGCAAAAGTGAGAAGGGTGATACCGATAAACGTGGGGATAACAAGTCCCAGACGTCGGAGGATGAACTGCAACATAACCCGGATTCTCTCTGATGACGCACGACCAGTGGCGTGACGTCTGTATTGCTCACAAATGTAAATTCCCTCTCCTGGCGGGAGAGGGTTAGGGTGAAGGGCGTGCATGCATCCCCTCACCCCTGCCCTCTCCCAGAGGGAGAGGGAGAACACCCTACTTATTATTCAACAGATACGTTTTCGAAGTGGTGTTTGCCCAGTGGATCAACCACGTAGCCCTTCACTTCTTTACGCACTGGCTCGTACACGGTGGAGTGAGCAACAATCAGCGCCGGAGCCTGATCGTGCATAACAACCTGAGCCTGCTTGTACAGTTCAATACGTTTGTTGTGATCGTCGGTCGCACGCGCCGGCTGGATCAGGTCTTCAAACGGCTTGTAGCACCAGCGAGAGTAGTTAGAACCGTCTTTCGCCGCCGCGCAGCTGAACAGGGTGGCGAAGAAGTTGTCCGGATCCCCGTTATCACCGGTCCAGCCCATCATTACCGCCTGGTGCTCACCCGCTTTGGCGCGCTTCAGGTACTCGCCCCACTCGTAGGTCACAATCTTGGCCTGAACGCCAACTTTAGCCCAGTCAGCCTGAACCATTTCCGCCATACGGCGTGCGTTCGGGTTGTACGGACGCTGTACCGGCATCGCCCACAGCTCAACGGTAAAGCCTTTATCCTGGCCCGCTTCTTTCAGCAGCGCTTTCGCTTTCTCAGGATCGTAGGTGTAGTCTTTAACGTCGTCGTTATAGCCCCACATGGTTGGTGGGATCAGGTTTTTGGCAGCAACGCCAGCGCCCTGGTAAACCGCCTTGATGATCGCTTCTTTGTTCACCGCGTAGGTCAGCGCCTGACGCACTTTCACGTCATCAAACGGTTTCTTCTCGGTGTTGAAGGAGAGATAGCCCACGTTCAGGCCAGCCTGCTCCAGCAGGTTGATGTTCTTGTCCTGCTTCATGCGGGCGATATCAGCCGGGTTCGGGTACGGCATTACCTGGCATTCGTTTTTCTGCAGTTTTGCATAACGCACTGACGCATCAGGCGTGATGGAGAAGACCAGACGGTCGATCTGCGGCTTGGTGCCCCAATAGCCTTCGAACGCTTTATACAGAATGCGGGAGTCTTTCTGGTACTGCAGCAGCTGGAATGGACCGGTACCGATTGGGTTCAGGTCGACTTTTTCCGGCGTACCGGCTTTCAGCATGTTGTCCGCGTACTCTTTGGACAGAATTGAAGCGAAGTCCATGGCCAGGTCAGCCAGGAATGGCGCTTCCGGACGCGTCAGCACGAACTGAACCGTTTTATCGTCCACTTTTTTCACTTCAGCGATCAGGTCTGGCAGACCCATCCCTTCGAAGTATTCATAGCTGCCGCCAGACACTTTGTGGTATGGGTTCTGAGCGTTTTTCTGACGGTCGAAGGAGAACACAACGTCGTCGGCGTTAAAGTCGCGCGTTGGTTTGAATTCTTTGCTGTCCTGCCACTTCACGCCCTGGCGCAGGTGGAAGGTATAGGTTTTACCGTCTTCGCTGACGTCCCACTTCTCAGCCAGACCCGGAATCACTTCCGTGGTACCGGTTTTGAATTCAACCAGACGGTTATAGATCGGTACAGAGCTTGCGTCGTAAGTCGTACCAGAGGTAAAGAGCTGTGGGTTAAAGCCTTCCGGCGAGCCTTCAGAACAGTAAACCAGGGTTTTTGCCTGTACGCTTGCTGCCACGGTCATAGCCACCAGGCTCAGACCAAGCTTCAGCATCCCTGACTTCTTCAAGGAAATACTCATTATTCTGCTCCAATGTGATGTTTTGCTTTGTTGTGTTACGCCGCCAGACCTTTATTTATTTTTTACCCGGTCCGGTCGGTGATGCCCGAAGGCTTTAAAGGGATGGAGAATCCTTTCAGAAGAGCGTTTGAGTTGCAGCGCAGATCGTCCCTGAAATGCCCCTCATGCCCTACAATCTGTCAACAGAATGTGAAAACGTCAATACAGGTGACGGGGATTTACGCTGAGTGTGAGAAACCGCAAACAAAGATTAAAAAAACTATGCATGCCAGTTTTCAGCAGGGAAATTTATGCTACTCGCTATCTTGCAGCACAAGTCTCTTCATATTTCGCAACAATCAGTGATTAACTTTTATTCAGAATGGGTAAATTTTCTTGCAGAATGGTGATTATCTGAGCACTAAATACCGCGAACGTTAAAACGCACAGCGAAAAATGCTGAGGTTATCCATAAGCAACGCGAAAAAAGATCAATCTATATATAAAAAAATACAATGGATTATGTCACAAAATCGTTAACAGGCAGGGAGAAGCAGGCCTAAGGGGCGTTTTGGATACTCTGACGGGATAAGATCATAATGCAAAAAGGGCTAACCTTGCGGTTAGCCCTTTTCAGAATGTGGTCGGCGAGAGAGGATTCGAACCTCCGACCCACTGGTCCCAAACCAGTTGCGCTACCAAGCTGCGCTACTCGCCGAATGCGGAGCGCATCTTACTGCTGAGGTGCGCCCCCGTCAATCCCTTATTTTCAAAAAGCCATTCAACTGGCGATATTCTCGCCAGGGCAGCTACTGCGCGGCTTTTACGCTGTTATCAGGGAGTTTACACCAGTTGTTGTTTTCGTTAATCCCACCGTTCGGTGAGGTATAGCCGAGACAACCCATAATGGTGTCATACAGCTCAACGTGACGACGCGGCACCTTCATCTCCGCCTCTTTTTTCAGCTGAGCAAACATCTTCGCCTTCTCCGGATTTTCAAGATACTTATCCGACATCCACATGATCATCGGCACGCGGAACTGCTCCGGCGGTGCCAGCTTGCGCGGCGTACCGTGCAGGTGCTCTTTCTCATTGATGGATTCACCGTGGTCTGCCGCGTAAATCACAATCGCTTTTTTATCGCGCAGCTGGTCGATCACCCGGCTCAGGAAGGTATCCACGTACAGCACCGAGTTATCGTAGGCGTTGATCAGCTCCTGCTTGCTGCAGTCTTTATTAATGCCCACGCACTCAGGCTGCCACTTCGCAAAATCACGCGTGTAGCGCTGGTAATAGCTGTAATGCGACCCTTTGGTATGCAGAATAACCAGATGCTTACCCTGCGGATGGTTCTTAAGGGACTGCGACATCTCTTCCAGCAGCAGCATGTCGTCGACGTTTTTACCGCGGTTACGCGGTTCGGCGCCAATCTGCTCACGGTACGCAATGTTATCTGCCAGCGTGTTGGTGTAGAACCACATCTCACTTTGCATGGCGAACAGGTCAGAGCTAAACCCAAGCTGCTTCAGCACGGCAAACACGTTCTGCTCTTTCAGCGTGCGTTGCGGGTTATCGCTTGCACCGCCTTCACGCACAAACATACAGCGTAGCGAGAGCTTCGTTGCGGTATCGCAGGAGTAGCCACGGTAAGCCACCAGGTTTTTCTCCTGCGCCAGCTTTGGCGTGGTGTCCCGGTTATAGCCGAGAATACCCATATGATCCCAGCGCGTCGTTTCGCCGATGACGAAGACGACGTACGTATCATCAATCCCGTCGGCTGGCGGCTGGTAGGTGAATTTTTTCGTTGGATTGATCAGCGATTTCACATCACTGGATTCGTCCGCCTGCGCCCAGGCATACAGACCTAACGCTGACAGCCAGTTAGACGGCAAATACGAGTTTGCCACCACGCCGCCATAGCTTGGCATATCCACGCCCGTCGCTTTTTCAACGCGTTTTTGCTGCGTTTCCATCAGGCGGATTGGCGCCCATACCAGCAGACCAGCCAGCAGGACAACGACGATATTGCGGATCCGCTGTCCACGGGTGCGCAGCTGGCGTAACAGCGTATAGCGGCACGTATTGTTCCAGATAAAGAACAGCGGTATCAGACAGGTTAAAACTGTCCAGACGATAAAGCCTTTCCCTACCACCTCTTTCGAGAGATCGATATCCGTGGTCATCACCGAGGCAACGATACCGTACCCAATGACCACGTTCATAAAGGTCATGTAATAGCTTGCGGCGGCGGAAATAATCACCACCAGCGAGGCCAAAATTTGCCAGGTACGTCGGCCAAAAAGGGACAGCAGGCGTAAGAGGAAGAAGGTAGCGAGGACGGAGCCGAACACTTCAATGGCGGCAAAAATACCATTACTTACGGTAAGGTGTTCAAAATAACCTTCCACTCTTCTGAACAGTACCGCGCCATTCAGAAATAATCCGATATAGACAGCCAGCATCAGACACAATCTTTGCTGGGTAAGAGACCTAATGTATTTCATGCAAACAACCCTGGGGGAAGGGGTATAAAAACCCGACGAATCTCAAAGAGAAAGCGGACAGAGTACGTAAATGCGTAAGGAAGCGTTATTAGAAACGTCTACAAGCGCGATAAGTAGACCACAGCGGGAGAGAAAAGTGGCAGCAGAGAGTGTGATCGGTATAAATTTTTACAAAATATCGAGACGGGAAGCGTCTCGCATAAAGAAAAAAGAGGCCACAGAGGCCTCTTTCATACTGCTTACGCGTGCGCTTCTTTGAATACTTCACGCTGCGGCTGGCGAATCGTGGTCGAGAGCGCCAGCGAGATAATCAGCAGGGCAAATATGACGCAGAAGGTCACGTAGAACCCGCCGAACAGAGAGGCTATCAGCGAGCCGCAGATGCTGCCGATCCCGAAGCCAAGATAGATAACGCCGTAGTTTTTCGCCAGATTGTTCAGGCCAAAGAACTCGCTTACCAGTGACGGGAAGACGGTAATCGTGCCGCCGAAGTTAAAGGCCACGCAGGCAATCGCCGCAAAGAAGGTGGCTTCATTCAGCGGAGCGAACAGCAGCGCCGCCATGCCGACCAGCGAAACCACCTGCCCAATCGTAATCACACGGATGCGGGCAATTTTGTCAGACAGAATGCCGAGCACCAGACGACCGGAGAGGTTGGCAATGGAGATGACCGTCACCGCATTCGCCGCCGTGGCCGCATCCAGCTTCACCATCCCCTGCGCGATATCCTTCGCCACACCGATGACATAAAGTCCGCTCATGCAGGCCGTCAGGAACATCACCGCCAGCATCCAGTACTGCGGTTTACGCATGGACTGCGCGAGGGTGAAGTCGTTCTCCACCACGCCGTTAACGGATTTGACCTCCTGCTGCGGCGCATCGGTCATCAGCGTGGCGCCGAACAGAATCATCACCAGCACGATTGCGCCCCAGATCATAAAGGTGTTTTCGAGGCCAACGGACGCCAGCAGATGGGAGTCGATAAATTTGAACCCGAGGCTGCCCAGGCCATAGGAGCCGATGGCGAACGCGGAGATGAGACCTTTACGCTCCGGGAACCACTTCACGCAGTTCGACAGGGTCAGCAGGTAACCTGCGCCATCGGCCAGACCCACCAGCACGCCGGCGCTCAGCCACAGCATCATCAGGTTGCTGGAGTGCGCCGTCAGGAAAAAGCCTAAACCCAGCAGAATGCCGGACGCCATGGTCACACGCTTCACCCCAAAACGCTCCTGCAGCTTGCCCGCGACGGAAGACGAAATCGCCAGACCCAGGCTCAGCAGACCAAAGGAGAACGCAACCTGGCTGACCGGCGCGCCAAGTTTGTCGGAAAGCGCGCTGTTAAACAGGCTCCAGGTATAGACCGATCCCAGCGCAAACTGGGTGACGATGGTGCCAAAGAGCGTGAGCCAGCGCGTGCGGTTATAAGTTGATGTGTTCATGGCAGTTGTCCTGCAAGAGAAATTAAGGAAGTTCGCTGAGGACAACGATAAACAAAACCTTAATACGCCTGGGGTAAAACGGCATGAAATGCAGGCGGAACGGAATGAAATGCCTGGAAACGGGAATGAATGGCCTGGCCCGGGCATAAAGCGACAGCGTGTTAGTATCCGCTATCGCTGTAACGCCCGTGGTTGTTGTATTCGAGATGTTATCGTAACGTTTAAAAAAGTAACAACTCTAGAAATTTGCGCTAACGCCGAGGGTGTATAAAAACTCCTCACCGGTGGTGGTGTGCTCCCCCTGAGCCAGCGACGCATAGGCCGCGACGTGCGTATTAAAAGGAATATCCGTTCCCACGGTGACGTCCATCCAGCTACCGTTTTGGGCAGGGGCTGGCGTTTGCGGCATGCCAAACTGCGATTTCCACTGGTTTTCACCAAACTGCTGGTTATAGCTAATCTGCGCCCACGGACGAAGATCGCCGTACTGGGTATTCACGCGCCACCCCAGCGTGCTGACGCTGGCATGCCAGAGCGGGTCGGTGATTGCCTGCGTCGACGCGCTATCACCAAACTCGTTGATCATCATGGGAGCCGTGCCGTCGTATCGCCACGCCACCACCGGGCCGGTGGTGACACGCGCTGAAACCGGAAAATTCCAGCCCACGCTCATCGTCCCCTCCGGCGTGCTGCCAGACGGTATATTCAGGGCAAGACCCGGCGCGTTTTGCGAAGACTGAATACGCTCAGCCAGAATATCCTCATAACGCGGTTGGTGATCCGCGTCCCATGTATAGCGTTCCGCCGTATTATTTTGGGCGTCTGAAACGATATATTCCTGTTGCCAGGCAGACGCTGTATTACAAAAAACAGGCAGGCTGAAATCCCCACCAGGCCAGAAGCAGCATGGCGACCACTGATTTTTTTTATCATCATCAACGCGACCCCAGAGAGAGCCGAATTCGGCGATATTTGTCGTTATTCAGGAAGAGCTTATAACCCTTGTATTAACTATTGTCTTTATAGTAAACACGTCAAGCCAGTCAGAATGAAAATTTTGCGAAATCAGTATCAATAAGGGAGATGACGGATGGAACGTTGCGGTTGGGTGAGCCAGGATCAGCTTTATATCGACTATCACGATCGGGAATGGGGCGTGCCGGAAACGGATGGCAAAAAACTCTTTGAGATGATCTGCCTGGAGGGCCAGCAGGCGGGGTTGTCCTGGATTACGGTACTGAAGAAACGCGAAAACTACCGCAACGCCTTCCACCAGTTCGATCCTGTCGCCGTCGCCGCGATGACCGATGAAGACGTGGAACGCCTGGTGCAGGACGCCGGTATCATCCGTCATCGCGGTAAGATCCAGGCCATCATCGGTAACGCACGCGCTTACCTGGCGATGGAACAAAACGGCGAATCGTTCTCAGATTTTGTCTGGACGTTTGTGAACAACGATCCGCTGGTCACACAGGCCGCCACGCTCGCGGAAATCCCGGCCTCTACCCCGGCCTCGGATGCCCTCTCGAAGGCCCTGAAAAAACGCGGCTTTAAGTTTGTCGGCTCCACCATCTGCTACGCCTTTATGCAGGCCTGTGGCCTGGTCAACGACCACGTTACCGGCTGCTTCTGTCATCCGGGAGGCCATCATGATCCGCAAATGGCAAAGTGAGAATACCGCGCCGCTTCTGAGCCTGTGGCTTGAAAGCACCACGGAAGCGCATCCGTTTATCGAGCCGGGTTACTGGAAAGAGAACGAGGCCATGGTGCGGGACGTTTACCTGCCGTCGGCGGAAACCTGGGTCTGGGAACAGGATGGCGAGCCATACGGATTTATCAGCGTGATGCAGTCTCAGTTTGTCGGCGCGCTGTTTGTCGCACCGTCATGCATCGGGAAAGGTATCGGGCGCGCGCTGCTGAACCATGTTCAACAGCGCTTCCCGCATTTAACCCTGGAGGTATATCAGAAAAATGTGCGGGCGGTGAATTTCTACCATGCTCAGGGCTTTCGCATTGAGGACAGCGCCTGGCAGGATGATACCCAGCACCCGACGTGGATCATGAGCTGGCAGGCGGATCAAACGCCGTTAAGGTAAGCTCGGGTCCCTGATATTTTTCTACCCAGGCCAGCGCCGTGTTCCCTGCGCAGCCATTCCCCAGCTTCGAGCTGGGGAGATCTTTGGTCAGCACGTTAACCGCCCCGTTTTTACAGATCCCTCCCTCGGCGGGCTCAAGGTCGGGCCATGCGCCCTGATGAATGCAGATCACGCCCGGTTTAATCCCGTCGCTCACCACCGCCCCTGCCAGCACCTGCCCGCGCGAGTTCCAGACGCGCACCACGTCGCCGTCCGCAATCCCCCGGGCTTTCGCATCAAGGGAATTCAGCGTGACCGGCTCTCGCCCGGCGACCGCATACTGCTCGCGCAGAGACGTATAGTTAAGCTGGCTGTGCAGACGGTGCGCGGGATGCGCAGACAACACCTGCAGCTGTTCCGGCTGGGCGTTGCCGTGCCACTCGTCCGGCTCGAGCCACATAGGGTGTGGCGGGCAGTCCGCATAGCCAAAGCTGGCGATGCGCTCGCTATAAATCACGATCTTTCCGCTCTCGGTTTTCAGCGGGTGGTTCTCGGGGTCGCGGCGGAAATCGGCAAAACGGACAAACTTCGCGTTCTGTTCGCTCTCCGGCATCTCGACGATCTGGTTCGCTTCCCAGAATTCAGCAAATGGCGGAAGCGTCACGCCCTGCGCCGCGCCGCGCTGGCCGGCAATCTGGTAGAAGGTTTCCAGCCATTGCAGATCGCTTTTCCCCTCGGTAAAACGCTCGCGACCGCCCGCTTCCCACAGCTCGCTCAGTTCAGCAAACACGTCAAAATCATCACGCGCTTCGTCTCGCGGGGCCACTACGCGCTTCATCGGGACCATATGCTGGTTGCTGTAGTCGCCGGTCATAGTGAGATCGTTACGCTCAAACGAGGTGGTCGCTGGCAGGACAATATCTGCATGCTTAGCCGAGCCGGTCCAGAAGCACTCGGAAATCACCACCAGCTCCGGCTTCTGCCAGGCGCGGATCAGGCGGTTGGTATCCTGATGGTGCGTGAAGTTCGACCCGCCCGCCCACCAGACAAATTTAATGTCCGGGAAGTGGCGGTCCAGACCGTTGTGCTGATAGAAACCGCCCGGGTTTTCCAGGGCTTCAACAATACGCGCCACCGGTATTTTATCCACGGCATCGACGCCGCCCTGCACCGAGCCTTGCAGAGACGCCAGCACCGCCGCTTTACGCGTCGGGTTACCGCCGTTTGCAAAGTGATAGGAGAGACCAAAACCCCCGCCCGGCGTGCCGATCTGCCCAAGCATTGCGGCAAGCGTTACCAGCATCCAGTGTTTTTGCTCGCCAAACTGTTGACGTTGCATTCCCCAGCCGGACATTAACATCGTGGTATTTTTATGGAACAACGCCGCCAGTTCGCGGATTTTCTCCGCAGGAACGCCGCAAATATCTGCCGCCCACGCTGCCGTTTTCGCCACCCCATCGGATTGGCCCGTCAGGTAGTCGGCGAATTTATCGAAGCCGGTGGTACAGCGCGTCAGGAATTCAACATCGTGCCAGCCGTTTTCTACCAGCGTATGGGCGATCCCCAGCATCATCGCCACGTCGGTACCCATATGGGGGGCAATCCACTCGGCGCTGTCGCCGAAGAAATCCATGGTTTCAGAACGCATCGGGTCAATGCAGATGATGCGCTTGCCGCTTTTGCGCAGCGCGTCGAAATACCCAATGCCCTGCTCGTCGCTGGCATTCCAGGCAATTTTCAGCGTATTGAGCGGGTTGGCGCTCCAGAGCACTACCACGTCGGTATGCGCCAGCACCAGCGGCCAGCTGGTCTGCTGCTGGTACACTTCGTTCCCCCCTACGACGTACGGCATGATCGCCTGCGCCGCGCCGGTGGAGTAATCCCCCAGATGGCCGGTATAGCCTCCCGCCAGGCTCATGTAGCGCTGCAGCAGCGTCGAGGCCTTGTGCAGCACGCCGTTAGAACGCCAGCCGTAGGAGCCGGCAAAAATGGACGACGGACCGTAAGTGTCGCGAATGCGCTTATGCTGGGCGTGGATCAGCGCCAGCGCGTCATCCCAGCTCACGCGAACAAACTCATCCTGACCGCGGATCCCCTGCGGTTTATCCGGCGAGGCCAGAAAACCTTTACGCACCATCGGCCAGCGCACGCGCGTGTTGCTGTGCACCTGATCGCGAACGACGGTCTGTAACGAGTTGGGATGTTGGGTTGGCAGTGCCCCGCGGGACGACAGAACATTTTCGCCATCGGTTTCGACCAGCATCGGCCCCCAGTGGGCGGCGGTCAGAATGGTTTTCGTTGAGGTGCTCAAGCGTGCGCTCCTGGTTGCGTGCAGGTTTACGGCCTTCTTTCTGAGGCTGTTTATGGTTTGTCACAAATTTCAGAGTTATACCCGGAATTTTCTCCGTATCTGGACGTCATAATCAACTGCCACGCTCGCCGTGGCAAAGAATAAAAAGGATTAAGGAAAGAAGATGAAAAAACGCGTACTCGTTATTGCCGCTCTGGTGAGCGGTGCACTGGCTGTTTCTGGCTGCACAACTAACCCTTACACCGGTGAGCGTGAAGCGGGTAAATCCGGCATTGGCGCGGGTATCGGCTCGCTGGTCGGCGCAGGCGTGGGGGCGCTCTCCTCCTCCAAGAAAGACCGCGGTAAAGGCGCGCTGATTGGCGCAGCGGCGGGCGCGGCACTGGGTGGCGGCGTCGGCTATTACATGGACGTGCAGGAAGCGAAGCTGCGCGACAAAATGAAGGGAACCGGCGTGAGCGTGACGCGCAGCGGCGATAACATCATCCTGAATATGCCGAACAACGTGACCTTCGACAGCAGCAGCGCAACGCTGAAACCCGCGGGCGCGAACACGCTGACCGGCGTGGCGATGGTGCTGAAAGAGTACAACAAGACCGCCGTGAACGTGATGGGCTACACCGACAGCACCGGCAGCCAGGATCTGAACATGCGTCTGTCCCAGCAGCGCGCCGATGCCGTAGCCAGCTCGCTGATCACCCAGGGCGTTGAAGCCAACCGCATCCGCACCAGCGGCATGGGCCCTGCCAACCCTATCGCCAGCAACAGCACGGCGGAAGGCAAAGCGCAGAACCGCCGCGTTGAGATTACGTTAAGCCCAATTCAGTAGGTAAAAGCAAAACGGCAACGCTCGTTGCCGTTTTTAGTGGTGGCACCCTCTCCCGTGGGAGAGGGTTGGGGTGAGGGCACCAGACCGCACCCTCCGGTAAGCGCAGCGCCACCGGGCAAATTACTTGATTCGTCTGATTTTCCCGTTAAGGTATTCTCACTAAATTCAGGGAAATCAGCGATGAGCAAACCAGCCCGGGCCACCATCAGCGACGTGGCGAAAGCCGCCAAAACCGGTAAAACCAGTATTTCACGCTACCTTAACGGCGAGAAACACCTGCTGTCCGACGCATTGCTGGCGCGTATTGAACAGGCCATTGCCGATCTCGACTACCGTCCCAGCCTCATGGCGCGCGGGCTCAAACGCGGCCGCACCCGCCTTATCGGGCTTATTATCGCCGATATCACCAACCCCTATTCCGTTAACGTGCTCAGCGGTATTGAAGCCGCCTGTCGCGAGAAGGGCTTCACGCCGCTGGTCTGTAATACCAACAACGAAGTCGACCAGGAGCTGCATTACCTCGATCTGCTGCGCAGCTACCAGGTCGAAGGGATTGTGGTGAACGCGGTGGGCATGCGGGAAGAGGGTTTAAACCGCCTGCAGCAGTCCTCTCTGCCTATGGTCCTCATCGACCGTAAAATCCCGGAATTTGCCTGCGATGTGGTCGGGCTGGATAACACCCAGGCCGCTACTACCGCCACCGAACATCTGATCGAACAGGGCTTCGAGGCGATTCTGTTTCTGAGTGAACCGTTAGGGATGGTCAATACCCGTCGCGAGCGCCTGAGCGCATTTCGCACCACGCTGGAGCGATATCCCGGCGTGATCGCCGAAAATGCCGAAACGCCGCTTCACGAAGCCGACCAGCTCGACAACACCCTGCGCCAGTTCCACACGCGCCATCGCGGGATGCGCAAAGCCGTTATCTCCGCAAACGGGGCGCTGACGCTTCAGGTCGCCCGCTCGCTCAAGCGCATTGGCCTGCACTGGGGCAGCGATATCGGTCTGCTGGGGTTTGATGAACTGGAGTGGGCGGAGCTGGCGGGCGTCGGCATTACGACACTCAAACAGCCCACCTGGCAGATTGGTTATGCTGCTGTTGAACAAGTGGTTCGCCGCATTGAAGGCACCAGCGATGCCGTTCGCGAGCAGGTCTTCTCCGGCGAGCTGATCGTTCGCGGCTCCACGGCGCGTTAATTTTCCCTTGTGATACCGATCATAAATTCGACATCCTGACCTTTTCTTTGGAACCGGTTCCATCTAGCGTAATAGTATTGTTATGTTGCGATGGAGTCCGAAGATGGGCAGGAAAATTATGGTGGTCACCGCCGCGTACGGTGCGGAACAGGTGCGACAGGCAGGCGGTCAGCGGGCGATGCTTCCCGTTATTGCAGGCGCAGGGGCAGACGGCGTGGAGATCCGCCGGGAACTGTTCAGCAGCGAAGAGCTGCTGACGCTGCCTGCGCTGGGAGAATCCATTGAGCTGCTCGGCCTGCTGGCGTGCTACTCCGCCCCCGCCGCCCTGTTTATGCCCGACGGCACCCTCAACCCGGATCTGACCCGCTATCTCTCTGAGGCCAGCACCCTGAACGCCCTGTGGCTGAAGGTTTCTCTGGGCCATTTCCGCGACGCGCAGCCTCTCGACGCCCTGCGTACCCTGCTGAACGCAAGCGGCATGGCGCTGGTCGTGGAGAACGATCAGACCGACTGCGGACAGCTCGCGCCGATGCAGCGCTTCCAGGCCGCCTGTCGGGAAATGGCATTGCCCGTCACGCTGACCTTCGACATGGGCAACTGGCTGTGGGTCGGTGATTCCCCCGAAGAGGCCGCGCGTCACCTTGCCCCTGCGGTGAGCTATATCCACGTGAAAGCCGCCGTGCCGCATAAAGATAACTTCCGCGCCGTGGCGCCGGACCACGCCGATGCGCGCTGGCTGGATCTGCTCGGCCAGCTGCCTGCCGATGCCCCGCGCGGTATCGAGTTCCCGCTGGAAGGGACGGATTTAACCGCCGTTACCCGCCATTACGTCAACCTGCTGCGCGAGGAGTAAACCATGCACAAGACGCTGGATGTCATCACGATCGGCGAGGCCATGGCGATGTTTGTCGCCACCGAAACGGGCGAGCTGAGCGCGGTGGAGCACTTTATCAAACGCGTGGCGGGCGCAGAGCTGAACGTCGCGACCGGCCTGGCGCGTCTCGGCCTGAACGTCGGCTGGGTCAGCCGCGTGGGGGACGATAGCTTTGGCCATTTCGTTCTCGACTCGCTGAAAAAAGAGGGGATTGATGCCGCGGGCGTCACCCTTGATGCACGCTTCCCTACCGGCTTTCAGCTTAAATCAAAGGTCGAAAATGGAACCGATCCCATCGTGGAGTATTTCCGTAAGGGATCGGCCGCAAGCCACCTCTCAGTGGCGGATTACCACGCCGACTATTTCGCCTCCGCGCGCCATCTGCACCTCAGCGGCGTGGCGGCAGCGCTGTCTGCCAGCTCGTATGAACTGCTGGATCACGCGGCAGCCACTCTGAAAGCCCAGGGAAAAACGATCTCTTTCGATCCGAACCTGCGCCCGGTGCTGTGGAAAAGCGAAGCGGAAATGGTCGAGAAGCTCAACCGTCTGGCGTTCAGAGCGGACTGGGTTCTGCCGGGCCTGAAAGAAGGGATGATCCTGACCGGCGAAAGCACACCGGAAGGCATTGCCGATTTCTACCTGAATAAAGGAGTAAAAGCGGTGGTGCTGAAGACCGGCGCCGATGGCGCATGGTTTAAGACGGCCGACGGCGAACAGGGCGCGGTCGCGGCGGTCAAGGTTGAGAACGTGGTCGACACCGTCGGCGCGGGCGACGGTTTTGCCGTGGGCGTGATTAGCGCCCTACTGGAAGGCAAAACGCTGCTGCAGGCCGTGGCGCGGGGCAACAAGATTGGCTCGCTGGCCATTCAGGTGCAGGGCGACAGCGAAGGATTACCCACGCGAGCAGAGCTTAACGAATAAACATCCCCCTCACCCTAACCCTCTCCCCAGAGGGGCGAGGGAATGACTTGCTCCCTCTCCCCTCTGGGGAGAGGGCCGGGGTGAGGGGCATAAATCGCACTCAGCAAAACAAGCCACCGTGTACCCTACAGACAACGGCGGTAACAACCTCAACAACAGAGGCAAGCCTATGAACAGTTCGACCAATGCAGTAAAACGCTGGTGGTACATCATGCCAATCGTGTTTATCACGTACAGCCTGGCGTATCTTGACCGTGCCAACTTCAGCTTCGCGTCCGCGGCGGGGATCACAGAGGACCTTGGCATCACCAAAGGTATCTCCTCCCTGCTGGGAGCCCTTTTCTTCCTGGGCTACTTCTTCTTCCAGATCCCCGGCGCGATTTATGCGGAACGCCGCAGCGTGCGTAAGCTGATCTTCGTCTGCCTGATCCTGTGGGGCGCCTGCGCGTCACTGACCGGCGTGGTGAACAATATTCCTGCCCTGGCCGCCATTCGCTTTATCCTCGGCGTCGTTGAGGCGGCGGTGATGCCGGCGATGCTGATCTACATCAGCAACTGGTTTACCAAATCTGAACGCTCGCGCGCGAATACCTTCCTGATCCTCGGTAACCCGGTGACGGTACTGTGGATGTCGGTGGTGTCTGGCTACCTGATCCAGTCCTTCGGCTGGCGCGAGATGTTTATCATCGAAGGGGTTCCGGCAGTGATCTGGGCATTCTGCTGGTGGGTGCTGGTGAAGGATAAACCTGCCCAGGCGAAATGGCTTTCCGAAGACGAAAAAGCGGCGCTGCAGGCGCAGCTGGATAAAGAACAGCAAGGCCTGAAGGCGGTACGTAACTACGGTGAAGCCTTCCGCTCGCGCAACGTGATCCTGCTCTGCGCACAGTACTTTACCTGGAGCATTGGCGTGTACGGCTTTGTGCTGTGGCTGCCGTCGATTATCCGCAGCGGCGGCGAAAACCTCGGCATGGTAGAAGTGGGCTGGCTCTCTTCCGTACCGTATCTGGCCGCGACCATCGCCATGATCGTCGTCTCCTGGGCGTCGGACAAGCTGCAGAACCGAAAATTGTTTGTCTGGCCGCTGCTGCTGATCGCTGCTTTTGCCTTTATCGGCTCGTGGGCCGTGGGTGCAAATCACTTCTGGGCCTCTTATACCCTGCTGGTGGTCGCCGGTGCCGCCATGTATGCCCCGTACGGTCCGTTCTTTGCCATCATCCCGGAAATGCTGCCGCGTAACGTCGCGGGTGGCGCGATGGCGCTGATTAACAGTATGGGTGCGCTGGGGTCGTTCTGCGGCTCCTGGTTCGTCGGCTACCTGAACGGTGCCACCGGCAGCCCGTCCGCATCGTACATCTTTATGGGGGTGGCGCTTTTCGCCTCCGTGTGGCTTACTCTGATTGTTAAGCCTGCTAATAATCAACAACACCCTGTCGGCGCACGCCACGCCTGAATCCTTAAAAATCAATGGAGATTAGCATGAAGCCGTCCGTCATTTTGTACAAAGCACTGCCGGAAGATCTGCAGAAACGCCTTGAAGAACACTTCACCGTCACGCAGGTGAAGAACCTGAGCCCGGAAACCGTGGCGCAGCACCCCGAAGCGTTCGCCAGCGCCGAAGGCCTGCTGGGTTCAAGCGAGAAAGTGGATGTCGCCCTGCTGGAGAAAATGCCGAAGCTTCGTGCTACCTCTACCGTTTCCGTGGGTTACGACAATTTCGATGTGGATGCCCTGAACGCCCGCAAGATCCTGCTGATGCACACCCCCCATGCCCTGACGGAAACCGTGGCCGATACGCTGATGGCGCTGGTACTCACCACGGCCCGTCGCGTGGTGGAAGTGGCCGAGCGCGTGAAAGCGGGCGAATGGACAAAAAGCATTGGACCGGACTGGTTCGGCGTGGACGTTAACGGCAAAACGCTGGGCATTGTTGGCATGGGGCGCATTGGGCTGGCACTGGCGCAGCGCGCGCATTTTGGTTTTAACATGCCGATTCTGTATAACGCGCGCCGTCATCACAGTGAAGCCGAAGAACGCTTCAACGCCCGCTACTGCGAGCTGGATACTCTGCTGCAGGAAGCCGATTTTGTTTGTCTGGTTCTGCCGCTGACGGACGAAACGCGTCATCTGATTGGCAAATCCGCATTTGAAAAAATGAAGAAATCCGCCATTTTCATCAACGCGGGTCGCGGCCCGGTGGTGGATGAGAAGGCGCTGATTGAAGCCCTGCAGAACGGTGAGATCCATGCCGCAGGTCTGGACGTGTTTGAACAGGAGCCGCTGCCGGTGGACTCCCCGCTGCTGACAATGCCAAACGTCGTCGCCCTGCCCCACATCGGCTCAGCCACCCATGAGACGCGCTACAACATGGCGGCCACTGCGGTCGATAACCTTATCGCCGCCCTAAGCGGAAAGGTGGAGATAAACTGCGTGAACCCGCAGGTGCAACAATAGAAATGAAAAAACCCGCCAGAAGGCGGGTTTTTGAATTTTGTGCTACTGGGTTGGAAGCTTACAGGCTTACAACGTTACCAGCTGCTGGGCCTTTAGCGCCGCTTTCGATGGTGAAGGAAACTTTCTGACCTTCATCCAGAGATTTGTAGCCATCGTTCTGGATAGCAGAGAAGTGTACGAACACGTCTTTAGAGCCATCGTCAGGAGTGATGAAGCCGAAACCTTTATCAGCGTTGAACCATTTTACCAGACCAGTCATTTTAGCAGACATAGAAATTACCTTATTAACAAATATATTGAGCCTTCCGGCTTGATGGATTGCGTTACAGATTTTTAAGCGATGAAGGAAGGGTCACAACGAAGGGTATCTATGGATAACAATCTGGACTGCTTTACTAAACTGCTTTAGGTCTGTGTAACAAACCGACGGGGATAGTTATACCGATGTGGTAGAAGAATGACAAGCGTTATTTTCGATAAGCATAAAAAAACCCCGCCAGGCGCGGGGTTTTTTCGGTTTATTCTGTGGCCGTGACTGCGGCACTCCAGGCCTGGCTAAAGGCCTGATGCTGGGAAGCCAGCGGCCCAATCAGCGTATTGTACTGGCTTGCCTGCTGCGAGGTCGGGAACTGAATGCCGTTGGCAACAAAGCTCACCTGAGTATCCTGCTGGGCAATAAAGTCGCCCACCTGAACCAGCTGCTGCGTGAAGATTTGCGCGGCCGGAATCAGCGGTTGCAGCGCTTCAGACGGTTTCGTCACCACTTTCTCATACACTTTGTCGAAGACAGGTTTGAGATCGTCACCCTGCTTCAGCGCAGAACGTGACGCGTCAGCCTGCATTTTCGCATTCTGCAACTGCTGGCTCAGTACGCCAAGCGCACCGTTGGACTGGCGAAGCGGTTCACGCTGCGTCATATAATCCTGCGGAACGCGAATGGCGTTCACGCTATCCACTACCGGACGGATACCGGAATCCATCGCCTGGCTCACCTGCTGTGAATAACCATAAAGAATGGCGTAATCGGACACGAAGGGGCCAAACTGTTTTTTCTGATCCGCAGTCAGCGTCGGCAACCGCTCGCCGCTGCGCATCACTGTATTCTGCAGAAAATCGATAAACGCTTTGCGCTGATCGCCTTCTTTATCAAAACACCCACTCAGGCTAACAACCATCAACAACGCCGCAATAGGCGCAAACCAGCGAGAGCAGGACTTTCCTGTCGCCATTTTATTACTCCTTTCACCCAAAAAAGCGCACACCGGCACACGCGTGCCCGACGCTGACAAGGATAGTCCAGGTCAGCCTTGCAAGATACTCTTTTCATGCAAAACGGCTATTGCCGATTTATTTCTTACCATTTACAAAAAAATACCTGCCGAAGCCGACATATGACTAATCAGGTAATTAGCATAACTATCCATATCGCTGAATCGGGTAAAGCGATCGTTACCGCACGATTAATCACACCCGTGACGATCCTGAGTTCGTATTAGGGACTATTCTTAACTGGCTCTCTGATGTTCTTGATCACGATGTGAGATTTAAGAGGAGTCCTCAATGGAATATAAAGATCCTGAGTTTGAACTGCTGAGCAGTCTGGAACAGATCATTTTTAAAGACGTACCGCAGGCGATTACCCTGCAACAAAAATCCAATCCCTTTACAGAATATGAGCAATTGCGCAAAGGGACAGGACTGAAAACTGAAGAATTCGCCAGAGCGATGGGTGTCAGCGTGGCTATGGTGCAGGAGTGGGAGTCAAAACGTGAGAAACCCACCCCAACCGAGTTAAGGCTGATGCGCCTGATTCAGGCCAACCCTGCACTCAGCAAACAGATAGCGTAGTGAAGATTGAATGCCCCCGCCTTTGCGGGGGCTTGTGTTTTAAAGGCTCTCGCAACGCCAGCCCGCCTCTTCCCACACCCATTCATGCGTTAACGTTAAGCCTCTTAGAAAAGCCTCATCGTGTGATACCACCAGCAAAGCCCCAGGGAAACCGGCCAGCGCCGCTTCAATGGCCTGGACCGAGGCCAAATCCAGATGGTTGGTCGGTTCATCCAGCAGCAGAAGCTGCGTAGCCTCCGCGCGCCACAGCACGCAGGCCAGAGCGGCCTTAAGACGCTCGCCGCCGCTGAGCTCCGCAAGCGGGAGCGTCACTTTGTCGGCACCCAGTTGAAGCTGCGCCAGACGGGTTCGCAATACCCCCTCTTCCAGAGGCGTATGACTCAGGTTGAGATGCGTCATGACCGACTGCGAAAGATCGAGCCGGGAAAGATGCTGGTCGAGATAAGCGCAGCTGACGGAAACCTTACAGGTACCCGAACGGGGGGCTATCTCGCCGAGGAGGGTTTTTAACAGCGTCGATTTTCCGCAGCCGTTCGGTCCCTTTAACGCCACGCGCATCGGTCCGTCCATCCGCAAGTTGAGCGGAGGAACAGGCACATGCGGCAGCACCAGATCCTCCAGCACCAGTACCTGCTTCCCGTCCGGGATCTGACTCCCCGGCAGGGTGAACATTACCGGGTTATCTTCTTCAACGCGTTCACGCGCCTTTTTTACCGCGGCGTTGAGGGCTTCATTTTGCTCGCTGTGCTGTTTTTTCCAGGAGCCGATCCGCTCCTTTGCCGCGCCTTTATATTTGACCCGCTCGAACGACGCGATATTCAGGGTATCAACGGTGCGCAATGTCTTTGCCGAACGCCGCTGGCTGTCATCATGCTCTTTTTGCATGCGTGCCCGAGTGCGTTTGCGCTCGGTTGCCGCATGTTCCAGCGCCGCGCGGGCCGCCTGCTGTTCGGCATCGCGCTGGGTTTGATAATCCGCATAATTCCCCCCGTAGCTGCGCAGACCCGAGGCGCTCAGCTCAAGGATACGCGGTACCTGAGCCAGTAATTCACGGTCATGGGAAGCCACCAGCACGCCGCCCTGAAAACGGCTGAGCTGGTCGTAGAACCACGCCCGGCCCTGTCGGTCCAGATGGTTAGTGGGCTCGTCCAGCAGCATGAAATCCGCCTCAGCCGTAAACGCCCCGCACAGCAGGGCGCGAATGCGCTCGCCACCGCTGAGTTCACCGGCAGGTTTATCCGGGTCAAACGGTGGAAGCTGCGCATTGCTAAACGCCTCGCTCAGACGCTCGGCAACATCCCAGTGGCCGTCGAGCAGCTCCAGATCGTCAGGCTGGTAATTGCCGCTGTCGATGCGCTTACGCGCCGAAAAAATCGCGTCATACCCGAGCAGTTCAGCAAGCGTCGTCTGCGGAGAAATGACGTGCTGCTGCGCCACATAGACATGCGAGCTAAAGCGTTCAATATGACCGGTAGCCGGTTCGTCCAACCCCGCCAGCAGACGCAACAGACGCGTTTTCCCGCTGCCGTTGCGGCCAACCAGCGCGCACAGGGCGGGTTCCAGCGTGAGATTCAGCGGACCAAAAAGGGTATCGCCCGTCGGAAACTGACAGGTGACCTGATGCAAAATAAAAGAAGGGGACTGCGCAAAATGAGCCATAAGCACTCCTGAATGAAATCAAAACATCCCCTGCCGACGCGGTGGCGTTTAGCAAGGATCGAAATTCATCAGTCGTGTTTGTTCATTTTTGGGGGGCGCTCCAGCGCGAGAAAGTTAACGCGGATAAGGATAGCGGTAATGAGTTGACGGTTTCAAGGTTAAATTTTGGTCGATGCAAAACATGTGGGTTAAGCATCGACCAGGATTGTATACCGATTACGAGTAAAAGAAATAAACACTCATTTAACCTGTTTGACGTTCATTCCATGCATCCGCAAATTGAACATTCCCATCACAATATTTCCATGTAATTTTCTCATATCGTAATTGTATGCCTTCATTATGATTATGAATTTGCATTGAAGGTTCTTTGCAGTTATGCATCACGGGATTGACACTCACAACTCGTACATTTTCAAGAAACATATTGAAATATTCAACCTCCTGGCCTGCATCGTTTATTTTGTACCATTTGAACTCAGCGCTCTTAAGCGTCTGACCGGTTGCAACAGCTTTATAAAAATATGGGCTGGATGAATCAAACTCTTTTTCAAATGTGAGAGGTGAATGTAAACGAGTCCCAGTGTTCTTCCCAGTATTGTTATCTGTAAGAACAAGTAAACCATGACCAAATGATAAAATCTCTATACTGCCCTCACGATCTTGAACATCAACGGATCCTTTTATATCAGTGCCGCCATCATCCTTAAGCCAAAGATAAGCTGGTATTGCCATTTTCGTTCCTCCCTGAGATGTGAGAGTACAGTACATATAAAAAACAAAACTCATTTAATACATTTTGTGTCATTAATAAGGATGATGAAACGGCCTAATTCATTCGTTAAAAAAATTGCATATAACGTAATGAAATTTGATCTTAAACATTACATGTAAAAAATTACGGCCCTATTTTTTGCTCTCTATTAAAAGCAAGGGCTATTACAATGGCTTGTATTCCTCTTTACCCTCCACAGGGATTAGATGCATTGAAAGAACATATCAGGTTAGCTCGGGCACGCGGAGAAGTTCAGGGAATGGCAACCCCCTTAACCTATTTATGGTTTTATCAACGCGTACGAAACAGAGGTCCGTGGGATTACAAACAAAAAAGTAGGCTGTGGGCTGACTTTGGTAATTTTCACTATGGTGCAGTTGGTTATGCCGCTTGCATACCTGAAAAAATATTACATATTGCAGGAGGTGTAGCTCAAGAAATAGCCGGTACATCCGATACCAAGCGCTGGGGACATTTTTATTCTAATCATCTCCCTTATGGCGATGACCCGATAGATCAATTCTGGATACAGCAAGGCATAGACTATGTTAAACAGCATCACTTTTAAGGCGCTACACTGGATCGTCACTATCATTATGGGTGTTATGATTGGCTGTCATTTTTATTTTGAATATGAGCAACACATAACGGTACGAGATAAGCTCTACAATGCTCGTCAACTCACACCGCGTACATGGTTATATATCACTGAATACGCGGGAGCCAATATGACCACAGGAAACGTATACCGCTATTTCTTAGCGGGTAAATTAAACGGCAATCCCTTAATCATGCTGGAAAAACAAGGTATAGCCCCTACGCTGACAGCCAATACCCCCAGCGCAAAAGTCGATGGCATAGGCAATAACGTCTCATTCACGGTTTATGGAACGGTATACGACTTTTCGACCACCGCTTTTTTCTATGATACCGACGGGATAGCGGTTGCCCCTTCGATCGATCTCACGGCGCGGGGAGAAGGGTGGGATAAAGGAAAATTTAGTCGATAAAAAAACCCGCCGAAGCGGGTTTTTCTCGCCTGTAGGCCCGTGCAAGCGAAGCGCCGCCGGGCGGCGGGCACATCACTGCAGCAGCGAAATATCCGCTACGCGCAGGAACAGCTCGCGCAGTTTCTCGAGCATGGAGAGACGGTTAATACGCAGTTCTTTATCTTCTACGTTCACCATCACTTTCTCGAAGAAGGCGTCGATAACGTCACGCAGCTCGGCCAGCTCCACCAGCGCTTCCTGGTAGCGACCTTCCGCGAAGTACGGCTCGAGCTTGTCGCGCAGCACCACAACCTGCATCGCCAGAGCGATCTCTTCCGGCTCTTTCAGGGTCGCGGCGTTCACGCGCTCGTTCAGCGTCTCGTCGGATTTCGCCAGAATGTTGGATACGCGCTTGTTGGCCGCGGCCAGGGCAGATGCCGCTTCCAGGGTACGGAAGTGGGAAACCGCCTTCATACGCGCATCGAAATCAGCCGGACGGGTTGGACGACGCGCCAGCACCGCCTGAATAGTGTCAACGGTGTAGCCTTCGTCCTGATACCACGCGCGGAAACGACCGAGCATAAAGTCGATCACATCATCCACAACGTTCGCGTTAGTCAGCTTGTCGCCGTACAGACGCACCGCTTCTTCGGTCAGGGTCTGCAGATCGAGGTTCAGGTTCTTCTCAACGATAATACGCAGCACGCCCAGCGCAGCACGACGCAGCGCAAACGGATCTTTGTCGCCTTTCGGATGCTGACCGATACCAAAGATACCCGCCAGGGTGTCCATCTTATCGGCAATTGCGACGGCACATGCAACCGGGTTGGACGGCAGTTCGTCACCCGCAAAGCGCGGCTGATACTGCTCGTTCAGGGCGACGGCCACGTCTTCCGCTTCGCCATCGTGACGCGCGTAGTGCATGCCCATCACGCCCTGGGTGTCGGTAAATTCGAACACCATGTTAGTCATCAGGTCGCACTTGGACAGCAGGCCTGCACGCGTCGCGTGGTTGACGTCTGCACCGATTTCACGGGCAATCCAGCCGGACAGCTCCGCAATGCGGTCGGTCTTGTCGCGCAGCGTACCCAGCTGCTGCTGGAACAGCACGGTCTGCAGGCGCGGGAGATGATCTTCCAGACGCTTTTTACGGTCGGTATTGAAGAAGAACTCCGCATCTGCCAGACGTGGACGCACCACTTTCTCGTTACCGGAGATAATCTGGATCGGATCTTTCGATTCGATGTTCGCCACGAAGATGAAGTTTGGCAGCAGCTTGCCGTCGTTGGCATAGACCGGGAAGTACTTCTGGTCACCCTTCATGGTGTATACCAGCGCTTCAGCCGGAACGGCCAGGAATTTCTCTTCGAACTTCGCCGTCAGCACAACTGGCCATTCAACCAGAGAGGTGACTTCTTCCAGCAGGCTGTCGCTCAGGTCTGCGTTACCGCCAATCTTGCGCGCCGCGTCTTCCGCGTCCGCTTTGATTTTGGCTTTACGCTGCTCGTAGTCGGCAATGACCTTACCGCGCTCCAGCAGGATCTGCGGATACTGGTCGGCATTGTCGATAGTGAACTCTGGCTCGCCCATAAAGCGGTGGCCGCGGATCACGCGATCGGACGCCACGCCCAGAATGGTGGCCGGGATAACGGTATCGCCCAGCAGCAGGGTCACGGTGTGCACCGGACGCACGAAGTGCACGTCAGAGGCGCCCCAGCGCATCAGCTTAGGAATCGGTAGCTTCGCCAGAGACGTGGCAATCATGTCAGGCAGCAGCGCTTCCGCGCTTTCACCTTTCACGTGCGCGCGATACAGCAGCCATTCGCCTTTATCCGTGGTCAGACGCTCGGCCTGATCAACGGTGATCCCGCAGCCGCGCGCCCAGCCTTCAGCCGCTTTGCTCGGCTTGCCTTCCGCGTCAAACGCTTGGGCAATCGCCGGGCCACGTTTTTCGACTTCACGATCCGGCTGAGACGCCGCCAGATTTGCCACTTTCAGCGCCAGACGGCGCGGTGCAGCAAACCACTCAATTTTACCGTGTGCCAGGCCAGCGTTATCCAGCTCGGCGGTCACGTTCGCAGCGAAAGATTCAGCCAGGCTGCGCAGGGCTTTTGGTGGCAGCTCTTCGGTGCCGATTTCCACCAGGAAAGTTTTCTCAGACATGGCCGCCTCTTATTTGTTTCGGTTGCACATCGGGAAGCCAAGGGCTTCACGGGACGCATAGTAAGCTTCTGCAACGGCTTTGGTCAGGGTACGAATACGCAGAATGTAGCGCTGACGTTCAGTCACGGAGATGGCTTTGCGGGCGTCCAGCAGGTTGAAGCTGTGGGCGGCCTTCAGAATACGCTCGTAAGCAGGCAGCGGCAGCGGAGTTTCCAGCGCCAGCAGCTGCTGCGCTTCTTTCTCATACTGCTCGAAGCAGGTGAACAGGAAGTCCACATCCGCGTATTCGAAGTTATAGGTGGATTGCTCCACTTCGTTCTGATGGAACACGTCGCCGTAGGTGGTTTTACCCAGCGGGCCGTCGCTCCAGACCAGGTCGTAAACGCTGTCTACGCCCTGAATGTACATCGCCAGACGTTCCAGACCGTAAGTGATTTCACCGGTGATTGGCTTACATTCCAGACCGCCAACCTGCTGGAAGTAAGTGAACTGGGTCACTTCCATGCCGTTCAGCCACACTTCCCAACCCAGACCCCAGGCACCCAGCGTTGGGTTTTCCCAGTTATCTTCCACGAAACGAATGTCGTGGATGGTTGGATCCATACCCAGCTCTTTCAGCGACCCGAGGTACAGTTCCTGAATGTTGTCTGGTGATGGCTTAATCACCACCTGGAACTGATAGTAATGCTGCAGACGGTTCGGGTTTTCACCGTAACGACCATCGGTCGGACGACGGGAAGGCTGCACATACGCGGTCGCCATTGGCTCTGGCCCCAACGCGCGCAGGCTGGTCATCGGGTGTGAAGTGCCGGCGCCGACTTCCATGTCCAAAGGTTGAACAATGGTACAGCCCTGACGAGCCCAGTAATCCTGTAAGGTCAGGATCAGGCCCTGGAAGGTCTTGGTATCAAACTTTTGCATAGTATTTCGTGCTGGATACGTGTGGTTTTAAATGGAAGGGACCAGTATACCCGCTGGCTGCAAGATATACAGTACGAAACGGGGTTGTTTAGGGAAAATTGGGGAAATAAGCCTTCCGGCCAGAACGCTGACGGCGTCTGGCTGTTGATTATACGAGCAGGCTAGCGCATGGAGAGGTGTAAAAACTGACCGTCCGCATCAAACGAGCAGACAAAGCCCTCTTTGCGCGACGTATGTCCCCGCAGCTCATAGCTTCCCTGAAAACGCTCAAACCCGGTGACATCAATTTTCTGTACGTCAGAGTTATAGCGGCGAGCGGCCCGATCTTTACAGAGCGCTTCCATATTCAGTGAACGTTCCGGGCTCATTTTACCCTGCTGCGCTTTCTGCACAGGTGCTTCTTGCGGCGCGCTGCATCCCGCCAGGCTCAACAGCAGAAAGAGTGACGCCACACGCTTCATCATCATTTTTATTACCGCCCTGGTCAGTGGCTGTTATTTTTAGTATCAAAGCTTTTATAGATTACGGTCCGGCATTCTGCGAATCTCGCGGCCTCCCTACAAGCCTACTGAATAAAACTCAGAATTTTCCAAGCGAAGACTTTTGGACAATGGCAGTCACACTCAATTTACAGGGAATACGAGGAACTGATGCAGTCAAAAATTAACTGGATTGATAACCTGCGAGGAATAGCGTGTCTGATGGTGGTCATGATCCACACGACGACCTGGTACGTCACGAATGCCCACAGCATCAGCCCCGTTAACTGGGATATCGCCAATATTCTCAACTCTGCGTCACGCGTCAGCGTGCCGCTATTCTTTATGATTTCCGGCTTTCTCTTTTTTGGCGAACGTAGCGCGCAGCCGCGGCACTTCATCCGCATCGCGGCCTGCCTGGGGTTCTACAGCGCCGTTGCCCTGCTCTATATCACGCTGTTCACCTCCATTAACGCCGGGTTATCGCTGAAATACGTGCTGCAAAAACCGGTGTTCTACCACCTGTGGTTCTTCTTCGCCATTATCGTTATCTATCTGGTCTCCCCGCTCATCCAGGTAAAAAACGTCAGCGGTAAAATGCTTCTGGCCCTGATGGTGGTTATCGGCATTGTCGCCAACCCGAATACGCTCTCACAGAAAATCGACGGATTTGAGTGGCTGCCGGTCAATCTCTATATCAACGGCGATACTTTTTACTACGTGCTTTACGGCATGCTGGGGCGCGCCATCGGGATGATGGACACGCAAAAACGCGGGTTGAACTGGCTCTGCGGGGCGCTGTTTATCGCTGGCGTGGTGGTGATTTCACGCGGGACGCTGCACGAATTGCAGTGGCGCGGCAATTTTGCCGATACCTGGTATCTCTATTGCGGGCCGATGGTCTTTATCTGTGCCGTTTCGCTGCTCACGCTTGCCAAAAATACCCTGAACGCGCGCGCCCTTCCCGTGCTGAGTATTATCTCGCGGCACTCTCTCGGGATTTACGGTTTTCACGCGCTGGTGATCCACGCGCTGCGCACGAGAGGCATTGAGCTAAAAAGCTGGCCGGTGCTGGATATCGTCTGGATTTTTGCCGCCACGCTGGCGATCAGCCTGCTGCTGTCGATGCTGCTGCAAAAAATAGACGTTCGCCGCTTCGTCAGCTAATGCTTCGCTGCCGGGCGCGATGGTACTGGCGAGGGGAGGAAAACCCCGCCGCCAGTGAAGCCTGCTCCACGCCGCGCCCCTGCAATAGCCACTGCTCCGCCACCGCCAGACGCAGCTGTTCCAGATAATCGCGAACGCTAATCCCTAAATGTGACTGGAAAAGCCGGGTGAGATGACGCGGGCTGACGTGCGCCAGTGCGGCAATGTCAGGCAAGCTCCACGTTTTTTGCGGCTCGGCAGTGAGCGCATCCTGCGCCCGATGAATCGCCGGGTGAAGATGATTGCGGTAGCGTAGCCACGGAGAGAGCTGGGGATCGTCACCGGAACGACGGAACCAGACCACCATCTCACGCGCCACGGTCAGCGCCTTTTCGGGGCCGCACAGGCGGTTAATCATGTGCAGCGCCAGATCGATGCCTGACGTGATCCCCGCGCTGGTCCAGATATTCTCATCCTGCACAAAGATGCGGTTTTCTTTAATCGTCGCCGTGGGGGCCGCGGTGCGTAAACGGCTAATAACGTCATGATGGGTCGTGCACTGTCGGTTGTTCAACAGGCCCGATTTCGCCGCCAGTAAGGCCCCTGAACAGACGCACATCACGGTGATTTCCTGGCGTTGGATCTGCGGCTGCAGGCGCATCAGCCAGTGCTGGATCTGCTGCGCCTGTGGCGTTGAGAACTGACTGCGGGAGTCGCTCACACCCGGCAGCACCAGCAGGCTGCCTTCCGGCAGACGCTCCGGCAGCGGCTGAATGCCGCTCATCGTCAGGCCAATGGACGTCGGAACCTCCGGCTGCGGGCCAATGTAATGCAGGCGAAACGCGTCGCCTGCCAGCACAAAGGTTTCTGCCGGGCCGGTCATGTCTAATGACAGCACCCCGGGCAACATCACGAACCAGACGTCGATGCGCATTACAGTGACTCCAGCGTCTCCGCTACCGTTTTAATCTCGGCAAAACGCCCGGAAAGTACCGTCTCGGTACGATGGCGAATTTCCGCTGCGCTAAGGGTTATCCCCTTGTACGTCATGGGAAACGTCAGCGTTGCCTCACTAACAAAGGTCACAGCATAACCCAGATCGGATGCCACCCGGGCGGTGGTTTCACAACATTGTTCAGTGCGAATGCCGCAGATAATCAGCTGGTTGATATCACGCTCGCGCAGCCAGCGGTCAAGCCCGGTATCCGTGAAGGCATTATGGACGTGTTTCTGGAAAACCACATCCGGCTGATGACGTAAAAAGGCCATCGGTTTGACATAGCCGCTTTCGAGGGTGAAAGGACCGTCTTCATCCACGTGAAAAATATCAACGACCGGAATATTGTGCGCCTGACAGCCTTCAATCAGCCCCAGCATCGCCTGCTGAAAGGCAGGAATTTCGTCCTCCTGCCAGTAATTGCGGTGATGGAATGACTGCTGAGTATCGATGTTGATTAATGCAATGCGTGACATGATGGTTCTCCTCGCCAGTGGGTGTGACACCATACTGGCAAGGAAATGAAGGCACGCACAGACCAAAAAAGGACATCCTCGTGCCTCTCCCGGACAAGCGTATTTACGACATCAGCGGCAGCAGCTGTTGGTAGATTTTGCGGAACACGTCGCGCCTCTCCGCGTACCGCGCATGGCGCGCCGCGTCAGGCAAATGCGCCTGTTCAAGCGTAAGCTGCGGCAACAGTTGCGAAAGCGGTTGTTCCGGATGAATGGCTATCTGCGCCAGACGCGCGGCACCGAGCGCGGGCCCGACGTCCCCCCCGGTGCGGAAATCCAGCTGCAACCCGCTTATATCAGACAGCATCTGTCGCCAGTAAGGGCTTCGCGCACCGCCGCCAATCAGGGTGACGCTCGTCGGTTTCAGGCCGCAGTCGTGCACCACGTCCATCCCGTCGGCCAGCGCATAGCCCACGCCTTCCAAAACCGCACGCGCCAGTTCTGCCGGGCCATGTTGATGGGTTAAGCCAAAGAACACCCCTTTCGCTTCCGGGTTGTTGTGCGGCGTACGCTCGCCGGAAAGATACGGTAAAAACCAGACGGTACCCGCAGCGTCATCCGCCTGCTGGGCTGTGGAAATGAGCGCCGGAACGTCGGCCATGCCGGTGAGTTTTGCCGCCCAGTCCAGGCAGGATGCCGCGCTGAGCATCACCGACATCAAATGCCATTTCCCGGGAAGGGCATGACAGAAACTGTGCACAGCGCTTTCAGGATTACTGCGATACCCGTCGCTGACGGCAAAATAGACGCCGGACGTTCCCAGCGACAGCATTGCCTGGCCCGCCTCAACCATGCCGACACCGACAGCGCCCGCCGCGTTATCGCCGCCCCCGGCCACCACCGGTACGGCAGGCATATTCCAGCGCTCAGCAACGGCTGGCAGCAGCGCGCCTGTCACCTCACAGCCTTCGTACAGCGCGGGCATATGTTCCCGGGTCAGATGGCAGGCATCCAGCATCGCCTCGCTCCAGTCGCGCTTCGCCACGTCGAGCCACATGGTGCCCGCGGCATCCGACATGTCGCTGGCGAAATCGCCCGTTATGCGAAAACGCAGATAGTCTTTCGGCAGCAGGACTTTCGCCACCTGACGGAAAATCTCCGGTTCGTGGCGCTGCACCCACAGCAATTTGGGCGCAGTAAAGCCGGGCATCATCAGGTTGCCGGTAATCTCCCGGGAATTGGGCACGCGTTCCCCAAGAAGCGCGCACTCTTCCGCACAGCGGCCATCGTTCCAGAGGATCGCTGGACGCAGCACGCGATGCTGGCTGTCGAGCAGCGTAGCGCCGTGCATTTGTCCGGCAATTCCCAGCGCTTTCACGTCACGAAGGCTGTGCTGCTCACCTAAGGCTTTGATTGCGCGGTCCGTCGCCTGCCACCACTGTTCCGGATCCTGTTCCGACCACAGCGGATGCGGACGTGAAACCTGCAGCGTTTCCGTCTGCGTTGCTAACACGTCGCCCTGCTCGCTCAACAGGATGGCTTTCACACCCGATGTGCCAAGATCGATCCCGATATACATTACGGTGACTCCTTTAACAGAAATGCCCGGTGGCGCTAACGCTTACCGGGCCTACGTGCATCTTCAGCTCAATCACTTATCAAACAGATAGTGGTTTACGAGATTTTCCAGCAGTTCCTGATGCCCGCTCTGGTGCTGCGGCGCCAGCTGATGTTGTTCAGCGTACTTCGCGATTTCCGCAAGTGATAACTGCCCTTTCAAAATTTGCTGGCCCAGCTCACTGTTCCAGCCGCTGTAACGCTTCGCTACGCGTTTATCCAGCTCGCCGTCTTCAATCATACGAGCCGCCACTTTCAGCGCCAGCGCCATGGTGTCCATCGCGCCAATGTGGCCGTAGAACAGATCGTATTTGTCGGTGCTCTGACGACGCACCTTGGCGTCAAAGTTCAGGCCGCCGGTGGTGAAACCGCCCGCTTTGACGATTTCGTACATCACCAGCGCATTCTCTTCCACGCTGTTCGGGAATTGATCGGTGTCCCAGCCCAGCTGTGCATCGCCACGGTTCGCATCGACAGAGCCGAAAATGCCCAGCGCAATCGCAGACGCGATCTCGTGATGGAAAGAATGGCCCGCCAGCGTGGCGTGGTTGGCTTCAATGTTCACTTTGATCTCTTTTTCCAGACCGAACTGCTTCAGGAAGCCATACACCGTCGCCACGTCGTAGTCATACTGATGCTTGGTCGGTTCCTGCGGTTTCGGCTCAATCAGCAGCGTGCCGCGGAAGCCGATTTTGTGCTTATGGTCGACAACCATCTGCATAAAGCGGCCAATCTGCTCGCGCTCCTGACGCAGGTCGGTGTTCAGCAGCGTTTCATAACCTTCACGGCCACCCCACAGGACATAGTTCTCGCCACCCAGCTGATGCGTAGCGTTCATTGCCGTCACCACCTGCGTGGCTGCCCAGCTAAACACTTCCGGATCCGGATTGGTTGCCGCGCCCGCGCCGTAGCGTGGGTTGGTGAAGCAGTTTGCCGTGCCCCAGAGCAGCTTCACGCCGCTTTGCTGCTGTTTCGCCGCCAGTACATCCACCATCTGCGCAAAATTGTTCAGATACTCTTTCAGCGACGCGCCTTCCGGCGACACGTCCACGTCATGGAAGCAGTAGTACGGTACGTTCAGCTTGTGGAAGAACTCAAATGCGACATCGGCTTTGCGCTTTGCCAGCTCAATGGCCTCACCCGGCTGCTGCCACGGGCGGTCAAAGGAACCCACGCCGAACATATCGGCGCCGTTCCAGCAGAAGGTATGCCAGTAACAGGCGGCAAAGCGCAGATGATCTTCCATGCGCTTACCCAGCACCAGCTCATCCGGGTTGTAGTGACGAAATGCTAGAGGATTGGTCGTTTTTGGGCCTTCGTAACGAACACGATCGAGTTGGTCGAAATAAGCTTGCATATTGAGCTCCATAATCAGGGTATGCGGCGAGTCGTTGATACAGGAGTAATAGTGAATAGACATTTTGGGTTGCTCAATTACGTTATTTCACACTGCTATTGAGAGAATGCACAACTGTGCGCTGGCTCGCAAAATAATGCGCAGACAAACTATTTTTCGGCGCGTATTCCAGAATCAAATGTAATTAAGACGTTACGTATTTTAAAATCCGATCGCGGTCATAAATTCAGAAATAAACCAAATATCATAATGAGAAGATAAAAATCTGTAATTGCCAGCCCGCCTTTCCGCGTTAAAAATTTGCTGCGTCTCAGTAGTGAATGTTTCTTTTATCTCAGCAACACATACCCCTACAAAAAGGCCTAATAATTATGAAGATAAAGAACCTGACTCTAACGCTCTGCACTACGCTTCTCCTTGCAAGCTTTGCAGGACATGCCAAAGAGGTCAAAATTGGTATGGCGATTGACGACCTGCGCCTGGAGCGCTGGCAAAAAGATCGCGATATTTTTGTGAAGAAAGCAGAATCCCTCGGCGCTAGCGTGTTTGTTCAGTCGGCTAACGGCAACGAAGAAACACAAATGTCGCAGATCGAGAATATGATCAACCGTGGCGTCGATGTTCTGGTCATTATCCCCTATAACGGCCAGGTATTAAGTAACGTGGTGAAAGAAGCCAAACAGGAAGGCATAAAAGTCCTGGCCTATGACCGCATGATTAATAATGCGGATATTGATTATTATATTTCGTTCGACAATGAAAAAGTCGGGGAATTACAGGCGCAAAGCCTGATCGACAAAGTGCCTCAGGGCAATTATTTCCTGATGGGCGGCTCTCCGGTAGATAACAACGCCAAACTGTTCCGCGAAGGGCAAATGAAAGTCCTTAAGCCGTACATCGACAACGGGAAAATTAAAGTGGTTGGCGATCAGTGGGCCGACGGCTGGCTGCCAGAAAACGCGCTGAAAATTATGGAAAACGCGCTGACGGCCAACAACAACAAAATTGATGCGGTTGTGGCCTCCAACGATGCCACTGCAGGCGGCGCTATCCAGGCCCTGAGCGCACAGGGGCTGGCCGGAAAAGTCGCCATTTCAGGACAGGATGCCGATCTGGCTGGCGTAAAACGCATTATCGCAGGCACCCAAACCATGACGGTCTACAAACCGATTACCCAGCTGGCCAATACGGCGGCGGAAATCGCCGTGGAGCTGGGCAATGGCAAACAACCTAAAGCAGACGCAACGCTGAATAACGGCCTGAAAGACGTTCCGGCTCGCCTGCTCACGCCGATTGAAGTCAATAAAGAGAACATTGACGCCACCGTGGTTAAAGACGGTTTCCACAAGAAGAGCGAACTGTAATCCGGCGCGGCCCCTGCTCTGCGGGGGCGCATCACGTTGTACTGTTCTTCCCTCGGGTTATGTGGAGCGGTTATGCCCTATTTACTTGAAATGAAAAGCATCACCAAGCGCTTCGGCACGGTGAAAGCCGTCGACAACGTTAGCCTCCGGTTGAACCCCGGCGAAGTGGTTTCACTGTGCGGCGAGAACGGCTCGGGCAAGTCGACGCTGATGAAAGTGCTGTGCGGGATCTACCCACACGGCAGCTACGAAGGCGAAATCGTCTTTGCCGGTGAAGTGATTCAGGCGACACACATCCGCGATACCGAACGCAAAGGCATCGCCATCATCCACCAGGAGCTGGCGCTGGTGAAGCATCTCACCGTGCTGGAGAACATCTTCCTCGGGGCCGAAATTTCCCACCGCGGCATGCTGGATTACGACACCATGACGCTCCGCTGCGAAAAGCTGCTGGCGCAGGTGAGCCTCAACATTTCACCGGATACCCGCGTGGGGGATCTGGGCCTGGGTCAACAGCAGCTGGTCGAAATAGCGAAGGCGCTAAATAAACAGGTCAGGCTGCTGATCCTTGATGAGCCAACGGCCTCGCTTACCGAACAGGAAACCGCGGTTCTGCTCAACATCATCCGCGATCTGCAAAACCACGGCATCGCCTGTATCTACATTTCGCACAAGCTGAACGAGGTCAAAGCCATTTCGGACACCATCTGCGTGATCCGCGACGGGCAGCACATCGGCACACGTGAAGCCACCGGGATGAGCGAAGATGACATCATCACCATGATGGTGGGCCGCGAGCTGACGGCGCTCTACCCGAATGAGCCTCACGCTAAGGGCGATGAAGTGCTGCGCGTGGAAAACCTGACCGCGTGGCACCCCGTTAACCGCCACATCAAGCGCGTCAATAACGTCTCGTTTTCCCTTCACAGCGGTGAAATTCTTGGGATTGCCGGCCTCGTCGGTGCCGGACGCACCGAAGCCGTACAGTGCCTGTTTGGCGTGTGGCCGGGGCGCTGGGAGGGCACGGTTTATATCGACGGCCAGCCGGTGAAAATCGACAACTGCCAGCAGGCGATTGCCCACGGTATTGCCATGGTGCCGGAAGATCGTAAGAAAGACGGCATCGTACCGGTGATGGCGGTGGGTAAAAACATTACGCTTGCGGCACTCGATCGGTTCTCCGGCGCGCTGAGCAGCCTGGACGACGCCGCCGAGCAGCAGTGCATCCTCCAGTCGCTTGCCCGGCTGAAGGTCAAAACCTCCTCGCCGGAACTGGCTATTGGCCGTCTGAGCGGGGGAAACCAGCAGAAGGCGATTCTGGCGCGCTGCCTGCTTCTCAATCCACGCATATTAATTCTTGATGAGCCAACGCGCGGGATTGATATCGGTGCCAAATATGAAATCTACAAACTGATTAATCAGCTTGTACAGCAAGGGATTGCCGTCATTGTCATTTCGTCTGAATTACCCGAAGTGCTCGGACTGAGCGACCGCGTGCTGGTCATGCATGAGGGAAAACTGAAAGCCAACCTGATTAACCAGAACCTGACGCAGGAGCAGGTGATGGAAGCCGCTTTAAGGAGCGAACGTCATGTCGAAAAGCAATCCGTCTGATATCAAAGTCGCTGTTCCGACGCCCGGTGCGTTCGCGGGGCTAAAAGCGCTTAACCTGCAGGTTTTCGTGATGATCGCGGCCATTATCGTCATCATGCTGTTCTTTACCTGGATGACCGATGGCTCGTACTTAAGCGCACGTAACGTCTCTAACCTGCTCCGCCAGACCGCCATCACCGGCATTCTGGCCGTGGGCATGGTGTTCGTGATTATCTCCGCGGAGATCGACCTGTCGGTCGGGTCGATGATGGGCCTACTCGGCGGCGTGGCGGCGATTTTTGACGTCTGGCTCGGCTGGCCACTGCCGCTGACCGTGGCGGTCACGCTGGTGCTGGGTCTGGTACTGGGAGCCTGGAACGGCTGGTGGGTTGCCTACCGTAAGGTGCCATCGTTCATTGTCACCCTGGCGGGGATGCTGGCCTTTCGCGGGATCTTAATCGGCATCACTAACGGCACCACCGTCTCCCCGACCAGTGCAGCCATGTCGCAGATTGGCCAGAGTTACCTCTCGGATACCGTGGGCTTTACCCTCGGTGTGGTGGGGTTGCTGGGGTTTGTCGCGTGGCAGTGGCGTGGACGCATGCGCCGTCAGGCGCTGGGGCTGGCTTCTCCAGCGTCAACGTCGGTAGTGGGGCGTCAGGCGCTCACGGCGGTCATTGTGCTGGGCGCCATCTGGCTTTTAAACGACTATCGCGGCGTTCCGACCCCCGTCCTGCTGCTGGCGCTTTTACTGCTGGCCGGTATGTTTATGGCGACGCGCACCGCGTTTGGCCGCCGTATTTATGCCATAGGCGGCAACCTTGAAGCTGCCCGCCTCTCAGGTATCAATGTCGAACGTACCAAGCTGGCAGTTTTCGCCATTAACGGCCTGATGGTCGCTATCGCCGGGCTGATCCTCAGCTCGCGTCTGGGCGCCGGCTCGCCCTCCGCCGGTAACATCGCCGAGCTGGATGCTATCGCCGCCTGCGTCATTGGCGGCACCAGCCTCGCAGGGGGTATCGGGAGCGTGGCAGGCGCGGTCATGGGGGCATTTATCATGGCGTCGTTGGATAACGGGATGAGTATGATGGACGTCCCGACGTTTTGGCAGTATATCGTCAAGGGGGCCATTCTTTTACTGGCAGTCTGGATGGATTCGGCCACCAAGCGACGGGCCTGATAACCGTATTGTGACTTAATTGGGAAGTGAGCCATGTTTGAAAAGCGTCACCGCATTACGTTGTTATTCAATGCCAATAAGGCCTACGACCGTCAGGTGGTGGAAGGCGTTGGTGAATATTTGCAGGCGTCGCAATCCGAATGGGATATTTTTATTGAAGAAGATTTTCGCACCCGTCTGGAGAACATTAAAGACTGGCTGGGCGATGGCGTCATCGCCGATTATGACGATCCCGTCATCGAACAGCTGCTGACCGACGTCGACGTCCCGATAGTGGGCGTCGGCGGCTCCTACCATTCGCCCGAACACTATCCGCCGGTCCACTACATTGCCACCGATAACCATGCCCTGGTCGAGGCCGCCTTTCTTCATTTAAAAGAGAAAGGCGTCCATCGCTTCGCGTTTTATGGGTTACCAGCCACCAGCGGCAAGCGCTGGGCCGTCGAACGCGAGCACGCGTTTTGCCAGCTGGTCGCGCAGGAGAAATACCGTGGCGTGGTCTATCAGGGGCTGGAGACCGCGCCGGAAAACTGGCAGCACGCGCAAAACCGCCTGGCGGACTGGCTGCAAACGCTGCCGCCCCAAACCGGTATTATCGCCGTGACGGACGCTCGCGCGCGGCACGTGCTGCAGGTCTGCGAACATTTACACATTCCGGTGCCCGAAAAGCTGTGCGTGATAGGCATTGATAACGAAGAACTGACCCGCTATCTGTCTCGCGTGGCGCTCTCCTCCGTTGCTCAGGGCACGCGTCAGATGGGCTATCAGGCGGCGAAGCTGCTGCATCGTCTGCTCGATAAAGAATCTCTGCCGCTTCAGCGTTTGCTCGTGCCTCCTGTCCGCGTCGTGGAACGTCGCTCAACCGATTATCGCTCCTTAAGCGACCCGGCCGTCATTCAGGCCATGCACTACATTCGCAACCACGCCTGCAAAGGGATAAAGGTCGATCAGGTGCTGGATTCGGTGGGCATTTCGCGTTCGAATCTGGAGAAGCGTTTTAAAGAAGAGGTGGGCGAAACCATTCATGCCGTCATCCATGCTGAAAAGCTGGAGAAAGCACGCAGCCTGCTCATTTCCACGTCGCTGTCGATCAACGAAATCTCGCAGATGTGCGGTTACCCGTCTCTGCAATATTTCTATTCCGTGTTTCGCAAGGAGTATGAGACCACGCCGAAGGAGTATCGGGATCGCTACAGCGAGGTGCTGATATAGAAAAGAAAACGCCTTCCAGTGGAAGGCGTTTTTTTAGATTACATATGGGCGGCGATTAAACGCTGGTTATCCTGGTACATGGCGAACAGATAGTTGTTATAGCTCTGTCCCTTTGTCGAATAACCTTTCAGCTTGTGGATCATCGTACTGGCCGTCACTTCCTGGTCCGCTTTACGCAGCTGAGCGCGTGATTTACGGAACGATGAGTAGGCCGGATGCGTGTTCAGATTCACCACATAGGCGCTGACGGAATCTTTCACAGATTCAAACTGCGAATAGCCTTTCACCTTGCCAGGGGCATTATTACAACGACCTTTCACACATTTCATGCCGAAAAGGTTGTTGTTGCTACGCGCAAGCTTAGAAGTACCCCAGCCGCTTTCGGCAGCAGCCATGGTCGCAACCATGCTGCCCGGGATGATATCCACACGCTCAAGGAGAGCATTCCACGGCACACGACGCGTGTTACCGTTCCAGCTCAGCTTGTAGCGCTTCGTGATATCTTTCAGACGCGCGCGCTCTGACGGCGACCAGCGGCTATCGTACTGCTTGGAAATCAGCCAGTTACGATCCGCAGTAATCGCGGCATTTTGACTCGTGATGTAAGGCATTACCGTCCGGAGAAACGCTTTTTTCCTTGGTGTTCCGGAAGGGTATTTTCGCAAATCAGGAAGTGAACTACTCTTTGCACTATTGCGAGAATACTCTTGTTTACTGCTAACCTTACTACTTGTCGTCTTTATTACGTGGGCTTTCTTACTCGTTGTATCCGTGTGCGTCTTCGCAAGCACCTCACCCGAAAATGCCGTGGTGAGTAACATGAGTATCGCAGCCCCATATCGTCGAATGGGAGTCGATATCATTAGGTCTCCTGGTCGGATGTAATCATCCCAACACCTTATTTTTTTCACAAATTTGAGAGCGGAATCTCAAATCATATCAAAAATAGACTTCAAGAGCACGTATAGAAATAGTCCAATTCCGAAACTATGTCACCTGAAACTTGCTCATAAAAACATCATTCCACAAAAACTGTGTGCGCTATCGCAGATAACTACCTAATTTTGCGCGAGATCACTCATCCTCACGCTTCCTCCCGGCAGAAAGCGGCAGGGGATGAGTTTTTGCCCCTCGCCTGATGGCACACTGGTCAAAAATGCCGCGACAGGAAAAAGGAATGAAACGTACCGCATTAGCCTTTCTGATGTTACCCGCACTGGCGCATGCCGACTGGTCATCGCCGGGGTTTAGCGCATTTAGCGCCGAAGGCACCGGGGTCTTCACCAGCCAGGCAAAGCTTGCGAAGGGTACGCGTCCTCTGACGCTGAGTTTTGACAAGACGTGCTGGCAGCCTGCGGACGCGATAAAACTCAATGAGATGCTGTCGCTCAAGCCCTGTGATGGCACGCCGCCGCAGTGGCGCCTTTTTCGCGACGGTGACTACCAGATGCGGATTGATACCCGCTCCGGCACGCCCACCCTGCTGCTGACGATTCAGAGTGCCGCAGAACAGCCGGTTGCAAACGTCATCCGCCAGTGTCCGAAGTGGGACGGTAAACCGCTGACGCTGGACGTCAGCAGTACCTTCCCGGAAGGCTCCGTCGTGCGCGACTACTACAGTAAACAGACGGCGACGGTGCAGAATGGAAAAATCACCCTGCAGCCAGCCGCCCACGGTAACGGCCTGCTGCTGCTTGAGCGCGCCGAAACCGACAAGCCTGCGCCGTTTAGCTGGCAAAACGCCACCGTCTATTTTGTGCTGACCGACCGTTATGTGAATGGTGACCCGGGCAACGACAACAGCTACGGTCGTCATAAAGACGGTATGCAGGAGATTGGCACCTTCCACGGCGGGGATCTCAAAGGACTTGCCGGCAAGCTCGATTATTTACAGCAGCTGGGGGTGAACGCGCTCTGGATAAGCTCTCCGCTTGAGCAGATCCACGGCTGGGTAGGCGGTGGCACAAAAGGAGATTTCCCGCATTACGCCTATCACGGCTACTACACCCAGGACTGGACGAAGCTCGACGCCAACATGGGAACCGAAGATGATTTACGCCATCTTGTCGACGAAGCGCACAAGCGCGGGATCCGCGTTCTGTTTGATATCGTCATGAACCACGTTGGCTATGCCACGCTGGCAGACATGCAGGAATTTCAGTTTGGTGCCCTGTACCTTCAGGGTGATGAGCTGAAAAAGACGCTGGGAGAACGCTGGACGGACTGGAAGCCGGGCGCGGGCCAAAGCTGGCACAGCTTTAACGACTACATCAACTTCAGCGACAAAGCCGCATGGGAGAAATGGTGGGGCAAAAAATGGATCCGCACGGACATCGGCGATTACGACAACCCCGGCTTCGACGATTTGACCATGTCGCTGGCATTTCTGCCGGATCTGAAAACGGAATCCACGACGCCTTCCGGATTGCCTAACTTTTACCAACACAAGCCCGACACCCACGCGAAGGCCATCCCCGTATATACCCCGCGCGATTATCTGACCCACTGGCTCAGCCAGTGGGTACGTGACTACGGCATCGACGGTTTCCGGGTGGATACGGCGAAACACGTTGAGCTTGCGGCCTGGCAACAGCTGAAAGACCAGGCAAGCCAGGCGCTGGCCGCCTGGAAAGGGGCGAACCCGGACAAAAAGCTCGACAACGCACCGTTCTGGATGACCGGGGAGTCCTGGGGCCACGGGGTGATGCAAAGCGATTATTACCGCCACGGTTTTGATGCGATGATCAACTTTGACTATCAGGAGCAGGCGGCAAAAGCGGTGGATTGTCTGGCCGATATGGATCTCACCTGGCAGCAGATGGCGGAAAAGCTGCAAAGCTTCAACGTGCTGAGCTATCTCTCATCACACGATACGCGTCTGTTCCGCGAAGGGGGCCAGCGCGCGGCGGAGCTGCTTCTGCTGGCACCCGGCAGCGTACAAATCTATTACGGTGATGAATCCGAGCGTCCGTTCGGTCCGACGGGTTCTGATCCATTACAGGGCACCCGGTCAGATATGAACTGGCAGGACGTCACGGGCAAGCAGGCCCTAACCGTCGCCCACTGGCAAACGCTGGGTCAGTTCCGCGCCCGCCATCCGGCGATTGGTGAAGGCAAACAAACCACGCTGTCGCTGAACGAGGGGTATGGCTTCGTGCGCGAGCACAAGGGCGATAAGGTGATGGTGGTATGGGCAGGTAATCAATAACGACACACTCCAGTTCCCTCTCCCTGTGGGAGAGGGTTAGGGTGAGGGGAAACCCACCAGAACTATTCACTACACAAATACACTTCCGCCCTATAAAACAACAAATCCGACCACATCACCCGATTTGCACCAGCACGGTGCTAGCGTTATGGTTACCCACTTTCAAAATAAGCTCGACAGATCACCTGCTATGACGTTTTCACTTTTCGGCGACAAATTTACCCGCCATTCAGGCATTACTCGCCTGATGGAGGATCTCAACGACGGGCTGCGCACACCGGGCGCAATCATGCTCGGCGGCGGAAACCCGGCTCAAATCCCGGAGATGAATACCTATTTCCAGACGCTGCTCGCTCAGATGCTGGAAAGCGGCAAAGCAACCGATGCGCTTTGCAATTACGACGGCCCGCAGGGTAAAACCGAACTGCTGGCACTCCTCGCCGAAATGCTGCGTGACGAGCTGGGTTGGGATATCGAACCACAGAATATTGCACTGACAAACGGCAGTCAGAGCGCGTTTTTCTACTTGTTTAACCTGTTCGCAGGGCGTCGCGCCGACGGCACCACCAAAAAAGTGCTGTTCCCGCTAGCACCGGAGTATATCGGCTACGCTGATTCCGGCCTGGAAGAGGATCTGTTCGTCTCCGCGCGCCCGAACATCGAGCTGCTGCCGGAAGGCCAGTTCAAATATCACGTCGATTTTGAACACCTGCATATTGGTGAAGAGACGGGCATGATCTGCGTATCGCGCCCGACTAACCCAACGGGCAACGTGATCACCGACGACGAACTGATGAAGCTGGATGCGCTGGCGAATCAGCACGGCATTCCGCTGGTGATCGATAACGCCTACGGCGTGCCGTTCCCGGGCATTATCTTCAGCGAAGCACGTCCGCTGTGGAACCCGAACATTGTCCTGTGCATGAGCCTCTCTAAGCTGGGTCTGCCGGGCAGCCGCTGCGGCATCATCATCGCCAACGAGAAAATCATCACCGCCATTACCAATATGAACGGCATTATCAGCCTTTCACCGGGCGGCATTGGCCCGGCGATGATGTGTGAAATGATTAAGCGCAACGACCTGCTGCGTCTGTCGAATGATGTGATCAAGCCATTCTATTACCAGCGCGTTCAGGAGACGATTGCGATACTTCGCCGCTATTTGCCGGAAGAACGCTGCCTGATCCACAAACCTGAAGGAGCAATTTTCCTGTGGCTGTGGTTTAAGGATTTGCCTGTCACCACCGAACTGCTCTACCAGCGCCTGAAAAAGCGCGGCGTTCTGATGGTACCGGGCGATTATTTCTTCCCGGGACTGGATAAGCCGTGGCCGCATACGCACCAGTGCATGCGCATGAACTACGTACCCGATCCGGAAAAAATCGAAGCGGGTGTTAAAATTCTCGCCGAAGAAATTGAAAAAGCCTGGCGCGAAGGCAATTGTTAAATATTAAGGTTCTTCGGATGAAGAGCCTTATTTTTATCGTGATCTATATATTTTATAAAGGATATATCCTTCAGCTTTATTGCCCTATTATTTAAAGGGATTATTTAGGATAATTCCTGTTGTTTTAATGGCACTATAGTAATTCAAAAATAATTAAGTAGACATTAAATAATAACTTAATCAACTCATTGTTATATAAGATTTAAAACAAACAACGCTGGTAAAAAAATATCCTCGAAGCGAGTCTGTGTGCATTTTTAAAATACTGCATATACTCACTAATACGCCGCTCGGCGTTCTATTGCGTGGAGTATTTTTATGCTACCTAATAATGCTAGTCGCATCAGCGTAATTGCTGCTGCGGTACTGCTCGCGTTCTCTCTTTCTGCCTGCAGTGGAAGCGGTGGCGGATCTCACTCAACAGCCAAAAATAACCCTGCAACCGGAAGTAATACCGGCTCGGGTGATGGAAGTGGCACAACGGCTAACAATGGTGGTTCAGGCAGTAACGGATCTGGCTCAGGTTCAGGGACAGGCTCGGGCTCAGGAACGGGAACCGGAGGTAACGGCAGCGGAGGAACCGGAACGGGCAGTGGCGGCACAACCACTGCAGGCGTGAATACTGTGCTGGGTGATGCCGGTAAAACGATGACCAGCGTCGGCTCTACGGTGGACAGCCTGGGAAGCCAGATCCCGACAAATAATCCTGTCACATCAACCGTTTCAACCACCGTCAGCGGTGTTGGCAGCGCCGTCTCTACCGTGGGAACAGGCGTCACCTCCGGCATTGGCGATCCGGGCAACGCGAACGGTGTTGGTACGACGGTTCAGGGCGTGACCACGTCGGTCACCTCATTGGGCAATACCGTCTCTACGGTAGGCACGGGCCTGGCAAGTTCGACATCGGGAACACCGGTTAGCGGCGTAACAGGCCTGACGGGCAGCGTGGTAAACAGTACCGGGCAGTTAGTCAGTAACACCGGCACAGGTTTAACCAACACGGTCAGTAGCCCTGCGGTAGCTCAGGTAACAACCGATACGACGACTGTGGTGAACAAGACGCTGGGCGGAGTACAAGGCGTGACGCAAAGCGTGGGCACCACAACAGGTCTGGGTACTCCGGTCAACGGCCTGCTGACGCAGGTAGGAAACACCGTGAGCGGCGTAGGTACCAACGTTAGCAGCAGTAATAGCTGGCTTAGCGGCGTAGGTCAGGTCGTTCAAAACGTCGGCCAGACGGTGACGGATACCGGTACGCTAGTGAAACCCGCCACCTCGACGACCGGAGGAGGATCAGGCGCTCTCACAGCTAATGCAAATGTGGCGGCCACGAACAACAGCCTGGGTGTGACGGTCAATACAACCCTCAATACCCTGACGTCGGGCGTTACCGCCAGCACAACAACACGTTAACCACCGGTCTACTGACGCCAAAACAGTAAAACGGTTATTGCCTTTCTGCGCCCCTGCTTCAGGGGCGCTTCGTACAGCGACACTCCCCCTAACCGGGAATGATGAACAGGGATAGCGCGATGAAAAACCATTTCCTTTTTTCGCTGACGGGGCTGGTTGTGTTGAGCATGGCCCGCGCCGATACACTGCCCTCTATTATTAACCCTGATAACCCGGCGCAAGTTTCTCGTAACGTTGCCCCAGAACAGACTGAGACCGTCCCACAGCCGAAAGTCAAAATAGAAAAACCGCAGTCAACGCTGACGCCTGAAACGCCCATTACCATTCATCACATTCAGTTTATTGGCGGCACGCGTTATCCCTTGCAGGAATTACTTAAACCCTTCAGGCCTTACGCCGGAAAAACCGTGCCGCTAAAAACGCTTACGGGGCTGGTAAATGATATTACGGCGCGCTACAAGGCCGACGGTTTTCCGCTCTCCTATGCCTGGCTGCCCGATAATAATTTCCAGCAGGGAAATATTAAAATTGTCCTGGTCGAAGGGTACGTGGCGCACAGCGACATAACCAGTAACAACCCCAATATCGCCGCGCGCCTTAAACGCTTGTCAGAAAAAATCATGGCGGAAAAACCGCTGTCTCAGGATACGTTCGATCGATATAGCCAGCTGATGACCCGCACCCCGAACGTTCCGGTCACGGCCAACGCGCAGCTGCCAACCAATATCTATGGCGCGGCGGCGATGCAGATAACCGGTAATGAGGAGCGGAGCTGGAATATCGCCTCCACGATCGACACCCGTAAAGGGCAAGATTTAATGATGCTGAACGGGACGCTCAGCAACCTGACAAGCTATGGCGATCAGCTTGGCGTGGCTACGCTTATACCGTTAGATAGCAACACGCGAAAAAACTATGTGGGTCTGAACTGGCAGCAGTTTTTAAACGATGAAGGGCTGACGATGCAGATCAAAGGCAGCTATTACCGTGAAAATCCGCGGGATTTTTCCCCCCTGCTCACTTTGCCCAATAATATTCAGGTCGATTCGAAGCAAAAAACCACGCAATACAACGGCGGCGTGACGTTTGGCTATCCATTGCTGCTGACGCAAAAATCACAAATTAATCTGACCAGCGGTTTTGATTATACCGACCGCCAGGATGACTATGCCCTGCAGGCCAGACTGCAGGGCAAAACCTACAGTCTGGACTCCGTCAACCAACACGCGCGTTATCCGGCGCTGGAAGTGGGTATCAATGGTGCACATCAATTCACAACCGCCAGCATCAGCGGCAGACTCAACGTACGACAGGGTATTGATGCGATGGGTGCCGATATCGTCTCAGCGCCTAAACCCGATATTAATTTTACGCTCACAAAAAGCTTTTTAGACGCAGCCTGGCTGTTTGCCGATAAATGGCGGCTATCAACATCCTGGGAGGGAGACTGGTCAAATAACACGTTGCCAGAGCCCGAACGCGTTAGCTTCGGTGCCCAGCGCTTTGGCCGTGGATATCAGGACAGTGAAGCAAGCGGTGATTACGGCTACGGCGGGCAGGTAGAACTGCGCTATATCAAGATGCGAAAAGAGAGCACCTGGCTTGCCACCATCCAACCCTATATCCTGGCCGATACCGCGCAAACCTGGTTTAACACGTCCGGTTTGCCTCATCAACGGCTCGGGTCAGTGGCTGCCGGGGTGATGATAGGCGATACGCGCCACTATAGCGTCACGGTGGAGGCGGCACGACCCGTCGGGGATGTTCCGACAGACAGTCGCAACAGGGACTGGCGCTACAGTCTGACGTTTACGTGGAATTTCAATAAAATGCAGTAAGCTTTTCAGCCCGAATCCTGGCAGGGTCAACGCAGCGCAACGCGTGGGTTGGACAGGCCTCCACGCAGGCCGGTCCGCCTTCGCGATGCAGGCATAAATCACATTTCAGCGCCTGCGCCTTATTTCCCTCCAGGCGCACCTGCATCGCCCCAAACGGACATGCCACCACACAGCTTTTGCACCCAATGCAGCGCGTCTGCTCAACGAGCCAGGCTCCCGCCGTACGGCTGATGGCATGGGTTGGACAGACGTTAGCACAAGGCGCGTCCTCGCACTGATGGCAACCCACTGCCGTAGTGTATGAACTTCCCTTAACCACCCGAAGGCGGGGCGAAAAGGCATTAGCGGAGACGCCGTCCTGATGCGACACCGCGCAGGCCACTTCGCAGGTGCGGCACCCAATGCATTTTTCCGCATCCGCCATGATAAATCGGTTCATGTGTTACGCCTCGCGCACGTTAAAATCCGGTTCTTTTAAGATAGCCGCTGGCGCTACCGTCGAAGTCAGAATGAATGTAAGCCGGATAAAACATAACGACTCCTGATATCCGTGCTTAATTAACGCCTGTCGCCAAATACGGGCGAGAGTGCCCGGTTTGATTTTCTTTAAGCATGATACACATGATGCACACCTTTATTGATGGCGCAGATCGCATTAGCGTATCAGGAATATTAATGAGGAAGCCATGACGGGAAGGGAAAACGGGAGATCGGTACTCTCAAATATGCCCGGCGGCGCTTTGCTTGCACGGGCCTACGTAAAACTGCGATGGCAGTCCATGTAGGCCGGGTAAGGCGAAGCCGCCACCCGGCTTTAGCGCATCAGAAACGCCAGGTCAGGCCGGTCATCAGCGCGAAGCTGTCGTCGCGGTCGATCATCGGGCTGTTCTTCACGTCGTCAGGCAATACGGTGTAGACCGCGCTGGCGTTAAGATACAGCTTCTGGGTTAACTGATATTTGGCCGCCAGGCCAACGTATGGCGTCCAGCTGTCACCGGCGGTGTATTCATCCAGACCTGAGCGGCGAGACTCGCTTCCGGATACGCCGTAGTAGTAGTCGTTATAGCTTTCGTCGCTATAGAAAATACCGACAGAGGGCGTCAGGGTCAGGCGTTCCATCCTGATTGGACGGAAGTATGAAACCTCGCCGATCATACCGCCGCTTTCATCCGTGGCATCGCCCGAGACCGCCACTTTCAGCGAACCCCAGCTTTCGTGGCGGTAGTACGCGCCGCCGAGGAAGGCAGAAGCTTTACGCTCATCAAGCTTTTTCATCTGATGGTCGTCGTTGTCATCAGGATCGAAATGCAGCGGCATCCACGATGCGGTCAGGCTGAGTTCATTTTTTGCGTCTTTCCACAGGATCCATCCGCCCGTGGTCTGGCGAACATAAAAGCTATCGCCTTCGTAGCTAATTAACGGTACTGCGGTAGTATTTTCGTTATAGCCTTTGTAAGGAGACTCATTAAATACAGCCCCCGCTCCTAGTGAAAAGTCACCGGCCATTGCTGAGGATGTTGCAAATAACGTGGCAGCGATGAGTAAATTGTATTTAATAGTCATTACATGTAATCCATTAAAATGCCAAACAAGCGAGGCGCATAATAATGGTTACAAATTTGCCAATGCAACGCTGCGGTTTATATAATATTATATACAAAATCATATAGATGGGTGTGCATGATGAATAAATTACAGCTAAAGCCGCGCGAGTTAAAAATTATATCCGTCATCGCAGCCACCCACAGCATTGGTGATGCCGCCGCCCTGCTGGGCATGGCGCAGGCCAACGTCAGTAAATATCTGTCTGATTTTGAAACGCGGGTTGGACTCAAGGTTTTTGAGCGCACCACGCGCCAGCTGGCCCTGACCCAGTTTGGGGAAGCGTTACTCCCGTACATTGATGCCACGCTGGATAAGAACAGTCAACTCGTTAATTTTATTGCTGATTACAAGCATGAAAAGCGCGGAAAGGTCACGATCTATGCCCCTACAGGTATCGTAACCTATCTCGCGCGCCACGTGATCCATCAGATAGAAGATATCGGTGACATCCGCATCTCCCTGAAAACCTATAACCTGGATCGGAATGAATTTTCAGAAGGCGTTTCTTTTCCGGATGACTGCGATATTTTAATTACCTATGCGCCGCCGAAAGACGAAAGTCTGGTTGCCAGCGTGTTAACAAAATATTCTGTTACGGCATTCGCTACCCTGGAATATTTAAATAAACACCCCTTAACGGGACCTGAAGGTTTAATTAATCACTCCTGTATTCTCATTGATTCCATGCTGATCGATGATGCAAACATCTGGCGTTTCCGCGTGCACGGCAGTGATAGCGTGCATGACTACCGGGTGACCGGTAATTATATTTGCGACAATACGCAGACGGCCCTGGAGCTGGCAAGAAATAATCTTGGGATTGTTTTTGCGCCAAAAGAGAGTCTGAAAAAAGAATTAACGCAAGGGATGCTGGTTCCCTGCTTCCCGCATCAGGAAGAGTGGTGGCTCGATCTGACGGCCATTTTCCGCAAACGCGAATACCAGCCCTGGCGCGTGCAATACGTTCTGGATGGCGTTCTGAACTGCCTGCGCCAGCAAATTGCTCAGGCCGCCCATGGACGGCCTGAGCTGGGCGATTAGAACAGCCCCAGCGGTTTATCGGAGTAGCTGACCAGCAAACATTTCGTCTGCTGATAATGTTCCAGCATCATCTTGTGGGTTTCACGCCCGATGCCCGATTGCTTATAACCGCCAAATGCCGCGTGCGCAGGATAGGCGTGGTAGCAGTTGGTCCAGACGCGCCCGGCCTGAATGCCTCTGCCCATTTTATAGGCCAGATTACCGTTGCGGCTCCAGACGCCGGCTCCCAGGCCATACGGCGTGTCGTTGGCAATCTCCAGCGCCTCCTCCATCGTTTTGAAGGTGGTTACAGCCAGCACCGGTCCGAAAATTTCCTCCTGGAAGACGCGCATGTTGTTCTGACCGAACAGGATCGTTGGCTCCAGATAATACCCTTCCTGCAGATCCCCGCCGAGCACCTTACGGCGACCGCCGGTCAGAATATCCGCCCCCTCTTTCTTGCCGATATCGATGTAGTTGAGGATGGTTTCCAGCTGTCCGTGCGAGACCTGCGCCCCCATCTGCGTGACGTTATCGAGCGGGTTACCGCTGCGGATAGACTCGACGCGGCGAATGGCCCGCTCCATAAAGCGCTCATAGATGGACTCCTGCACCAGCGCGCGGCTTGGGCAGGTGCAGACTTCGCCCTGGTTAAACGCAAACAGCGCAAACCCTTCCAGGGCTTTATCGAAGAAAGCATCCTCTTCCTCCATCACGTCCGCGAAGAAGATGTTCGGGGATTTCCCGCCCAGCTCCAGGGTCACGGGAATGATGTTCTGCGTGGCGTACTGCATAATCTGCTGGCCCACTTCCGTCGACCCGGTAAACGCCACTTTAGCGATCCGTTTCGAGGTAGCCAGATATTCCCCTATCTCACCGCCCGCACCGTTGACCACGTTAATCACGCCAGGCGGCAGAAGATCGCCAACGATTTCCATCAGCAGCAGCACCGAGAGCGGGGTCAGACGCGCCGGTTTAAGCACAATGCAGTTCCCGGCCGCCAGCGCGGGCGCCATTTTCCAGCTCGCCATCAGCAGCGGGAAGTTCCATGGAATGATTTGCCCGACGACGCCCAGCGGCTCGTGGAAGTGATACGCCACGGTGTCGCTGTCAACCTCGCTTATTCCGCCCTCCTGAGCGCGAATGCAGGAGGCAAAATAGCGGAAGTGGTCGATGGCAAGCGGCACGTCTGCCGCCATCGTTTCCCGGATAGGCTTGCCGTTATCCCAGGTTTCCGCCGTCGCCAGCAGCTCCAGATTCTGCTCCATCCGGTCGGCGATTTTGAACAAAATAGCCGCGCGGTCCTGAACGGAGGTGTGGCCCCATTTATCTTTCGCTTTGTGCGCCGCATCCAGCGCCAGATCGATATCGCGCTTGCCGGAGCTGGCTATTTCGCACAGCGGCTGGCCGGTTACGGGGGTCAGGTTGGAATAGTATTCGCCGTCGACGGGAGCTACCCAGTCGCCGCCAATAAAGTTGTCATAACGAGGCTTCAGCTTGAGGGGAAAACCATACTCGCCGGGCTGGATACGCGATGAGGGAGGATTGTTTGTCATGACCGTCTCCTTGCTGTTGGTGTACATCAAGGGTAGTTCCGGCTGGCGATTTTCTCGCCAACCGGTAACGGCTTTACGACGGGGGTCACGGAGTTTCAGGAAATAATAACGAATCGCGCAATAAATGATCGTTACCGCGACGGCGGGTGAAGCCGATGCGGTTGAAATACTCCAGGATCTGAATCGCCAGCTTGCGGCCCACGTTCAGCCGGTCGCGGAAATCGGCTGCGCAGGTAGAGCCCCGCTCCAGATCCAGCTCGCGGATCAGGTTCGCAAAGGCCACAATACGATCGTTACGGTAATAACGATCTTTCACGATCGCGACTATCAGCCCCTGCTGCGCCGCATGGCGCAATACCTGACGCATCACCTGCTCGTCGGTATTCGTTTCGCGGGCCAGATCGCGAACCCACCACGGCTCATCGCCAAACAGCGAGGCCACTTTTTGCCATACCGCTTCTTGCTCTGCGGTGAACCCGGCCTTGTGATCCGGCAGATGGAGCCAGCCGTGGTGGCTTTTGATCGCCCCGCTTTCGCGCATGTTTTCAATCAGCAGCAGCACCAGCGCATCGTCTTCCATCGGCAGCGCCATGCGCCGCAGACGCTCACGGCCCGGGCCAGGCTCATCCTGATGCTGTTCATGGTATGTTGCGAGCGTGTTCAGTATCTTACGCTGCCAGTTCGCAGCAACCGGGGCGTTTAGCAGACTGTTTCCAGCCTGAATAAAGCCCGGCTGCTGGGCCAGCAGGCGTAATCCTTCCTCGCTCAGCTGGCGTGCCCATGCAAAATCACGCAGGCTCACCGCACCGCGCTCAAGATGCACCCGCAGCGCGGCGTTATCATCGCTGGCCTGCGCCAGCGCTGCCAGCCACTGCAGATATTCGGGCTTACGCTTGCCGCGTCGCGGTGGATTCAGCGCGACCACCCGTGCCCCGGCCAGCGTTTCCCGCGCGGAAATATCACGCAGAACCAGACGATCGTTGTCTGCAAGCCAGAGCGGTGAATCGAATACCAGTTCGGCAAGATCGTTTTCCAGCAGCGACACGCGCCCGGTGATATGGCTGGCCGCGTGGTGAATATGCAGCGGCTGCCATTGGGTCAGGGGCACGTTTGTCTGCAGGGAAACAATGACGCGTTCAGACGGCTCAGGTGGGGCATCGGCCAGCAGCCAGTCGCCGCGGTTAAGCTGCTCTTTTTCCGCATCCCCGGCAATGTTCAGCGCGATCCGCTGCCCGGCATGAGCACGCTCCGCGGGCTGGTTTTGCGCATGCAGGCCGCGCACGCGCATCGCCTTGTTAACGCCCGTCAGCCAGAGCGTATCACCTACGTTCACTTCACCGCTCAGCGCCGTACCGGTCACCACCAGCCCCGCGCCTTTGACGGTAAACGCCCGGTCAATTGCCAGACGGAAGCGGTGATGGCTGGCGTGGTCACGCGACGAAAGCTGCTGTAAGTGGTGGCGAAGTTCATCGATACCGCGCCCTTCTGTCGCCACGGTGACAAAAAGCGGGGCATCGGCAAAACCATACTCCTGCAAGGTCGCCTGTACCGCTTCGCGCACCTCACTGACGCGTGCGTCATCCACGCGATCGGCTTTGGTCAGCGCCACGGTCAGCTGCGGGTTACCGGTCAGCTGCAGGATCGCCAGGTGCTCACGGGTTTGCGCCATAACGCCATCATCGCAGGCCACCACCAGCAGGGCATGATCGATACCCCCCACGCCCGCCAGCATGTTGGACAGAAACTTTTCATGCCCCGGAACATCAATAAAACCCAGCACGCGACCATCAGGCTGGGGCCAGTAGGCATAGCCCAGATCGATGGTCATGCCGCGCTTTTTCTCTTCCGGCAGGCGGTCGGCGTTTATGCCGGTAATAGCCTGCAGCAACGTGGTTTTTCCGTGGTCGACATGACCGGCGGTGGCAATAATCATTTCAACAACATCTCCAGAAATCGCTCTTCATCTTCAAGGCAGCGCAGATCCAGCCACATTCGGCCATCGTAAATCCGCCCGATAACCGGCGCAGGCAGGCCACGCCAGCGCGCCGACAGGGCTTCAAGGTGGCTGCCGCGCCCGTCACGCGGGGTGAACGTGAGCGCTTCACTCGGCAGCCTGTCCACCGGCAGCGAACCGCTGCCAATCTGCGACTGGCAGGGTTCAATGCGAACGTCAAAATCGGGGTAGTGCGGGGCAATGCGCGGCAGCAGTAATTCGGCCTGGGCGCGAATCGAGGCGGCATCGCGGGTTAACAGACGCAGCGTGGGCAGGCGGTCGGCCAGTTTCTCCGGATGGAGATAGAGCCGCAGCGTCGCCTCCAGCGCGGCAAGCGTCATTTTATCGGCTCGCAGGGCGCGCTTGAGCGGATGCTGCTGCAGCTTCGCAATCAGCTCGCGCTTGCCGACGATAATCCCGGCCTGCGGCCCGCCCAGCAGCTTGTCGCCGGAAAAGCTGACCAGGCTAACGCCTGCGGCAATCATCTCTTGCGGCATCGGCTCTCTCGGCAGCCCGTAAAGGCTCAGATCCACCAGCGAGCCGCTGCCGAGATCGGCAATCACCGGAATATTCAGTTCGCGGCCAATCGCCGCCAGCTCTGCCTCTTCAACCGTTTTGGTGAAGCCTTCAATATGGTAATTGCTGGTGTGGACCTTCATCAGCAGGGCGGTATTTTCATTCACCGCCGCGCGATAATCTTTCGCATGGGTACGGTTAGTAGTGCCCACTTCATGCAGCGTGCAGCCCGCCTGGCGCATCACGTCCGGAATACGAAACGCCCCGCCAATCTCCACCAGCTCGCCGCGGGAAACCACCACCTCTTTGCCGCTGGCAGTCGCCGCCAGCATCAGCAGCACCGCTGCGGCGTTGTTATTCACAATGCAGGCATCTTCCGCGCCGGTCAGCTGGCACAGCAGGTCCGCCAGCGCCCGGTCACGATGCCCGCGTCCGGCGCCGTCCAGATCGTACTCCAGCGTCACGGGCGCCCGCATGGCCTGCACAACCGCAGCCACCGCCTCTTCCGCCTGCTGCGCGCGGCCCAGGTTGGTATGCAGCACGGTACCGGTCAGGTTAATCACCGGGCGTAATGCGCTTTGCGCTTTCTCATCCAGCCGGTGCTCAACTTCCTGCTCCCACGCCGCGCACCAGTCGGGCAAGGCGTTTTCTGCCTGAATAGCGCATCGGGCTTCGTCCTGAAGCAGGCGTAACATCTCCACCGTCGCGGTATGGCCGAAGCGCTCAACGGCAGCATGAATGCGGGGCTCGCGAAGGAGGCGGTCGGTAGCGGGGATCTGGCTGTACAGCGAATGATGAGTAGTCATGAAAGCGCCTGGCGAGTAAATATCTTCCCCCCTCCCGACGGGAGAGGGAGTTAACATGTGGAGGGATTGTACCGCCTCCGACGCCGAAGTGTTATAACCCGCATCAAGCCTTTGGCGGTTCGGTACGGGCAAAGCTCTCGCGGCTAAAAAGCGTGTCTGCCAGTTTCACCAGCAGCGGACGGTCGACGCACCAGCCAGGGGAAACCCGGCGGAAGTTGAGATAGCCGATGGCGCAGGCGATAGCGATAGTTGCCAGGTTCAGGCTGTCGGTTTGAATCTTTCCCTCCCGGATAAGCTGTTCGCACCTGTCCAGGCTGCGGCTGATTTTTTCCCGCTGGCGTAACAGTTCCGTTTCCGACTGCTGGGCGGCGGGCCTGGCCTGTTCACGCACGGAGGTTAACGCCGCATCCATAATGCCATCGGCCAGAGCTTCAATTTGCTTCAGCGCCAGCGCCGCTTTTGGGTCAGCCGGCAGCATTGCCGGGGCAACGCCCAGCAGCTCGATATACTCCGCAATAATCGGGGAATCGAACCAGTATTCGCCCTCGTCCGTCACCAGCGCCGGGACTTTCCCCAGCGGGTTGTACTGCGCGACGCCGTTTTCAGCGTTGTAGGGCTGTTCATTGATGAATTCAAATTCAATCCCTTTCTCCAGCAGGAGAATCGAGATTTTTCGCACGAAGGGACTGGTGTAGCTACCGATGAGTTTCATTGCCTGATCCTTGATGCCGGAAAAAAGTCAGTATGGATCAAGCGATGAAAAAAGGGCAGGTACGCGTGTCGCATTCCTGCCCTGGAAGGATTAGTGATCGAGGTAGAGGTAGTGCATCCAGCTCGTCATGCGCAGCAATACTTTACGCATCACCGAGACGTGGGCGAAATGGTCCGAGTAGACCGCCACCTGGGCATAGATACCGTCTGGCAGCGCATCGACTTCCGCATTCGGATCCAGCTCAATCGTACCCAACACGCCGTCCGTTCCCGGCACCACCGTCAGCGACTGCAGCGCGCCCTGCGCCTGATAGGAGCCTCCCGGCACCACCGGCAGAATACTGGTGAGTTTACCGGTAAACACCTGGCCCGGCAGCGCGTTAAACACCACCTCCGCTTCATCGCCCGGCTTCAGACGCAACAGCGAGTTCTGACGGAACTGGGCCACGATCTGACGCTTCTGTTCAGGAATAAAGACCATCACCGGACGCAGCGGCAGCGCGGCGGCGTACGTCCCCGGACGGATCAGCACCTGGGTGATGTAGCCATCGCTTGGCGCACGGACCACGGTCTGATCCAGGTTGTATTTGGCTTCAGCAAGCTGCGCGCGTAAGGAGGCAATCTGCGACTGCTCGCCGTTCACCATGCTGTCCAGCTGGCTTTGAATCTGCGTCTGTTCGGCAACGGAGCCTTTCACCATCGCATCCTGTGCGAGATAATTTTGCCGCGCGTTGTCGATATCGCTTTCAGAAAACGGATTCACCTTTGCCTGGCTGCCTTTCAGGTAGCGCTGATAATCTTTAAACAGACGATCGCGTTCAGCCGACACGCGGGTGGTATTGGCGACCGCTTCCGAAAGCTGCGCTTTCAGATTGTCGATATTGTGCGTTGCGGTCACCAGGTCGGCCTGGAGTCTGTCGACGCGCGCCTGGTAGCGGCCCGGATCCAGTTTAAATAACACTTCGCCTTTTTTAATTAGCTGGTTATTTTTATCGGTCACTTCACTGACCACCCCGGTAACCTGCGGCGTAATTGGAATAGAAATAACCGCCTTTTGCGCCGTAAAGGTGTACGGATGGTTATAGTTCATTAATAGAATAAGTCCGGCAACAATAAACACCCCGCCTAATGTCGCGGTGGCAAGCGTCCACTGGTTTACCGGAATACGGAATATTTTAAAAATCACCCAGGCAAATGCCACATAGGTCAAAATAATTAACAGATCCATGATTAGCGCTCCAGCGTGTTCTTATCAGCGGCGGGCTGTACCGCGGCCAGCTTTTGTTCTAATTCGGCCACGCGTTTGGCCAGCGCATCCATGCCCGGAACCTCATCAGGCTTGGTGATGTGGTTTTGCATCCCCCAGCCGCGATCTTCACGGTACAGCGTGGCCCATATCCACAGGAACGGCCAGATGGCATGGAGCGTAAACAGGCTAATCCAGCCTGCCGTGTGAATCGCATCGGCATGCGGATGGTTTCGCTTTTTGGCCATATTATAAGGAATGTCATGGATGGCGATGATTCCATAAAAAAGAACCAGAAATACAAAAATCAATACGCCCAGCGCAAAATAGTTGAGAAACATATTCTCCTCACTTAAACAACGTCAACTCATTTAATTAATAAAACAGTACGCAACCTAATTAATTTATTTTGAAATACAGAAGGTATACTGGTTATTTCAGAGCCGGGGAGTATCGTTTTTTATAATATCTCCGTGCAAGTTTATAAGCGTGTCAAAATATATCCTGAATAATAATATACTTAACCTTACAATATGAGCGTAATCCACGTTTTAACTTTTCGCCATACCACACTTCAAAAGTGGTTTTTTAGCTTAACGTGTCGCGCTATGCCATCCTGACGCCGAATCGCTAAGCAGAGTTTGCCGCCGATCGCAGCCGGAGAAATCTGCATAAAAATATTTTGTGAAATCAGTCACAATCCAGAAACAAACCCACAAAACCAAATCGTGACAACCATCACATAAAAGGGTGGTTTTTGCCGCATTTCTCGCCGTCGTATTTTTTTTGCCCATCTTTTTTGTGACTAAGATCACCTCATTGACATCCACACCCCCTACCTTTACGTGATATGCGTCACACAAATTTTCACTGTCTGGACAGTTGAACGATTCAGTGCCAGATTTCACAGCATCAGAACAGGGCCCGGCTACCTCTGCCGCCTCATTAACAATAAACCTCGGGCCGCAAGCCTAAGCGTAAACAGAAGAAGGGGTGTTTTATGTCATCCGATTTCAAGATCAAAGTTCAAAGCTTTGGTCGTTTCCTCAGCAACATGGTGATGCCAAATATCGGCGCGTTTATCGCGTGGGGTATCATCACTGCATTGTTCATTCCGACAGGGTGGTTGCCTAACGAAACGCTGGCGAAACTTGTTGGCCCAATGATTACCTATCTCCTGCCGCTGCTCATCGGTTTCACCGGTGGTCGTCTGGTGGGCGGTGACCGTGGTGGCGTAGTGGGTGCCATCACGACCATGGGTGTTATCGTCGGTGCGGATATGCCGATGTTCCTCGGTGCAATGATTGCCGGTCCTCTGGGCGGCTGGGCGATTAAGAAATTCGACGTCTGGGTTGATGGTAAGATCAAATCCGGCTTCGAAATGCTGGTGAACAACTTCTCTGCGGGCATCATCGGGATGATCCTCGCGATTCTGGCGTTCCTCGGCATTGGCCCTGCGGTTGAAGTGCTGTCCAAAATTCTGGCGGCAGGCGTTAACTTTATGGTGGCGCACGACATGCTGCCGCTGGCGTCTATCTTTGTTGAACCGGCGAAAATCCTGTTCCTGAACAACGCCATCAACCACGGTATCTTCTCGCCGCTGGGTATTCAGCAGTCTCACGATCTCGGCAAGTCTATCTTCTTCCTGATTGAAGCCAACCCGGGTCCGGGTATGGGCGTACTGCTGGCGTACATGTTCTTTGGTCGCGGCAGCGCTAAGCAGTCTGCTGGCGGCGCGGCAATCATTCACTTCCTGGGCGGTATCCACGAAATTTACTTCCCGTACGTGCTGATGAACCCACGCCTGATCCTGGCCGTTATCCTTGGCGGTATGACCGGCGTGTTCACCCTGAGCGTGCTGGGCGGCGGTCTGGTGTCTCCAGCTTCTCCGGGTTCTATCCTGGCGGTGCTGGCGATGACGCCAAAAGGGGCGTACTTCGCCAACATCGCGGCCATCTGTGCGGCCATGGCAGTCTCCTTCGTGGTCTCTTCTATCCTGCTGAAAACCAGCAAAGTGAAAGAAGACGACGATATTGAAGCGGCGACCCGTCGTATGCACGACATGAAAGCTGAATCCAAAGGCGCAACCCCGCTGGCGGCTGGCGATGTGTCTAACGACCTGAGCCACGTGCGTAAAATCATCGTTGCCTGTGACGCCGGTATGGGTTCCAGCGCAATGGGTGCAGGCGTGCTGCGTAAGAAAGTGCAGGATGCGGGCCTGACCAACATCTCCGTCACCAACAGCGCCATTAACAGCCTGCCGCCGGACGTTGACCTGGTCATCACGCACCGCGACCTGACCGAACGCGCCATGCGTCAGGTGCCGCAGGCACAGCACATCTCGCTGACCAACTTCCTCGACAGCGGCCTGTACACCAGCCTGACCGAACGTCTGGTTGCGGCGCAGCGTCACGAAGACAACGAAGTGAAAGTGCGCTCAAGCCTGCAGGACAGCTTTGACGAAAGCAACGCCCACCTGTTCAAACTGGGTGCGGAAAACATCTTCCTCGGTCGCACAGCAGCAACCAAAGAAGAAGCGATTCGCTTTGCCGGCGAGCAGCTGGTGAAAGGCGGCTACGTTCAGCCTGAATATGTCGACGCAATGCTGGAACGCGAAAAACTGACGCCAACCTACCTGGGCGAATCCATCGCGGTGCCGCACGGTACGGTTGAAGCGAAAGATCGCGTCCTGAAAACCGGCGTCGTATTTTGTCAGTATCCGCAGGGCGTGCGCTTCGGTGAAGAAGAAGACGACATCGCCCGTCTGGTGATTGGTATCGCCGCTCGCAACAACGAGCACATTCAGGTGATTACCAGCCTGACCAACGCGCTGGATGATGAATCTGTCATTGCGCGTCTGGCGAGCACCACCAGCGTGGAAGAAGTCCTGGCACTTCTTAACAAATAAGTCCTCTTCCCTCTCCCCTCTGGGGAGAGGGCTAGGGTGAGGGGAAAAGTTCCTCACCCCAGCCCTCTCGGGTAAAAACATTGATGAAGGTTAACACTATGAAAGCATTACATTTTGGCGCAGGTAATATCGGTCGTGGTTTTATCGGTAAACTGCTGGCAGACGCGGGCATTACGCTGACATTCGCCGATGTGAATCAGGTGGTCCTGGATGCCCTGAATGCGCGTCATAGCTATCAGGTCCATGTAGTCGGTGAAAACGAGCAGGTTGAGACGGTGTCCGGCGTCAACGCGGTCAGCAGCATCGGGGAAGACGTTATCGACCTGATCGCCAGCGTCGATCTGGTCACCACGGCCGTGGGTCCGGTCGTCCTTGAGCGCATCGCCCCTGCGGTTGCGAAAGGCCTGGCAAAACGTAAAGCGCAGGGCATCGACACCCCGCTGAACATCATCGCCTGTGAAAACATGGTGCGCGGCACCACGCAGCTGAAAGGCCACGTGCTCAACGCTGTAGCAGATGAAGACAAAGCCTGGGTTGAAGCGCACGTCGGGTTTGTGGATTCCGCCGTGGATCGCATCGTTCCGCCGTCTGAATCCGCCACCAACGACCCGCTGGAAGTGACCGTGGAAACCTTCAGCGAGTGGATCGTTGATAAAACCCAGTTTAAAGGCGCCCTGCCGACCATTCCGGGAATGGAATTAACCGATAACCTGATGGCATTTGTCGAACGCAAACTCTTCACGCTGAACACCGGGCATGCTATAACCGCGTACCTCGGAAAATTGGCCGGTCATCAGACCATTCGTGACGCGATCCTCGATGAGAAGATCCGCGCGGTGGTGAAAGGGGCAATGGAAGAGAGCGGCGCGGTGCTGATCAAACGCTACGGTTTTGATGCTGATAAACACGCAGCATACATCCAGAAAATCCTCGGTCGCTTTGAAAATCCGTATTTGAAAGATGACGTTGAGCGCGTGGGCCGTCAGCCTCTGCGCAAACTGAGCGCGGGCGACCGTCTGATTAAGCCGCTGCTGGGCACGCTGGAATACGGCCTGCCGCACGCCAACCTGGTGAAAGGGATTGCCGCCGCGATGCACTACCGCAGCGAGCAGGACCCACAGGCGCAGGAACTGGCTCAGCTGATTGATGACAAAGGCGCGCAGGCTGCGCTGGCGCAGATTTCCGGTCTGGACGCCAACAGCGACGTGGTTGTGGAGGCGGTTAACGCATACAACGCAACCAAATGATGCACAGTGAGGCGCAGGTTAACCTGCGCCCAGATAATAGATTGTCAGATATGCAGGCAATAATGGAACAAACCCAGGCCTTTGAAAATCGTGTGCTTGAGCGTCTGAATGCTGGCAAAACCGTACGAAGCTTCCTGATTGCCGCCGTCGAATTACTGACCGAGGCGGTGAATATCCTGGTGCTTCAGGTGTTTCGCAAAGACGACTACGCGGTAAAGTATGCTGTAGAACCGTTACTGGACGGAGACGGACCGCTGGGCGATTTATCCGTGCGTCTGAAGCTGATTTATGGTCTTGGCGTGCTCAACCGACAAGAGTATGAAGATGCGGAGCTGTTAATGGCGCTGCGCGAAGAGCTCAATCATGACGGTAACGAGTATACCTTTACCGATGATGAGATCCTGGGGCCCTTCGGCGAGCTGCACTGCGTCAGCGCGCTCCCCCCTGCTCCCCATTTTGACAACAGCGACCCCGAGCTCTACGCGATGCAAAAGCTGCGTTATCAACAGGTTGTCCGTTCCACGATGGTGCTCTCCCTGACTGAGCTGATTTCCCGAATCAGCTTAAAAAAAGCGTTTCAGAAGTAAGCCTGCTCACATTGGTGTATCCTTCCCTGTAAATTCCCCGTTTTCAGAGTTATTTGTCATGAAAGAAGTCGAAAAGAACGAAATTAAACGCCTGAGCGACCGTCTGGATCTGATCCGCCACCAGATGGCTGGCCTGTCACTGGTCGATTACGCCGAGAAGTACGCCGAGCTGGAAAAAGAAGCCGCCACGCTGGAAACAGAAATCGAGCGCCTGCGCGAAGTGAAGGGCCAGAAGCTGAGCAAAGAAGCGCAGAAGCTGATGAACATGCCGCACCGCCGCGCGATCACCAAAAAAGAACAGGCCGACATGGGCAAGCTGAAAAAAAGCGTCCGTGGTCTGGTGGTGGTACACCCGATGACCGAACTTGGCCGCGAAATGGGCCTGAAAGAGATGACGGGCTTTTGTAAGACCGCGTTCTGATACTTCCCCCTCTCCCTGTGGGAGAGGGCCGGGGTGAGGGCATCAGGCCCCACCCTGCTTCAAATTGGCCCAACCAATCCCCCTTTTCTTTCTTCCCCGGTTCACAATTCCATTATTTCCGCTCACAAACTCATTGCCTGACCATAACATTTGGTTAACCATTCATTGTCATTAACCCTACAACACAACATTGGCAGGACCACTTTTACACAACCTGTGACGCAGAGTTGAGCGGAGACTCACCCGCAGCGCAGGCTGTCTGGTCCCCAGGAGACCTGCATGAGCCTCTGGCAACAAAACTACGACCCGGCCGGAAATATCTGGCTGTCGAGCCTGATCGCATCGCTTCCGATCCTGTTCTTCTTCTTTGCGCTGATTAAGCTCAAGCTGAAGGGCTACCTCGCCGCGACGTATACCGTTGCTATCGCTCTGATGGTGGCGCTGTTCTTCTATAAAATGCCGGTCGATCGCGCGCTGGCCTCCGTCGTCTATGGTTTCTTCTACGGCCTGTGGCCAATTGCGTGGATCATCATCGCGGCGGTGTTTGTCTATAAAATCTCGGTGAAAACCGGGCAGTTCGACATAATCCGCTCGTCGATTCTTTCCATCACGCCGGACCAGCGCCTGCAGATGCTGATTGTCGGCTTCTCCTTCGGGGCGTTTCTGGAAGGTGCGGCAGGCTTTGGCGCACCGGTGGCGATCACCGCCGCGCTGCTGGTCGGTCTGGGCTTTAACCCGCTCTATGCCGCCGGTCTGTGCCTGATTGTGAACACCGCGCCGGTTGCGTTTGGCGCGATGGGTATTCCGATTCTGGTGGCCGGACAGGTCACCGGGCTGGACAGCTTCGAGATCGGCCAGATGGTTGGCCGCCAGCTGCCCTTCCTGACCATTATCGTCCTGTTCTGGATCATGGCGATTATGGACGGCTGGCGCGGCGTGAAGGAGACCTGGCCTGCGGTGATGGTGGCGGGCGGTTCGTTCGCTATCGCTCAATACCTCAGCTCGAACTTCCTCGGCCCGGAGCTGCCGGACATCATCTCTTCGCTGGTGTCGCTGGTCTGTCTGACGCTGTTCCTGAAGCGCTGGCAGCCGGTGCGTATTTTCCGCTTCGCCGACATGGGCGCCTCGCAGGTTGATCAAACCCTGGCCCGTACGGGCTATACGGCAGGACAGGTGATCCGCGCCTGGTCGCCGTTCCTGTTCCTGACCGCAACGGTGACCCTGTGGAGCATTCCGCCGTTTAAAGCCCTGTTCGCCCCGGGCGGCGCGCTGTACGACATGGTGATTAACATCTCCGTACCGTTCCTCGACAAGATGGTCGCCCGTATGCCGCCGGTGGTGCACGCCGCTACGCCGTATGCCGCGGTCTATAAATTCGACTGGTTCTCCGCCACCGGTACCGCCATCCTGTTTGCCGCTATCCTTTCCGTGGTGTGGCTGCGCATGAAGCCTGCGGCCGCGGTGCAGACCTTTGCCGCGACCATTAAAGAGCTGATGCTGCCGATTTACTCCATCGGCATGGTGCTGGCGTTCGCGTTTATCTCGAACTACTCCGGCCTGTCATCAACGCTGGCGCTGGCGCTGGCCCATACCAGCCATGCCTTCACCTTCTTCTCGCCGTTCCTCGGATGGCTGGGGGTGTTCCTGACCGGTTCCGATACCTCGTCTAACGCCCTGTTTGCCGCGCTGCAGGCAACGGCAGCCCAGCAGATTGGCGTGTCGGACGTCCTGCTGGTGGCCGCGAATACCACCGGCGGCGTGACCGGGAAAATGATCTCTCCACAATCCATCGCCATTGCCTGTGCGGCGGTGGGACTGGTCGGTAAAGAGTCGGATCTGTTCCGCTTTACCGTGAAACACAGCCTGATATTCACCTGCATGGTCGGGGTGATCACCACCCTGCAGGCCTATGTCTTAACCTGGATGATCCCATGATAGTGATGCCCAGACGCCTGTCCGACGAGATTGCCTCTCGCGTGCGGGCGCTGATTGAAGAACAACAGCTTGAAGCGGGCATGAAGTTGCCCGCCGAACGCCAGCTCGCCGCCCAGCTTGGCGTGTCGCGCAATTCACTGCGCGAGGCGCTGGCGACGCTGGTCAGCGAAGGCGTGCTGGTGAGCCGTCGCGGCGGCGGCACTTTTGTGCGCTGGCAGCATGACGACTGGTCCGAGCAAAACATCGTGCAGCCCCTGAAAACGCTGATGGAGAACGACCCGGACTACAGCTTCGACATCCTTGAAGCGCGTCACGCCATCGAAACCAGTACCGCCTGGCACGCGGCCATGCGGGCAACCGACGCCGACAAAGAGAAACTCATCGCCTGCTTTGAGGCCACGCAAAGCAGCGACCCGGACATCGCCTCTCAGGCGGACGTCCGTTTTCACCTGGCGATTGCCGAGGCGTCGCACAACGTGGTGCTTCTGCAGACCATGCGCGGGTTCTTCGACCTGCTGCAATCCTCCGTTAAACAGAGCCGCCAGCGCATGTATCTGGTTCCGCCGGTGTTTGCCCAGCTGACCGAACAACACGAGGCGGTGCTCAACGCCATTCTGGCCGGTGATGCCGAGGCCGCACGCAAAGCGATGATGGCGCATCTCGGTTTCGTGCACACCACCATTAAACGATTCGATGAAGACCAGGCCCGACAGGCGCGTATTACCCGTCTGCCTGGCGACAGTGATATTTCCAGGGAGAACAAAGCATGATTATTTCAGCAGCCAGTGACTATCGCGCCGCGGCGCAGCGCATTTTGCCCCCGTTCCTGTTCCACTATATCGACGGCGGGGCGTATGCCGAATACACCCTGCGCCGCAACGTGGAAGATCTGTCGGAAGTGGCCCTGCGCCAGCGCGTGCTGAAGAATATGTCTGACCTGAGCCTTGAGACAAAGCTGTTCAACGAAACGCTCTCCATGCCCGTGGCGCTCGCGCCTGTAGGCTTATGCGGCATGTATGCCCGCCGTGGCGAAGTGCAGGCCGCCGCTGCGGCGGATGCCAAAGGCATTCCGTTTACCCTCTCCACCGTGTCCGTCTGCCCGATTGAAGAGGTCGCCCCGACCATCAAGCGCCCGATGTGGTTCCAGCTGTACGTGCTGCGCGATCGCGGCTTTATGCGCAACGCGCTCGAGCGCGCCAAAGCGGCGGGCTGCTCCACGCTGGTCTTTACCGTCGATATGCCGACTCCCGGCGCGCGCTATCGTGATGCCCACTCCGGCATGAGCGGCCCGAATGCTGCGCTCCGTCGTTACTGGCAGGCCGTGACCCACCCACAGTGGGCGTGGGATGTCGGCCTGAACGGTCGTCCGCACGATCTGGGCAATATCTCGGCATACCTCGGTAAACCGACCGGGCTGGAAGATTACATTGGCTGGCTGGCTAACAACTTCGATCCGTCGATCTCGTGGAAAGACCTGGAGTGGATCCGCGAGTTCTGGGACGGCCCGATGGTGATCAAAGGGATCCTCGATCCGGAAGATGCCCGCGACGCGGTACGCTTTGGCGCAGACGGGATTGTGGTCTCTAACCACGGCGGACGCCAGCTTGACGGTGTGCTCTCTTCCGCACGCGCCCTGCCGGCCATCGCCGATGCGGTGAAAGGCGATATTGCGATCCTGGCCGACAGCGGCATCCGCAACGGGCTGGACGTGGTGCGCATGATTGCGCTGGGCGCCGACAGCGTACTACTGGGGCGCGCGTATCTGTATGCGCTGGCGACGGCGGGCCAGGCAGGGGTGGCGAATCTGCTCAACCTGATCGAAAAAGAGATGAAGGTGGCGATGACGCTGACAGGTGCAAGAACGATTAGCGAAATCAGTAAGGATTCTCTGGTGCAGGAGTTAAGCAAATTACCGGCGGCGCTGGCTCCCCTGGCTCAGGGAAACGCGGCGTAAATTCTCCTCCGTTAATACACCTTTTTCTCGCGCCCGATTTTCCCCTCGGGCGCTTTTTTACGCCAAAAATAACATCCAGATAACATATTGGATAAGAAAATTTGACATCCCCCTGCCGTCCGCAATTGTATAGACAAGCAAATACAAGAACACAAAAACAACATCAGATCGGAGGGGAGCGTATGGCGTATTCAGGTAAGGTGAATATTCAGCAGGTGATCGATGAGAGTCCCTTTTCAGGGTTTCACTGGCTGCTCATTGTGCTGGGCTTTCTGGTTCTGGCGATCGATGGTTTTGATACGGCGGCGATGGGTTACATCGCGCCTACGCTGTCGGCAGAATGGGGGATACACAAACAGGATCTGGGGCCGGTGCTGAGCGCGGCGCTGCTGGGGCTATCGCTGGGCGCGCTGATTGCCGGTCCGGTATCGGACCGGATGGGGCGCAAGCGCGTGCTGGTCTTTTCGTGCCTGTTCTTCGGCCTTGCGAGCCTGGGGACGGCCTGGGCGCAAAGTCTGAATACCCTGACGCTTTGGCGCTTTCTGACGGGCCTGGGGCTCGGCGCCGCAATGCCTAACGCCATCACGCTGATCTCGGAGTTTGCCCCCCAGCGCTGTCGCGCCATGGCGATTAATACCATGTACTGCGGCTTCCCTCTGGGTGCGGCGGGCGGTGGCGCGATCTCTTCCTGGCTTATCCCCCACCACGGCTGGCGGAGCGTGCTGCTGACCGGCGCGATTGCTCCGCTGGTTTTAACGCTGCTGCTGGCGCTGTTTTTACCGGAGTCCGTGAAGTTTCTGGTGCAGCGCGGGAAAGACGTCATGCAGGTCCGCCGCATCGCCAGCCGGTTCGCCCGCAGCACGCTGGATAGCGTCACGGGCTTCTTCCTGGCGGAGGAGAAAGTCGCGTCTAAAAAAGGGAGCGTGTCGCAGCTCTTTTCCATGCCCTGGCTGCCCGGCACCCTGATGCTGTGGGTGACCTATTTTATGGGGCTGGTGATTTACTACGTCCTGCTTAGCTGGATGCCAACGCTGATGCAGGGGATGGGCTATGCTCTGGCGGAATCCGCCTGGCTCACCTCGCTGTTCACCTTCGGCGGCACCGCAGGCATTCTGCTCGCGGGCTGGATGATGGACCGCTGGGAAGCGCATAAAGTGGTCGCGTGTGGTTTCGTGCTGACAATGGGCCTTATTCTTTTACTGGGCATTGAGCATAACCATATCGCTCTGTTTGGCGGGCTGATTTTCCTGATGGGGATCGCGATGAACGGCGCGCAATCGGGCATGCAAACCCTGGCCGCCACCTTTTACCCTACCGAGTGCCGCGCGACGGGCATCGCCTGGATGCAGGGGATCGGCCGCTTTGGCGGCGTGGCGGGAACCATGACCAGCGCCCAGCTTCTCGCTATGCAGTGGCAGGCAGACAGTATTTTAATGATCCTCAGCGTGCCCGCTCTGGTGGCCGCTGCGGCAACCGTCTACAAAATGCTCTACAGCCGCTCGCAGGAACCCGGCGTCGCGTAGTTCCTCTCTTTTCTGCTATTCTGCCCCCGCAATTAAGGGGGCAGCATGCTTAACATCGTTTTATTCGAACCAGAAATTCCGCCAAATACCGGCAATATCATCCGCCTGTGTGCCAACACCGGTTTTCGTCTGCATATCATTGAGCCGATGGGCTTTACGTGGGACGACAAACGTCTGCGTCGCGCAGGGCTGGATTATCATGAATTTACCGCCGTCGTTCGCCATCACGATTACGCCGCGTTTCTGGAAGCAGAGAAGCCGCAGCGCATGTTCGCCCTGACCACCAAAGGCACGCCAGCGCATAGCGCCGTGAGCTATCAGGCAGGTGACTATCTGATGTTTGGCCCGGAAACCCGCGGCCTGCCGGCCACGATCCTGGATGCCCTGCCCGCTGAGCAGAAAATCCGTATTCCGATGATGCCGGACAGCCGCAGCATGAACCTGTCGAACGCGGTGTCGGTGGTGGTGTATGAAGCATGGCGCCAGCTGGGGTATCCGGGCGCCATATTAAGGTAGGCCCGGTAAGCGCAGCGCCACCGGGCAAAATCTCAGATGCCGTCACCATACTCGAACGTATGGTGAATGCCGTTGAAGTGCTGATCCATGTCCATGGACGGCTTATCGCTGTCTGGTTTACCGACGATGCGCGCCGGTACGCCAGCGGCGGTGGTATGCGGCGGCACGGGCTGGAGCACCACGGAGCCTGCGCCGATCTTCGCGCCGCGCCCGACTTCGATATTGCCGAGGATTTTGGCACCCGCGCCAATCATCACCCCTTCACGAATTTTTGGATGGCGATCGCCGCTGGTTTTACCGGTACCGCCCAGGGTAACCGACTGCAGGATCGAGACGTCATCTTCAATCACCGCCGTTTCCCCGACGACAATCCCGGTAGCGTGGTCGAGCATGATCCCGCGGCCAATCTTTGCCGCCGGGTGAATATCGACCTGGAACGTCACGGAAACCTGGTTTTGCAGGAAGATCGCCAGCGCGCGGCGGCCTTCATTCCACAGCCAGTGGCCGATGCGGTAAGCCTGCAGGGCGTGGAAGCCTTTCAGGTACAGCAGCGGTGTAGAATATTTATCGACCGCCGGGTCACGCGTGCGCACGGCCTGGATATCGCAGGCGGCAGAGGCGATCATTTCCGGGTCTGCGGCGTAAGCCTCTTCCACCACTTCACGAATGGCGATAGCTGGCATGATCGAGGAAGCCAGCTTGTTGGCGAGCATATAGCTCAGCGCGCTGCCGAGATTTTCGTGCTTGAGTAGCGTCGCGTGGTAAAAACTGGCCAGCATAGGCTCGCAGTCGGCCAGCGCCCGGGCTTCGGCTTTAATATTGTTCCAGACGATATCCAGTTCTTCACACGGCATTGCTTACTCCAGACGATAGTTAATGACCAGCCAGTTCTGCGCTGGCTGGGTCATTCAGGTGACAACGGTTCCGACTAGTTACTGCTGCGCTCGTCCTTGCGCGCACGACCTAATAAGGTCAATGCTGCCTCGCGCGCATTTTTTCCGCAATACAATACCTGATAAATTTCCTCGGTTATTGGCATTTCGACACCGAAACGGTGCGCCAACTCGCGGACTTCCCTGGTATTGCGGTAGCCTTCAACCACCTGACCAATCTTCTCCTGCGCGCCTTTAACATCGCTGCCCTGTCCGAGCATCATGCCAAAGCGGCGGTTACGAGACTGGTTGTCGGTACAGGTCAGCACCAGGTCGCCCAGGCCAGCCATCCCCATAAAGGTGGCCGGATCGGCACCCAGCGCTTCGCCCAGGCGGGACATTTCGGTCAGGCCGCGGGTGATCAGCGCCGTACGCGCATTGGCACCAAAACCAATGCCGTCTGACATCCCTGCCCCAATCGCAATCACGTTCTTCACCGCACCGCCCAGCTGCACGCCGATAAAATCGGGGTTGCTGTAGACGCGGAAGCTCTTGCCGCAGTGCAGCAGCTGTTGAAGATCGTCGGAGAAGGCCTGATCGGTGGAGGCCAGCGAAATCGCCGTCGGCAGGCCAGCGGCCAGCTCTTTGGCAAAGGTCGGGCCGGAGATGACCGCCAGCGGGATCTCATCACCCAGCGCTTCGCGGGCAACGTCCTGCAGCAGGCGTCCGGTTTCGGCTTCCAGTCCTTTTGTCGCCCAGACAATGCGCGCATCCGGGCGCATCAGCGGCTTAATCTGACGGAGCACGTCGCCAAATACATGGCTCGGAACCACAATCAGAATGTTGCGGCTGGCCGCCAGCGCGGTCGCAAGGTCGCTTTCAAGGTGCAGGGAGTCGGGGAACGGAACGTCCGGAAGAAACGCCACGTTACAACGGTCGCGTTGCAGCGTTGCGATATGTTTTGGATCGTGGCCCCAGAGAACCACTTCGTGACCATTTCTTGCCAGCGTGATGGCAAGAGCGGTGCCGTATGAGCCGGCACCGATCACAGTCATTGACGCATTAACAGTGCTCATCAGGCATCCTGATGTTGTTCAGCACCTTCGCCAGCTTGCTGCTGCAGATAGTTCATGAACAGCGCATCAAAGTTAACTGGCGCAAGGTTCAGTTGCGGGAATGTACCGCGAGAAACCAGGCTGGTGATGCATTCACGCGCATACGGGAACAGAATGTTCGGGCAGTACGCACCCAGGCAATGCGCCATCTGGTTGCCTTCGATACCGCCGATAGAGAAGATGCCGCCCTGCTGAACTTCACACAGGAATGCAGTTTCTTCGCCCAGAGACGCGGTAACGGTCACACGCAGCACGACTTCATACACGTCATCTGCCAGTTGGGTAGATGCGGTATCCAGATCAAGTTTAACCTCTGGCTGCCAATCTTTCTGGAAAACATGTGGCGCATTTGGCGCTTCGAAAGAGACGTCCTTGGTGTAGATACGCTGGATCTGGAAAGTCATTTCGGTGTTGTTTTGTTCTGACATGGAAATACCCTTTTTAATTGTCCTAAAGTCTCTTAGCTCAGCAGCGGATCGAGTCCACCACGGGCGTCGAGCGCATACAAGTCATCACAGCCGCCAATGTGCTGCGCATCAATAAAAATCTGCGGAACCGTCGTGCGACCACTACGTTTGATCATCTCTTCGCGTTTAATCGCGTCACCGTCGATCGGCAGTTCCTGGAACGTGACGCCTTTGCTGTTCAGCAGCGCTTTCGCACGATGACAGAACGGGCACGTCGCTTTGGTATAGATCTCAATATTGGCCATGACTGAACTCCTTATTTACCGCGTACCAAAGGAAGATTTTCCCCGCTCCAGCCGGAAATACCTTCTTTCAGCACCGTTACGTTTTCGAAGCCTGCTTTATGAAGCGCGCTGGCAGATTCCTGTGCCTGCATGCCGGTCGCATCGACAACGATAATCGGCTGGGCTTTGTGTTTCTCAAGCTCACCGACGTTGTTCGCTTTGATTTCAGCTGGCAGCAGGTTGATTGCGCCCGCAATGTGACCTTTGCGGAAATCGTCACGCTGACGCAGATCGACCACGACGGCATCTTCTTTGTTAATCAGACGCGTCGCTTCACCACGGGTGATAACCTTAATTTTAGACGTCAGGCTCTTAAATGTGGTGAACAGCACAGCAGCCAGCAGGCCAATCCACGCGATGCTCAGAACCGGATGGCGGCTAACGAATTGCATAATTTCTTGCATGGAGGGTAACTACTCCCGACTAAGTGATAAAAAAAACCAGGACAGGAGTATACCTGTGCGTTCTGGCAAATACAGCCAGCGACCATAACCTAATCCATTTTCTGCGGCATGCCACCTAAAAAAATGCCTCAAAATGGTCTGGTGAACATCTTGCCCCTGCGCTTTCTTTGATCTTCTGCGGCTATTTGATCGATTCAGCTGTAGTAAAATTACGCAAATTTTGACTCTTGAGCATGAGGTTGTCGCAATGTCGGTTTCTAAAAAACCTATGGTACTGGTGATTCTGGATGGCTATGGCTACCGTGAAGATAGCCAGGATAACGCTATTTTCAACGCCAAAACCCCGGTCATGGATGCCCTGTGGGCGAAACGTCCGCATACGCTGATTGACGCGTCTGGCCTGGAAGTGGGCCTGCCGGACCGCCAGATGGGCAACTCCGAAGTCGGTCACGTAAACCTGGGCGCCGGGCGTATTGTGTATCAGGATCTGACGCGTCTGGACGTTGAAATTAAAGAACGCACCTTCTTCTCCAACCCAACGCTGTCTGGCGCGGTCGATAAAGCCGTTGCCGCTGGCAAGGCCGTACACATCATGGGCCTGCTCTCTGCTGGCGGCGTTCACAGCCACGAAGATCACATCATGGCGATGGTTGAACTGGCCGCCGAGCGCGGTGCAGAAAAAATCTATCTGCACGCCTTCCTGGACGGTCGCGATACGCCACCACGTAGCGCAAAAGGCTCTCTGCAAGCCTTCGAAGAGAAATTCGCCGCGCTGGGTAAAGGCCGTGTAGCGTCCATCATTGGCCGTTACTACGCTATGGACCGCGACAACCGCTGGGATCGCGTTGAACAGGCCTATGACCTGATGACCCTGGCAAAAGGTGAATTCCAGTTTGCGACCGCCGTTGAGGCGCTGGAAGCGGCCTATGCGCGTGATGAAAACGACGAATTCGTGAAAGCGTCCGTGATTCGCGCTGAAGGCCAGGCTGATGCCGCCATGGAAGATGGTGATGCGCTGATCTTCATGAACTTCCGCGCTGACCGCGCCCGTGAAATCACCCGTGCGTTCGTCAACAGCGACTTCGACGGTTTTGCCCGTAAGAAAGTGGTAAACCTCGATTTCATCCAGCTGACCGAATACGCCGCCGATATCAAAGCGCCTTGCGCGTATCCGCCAGCATCTCTGGCAAATACCTTTGGCGAGTGGATGGCGAAGAACGACAAAACGCAGCTGCGTATTTCCGAAACTGAAAAATACGCGCACGTGACCTTCTTCTTTAACGGCGGCGTTGAAGAGCCGTTCAAAGGCGAAGACCGCATTCTGATCAACTCCCCTAAAGTGGCTACCTACGATCTGCAGCCAGAAATGAGCTCTGCAGAATTGACTGAAAAACTGGTTGCGGCCATCAAGAGCGGTAAGTACGACACCATCATCTGTAACTACCCGAACGGCGACATGGTGGGTCATACCGGGGTGATGGAAGCGGCAGTGAAAGCGGTTGAAGCGCTGGACCACTGCGTTGAGCAGGTAGCGAAAGCGGTTGAATCCGTTGGCGGCCAGCTGCTGATCACAGCTGACCACGGTAACGCTGAACAGATGCGCGACCCGGCGACCGGCCAGGCGCACACGGCCCATACCAACCTGCCTGTTCCGCTGATTTATGTGGGTGATAAATCACTGAAAGCAGTGGAAGGCGGCAAGCTTTCTGACATCGCGCCAACCATGCTGTCGCTGATGGGTATGCCGATCCCTGAAGAGATGACTGGTAAGCCGCTGTTCATCGTGGAATAATCGCTCCCCATGAGGGGAAAGGCGATTTTTTCAATCACATGGGTCGTGAAGCCGCTTAGGTTATCAGTCAGACCTCTGTTTTACGCCAGCGCACTCAGCGCTGGCGTATTGCTGTGCGCCGCATCCGCCCACGCGGATGACCGCGACCAGCTGAAATCCATTCAGGCCGATATCGCCGCCAAAGAGCGTGCGGTACGTCAGCAGCAGCAGCAGCGCTCCGCCCTGCTCGCCCAGCTCAAGCAGCAGGAAGAGGCGATCTCCGCCGCCACGCGTAAACTCCGTGAAACGCAAAACACCCTCGCCCAGTTGAATAAACAGATCGACGAGATGAACGCGTCGATTGCCAAACTCGAGCGCCAGCGTGACGCGCAGGAGCGCAATCTTGCCGCACAGCTTGATGCCGCATTCCGCCAGGGTGAACATACCGGACTCCAGCTGATCCTCAGCGGCGAAGAGAGCCAGCGCGGCCAGCGCCTGCAGGCCTACTTTGGCTATCTCAACCAGGCGCGTCAGGAGACGATCGCGCAGCTGAAGCAGACGCGCGAAGAGGTCTCCACGCAAAAAGCCGAGCTGGAAGAGAAACAGAGCCAGCAGCAAACTCTGCTCTACGATCAGCAGGCCCAGCAGGCGAAGCTTGAGCAGGCGCGCAACGAGCGTAAGAAAACCCTTTCCGGCCTTGAATCCTCCATTCAGGAAGGTCAGAGCCAGCTCAGCGAAATGCGCGCCAACGAATCAAAACTGCGTAACAGCATCGCCCGTGCGGAAGCGGCGGCGAAAGCGCGCGCCGAAAAAGAGGCTCGCGAGGCGCAGGCCGTTCGCGATAAGCAGCAGGAAGCATCCCGCAAAGGCACTACCTACAAGCCAAGCGAGAGCGAACGTTCCCTGATGTCGCGTACCGGCGGTTTGGGCTCTCCTCGCGGTCAGGCTTTCTGGCCCGTTCGCGGTTCAATTCTGCATCGCTATGGCGAACAGCTGCAGGGTGAGCTACGTTGGAAAGGGATAGTTATCGGTGCGTCTGAAGGTAGCGAAGTAAAAGCCATTGCCGATGGCCGCGTGATTCTGGCCGACTGGCTGCAGGGTTACGGACTGGTGGTGGTGGTCGAACACGGTAAAGGTGACATGAGCCTTTACGGCTACAACCAGAGCGCGCTGGTCAGCGTCGGCACGCAGGTGCGCGCAGGCCAACCCATCGCCCTTGTGGGCAGCAGTGGCGGCCAGGGCCGCCCGTCACTCTATTTCGAAATTCGTCGCCAGGGTCAGGCGGTCAATCCACAGCCGTGGTTGGGAAGATAAGTTTTGCTTCAATTTCGTCGAATGGTTTTCTCCGTCGTCAGCGCGCTGGCGCTGGCTGCACCAGTATACGCAGGTAAACTCGCTATCGTGATTGATGACTTCGGTTATCGTCCACACTATGAAAATCAGGTGCTGGCGATGCCGTCGGCCATTTCTGTCGCCGTCCTTCCAAATGCGCCCCACGCGCGTGAGATGGCGACCAAAGCCCATAACAGCGGTCATCAGGTGCTGATCCACCTGCCGATGGCCCCGCTCAGCAAGCAGCCGCTGGAAAAAGACACCCTGCGCCCGGACATGAGCAGCGAGGAGATCGAGCGCATCATCCGCGACGCCTACAACAAAGTGCCGTATGCCGTAGGGCTGAACAACCATATGGGCAGCGCGATGACATCAAGCCTGTACGGGATGCTCAAAGTGATGCAGGCGCTGGAGCGTTACAACCTCTACTTCCTCGACAGCATGACCATCGGCAACAGCCAGGCGATGCGTGCCGCTCAGGGAACCGGCGTAAAGGTGATTAAGCGCAAGGTGTTCCTGGATGATACCCAGAACGAAGCCGATATCCGCATGCAGTTTAATCGCGCGGTACAGCTGGCCCGCCGCAATGGCTCAGCCATCGCCATCGGTCACCCGCACCCGTCTACCGTTCGCGTCCTGCAGCAGATGCTGCCGACCTTGCCTGCCGATATCACGCTGGTGCGTCCGAGCGATCTGCTGAACGAGCCGCAGGTAGATACCTCTACACCAAATTCTGCGCAGCCCGTCCCGACAGCGCCGCGTAATCCGTTCCGCGGCGTGAAGCGCTGTGTACCGAAGCAACCGCTTGAACCGGTCTATGCGACCCGCTTCTTCTCCGTCATCGGAGACAGCATCAGTAACAGTACCCTGGTGAAATACGTCCAGCAGCAGTGGCAGGGATGGGGTAAGAAAGCCTGACGCTTATTTCGCAATCTGAGAGTCCGTCTGCTCGTTAGCAACGGACTCTTTTTTTTCCTGATGCTGATACCAGGATTTGAAATACTTCAAAAAGCTATAGGCTGTGGCATACAGTCCCGTCGCCACCCCCACTTTGCCCTTACGCCAGGCGCCGCTAAACAGATACCATTTGAAAAAAGCCCCGATGGCGCTGATTACGCCGCGCCCTATAGAGGGCCGTATTTTTTGATGTTGAACCAGGCGGGTTGTATAACAATTTAATTTGTTAAAAAGCTCATGCAGCGTGGGAAACGTATCATGTTTTACATAACCCGGAATACGTTCACAACGGAGAAAACCTTCGACCTGATCGTCTACCGGCCTGTTATTAAACCGGGACTGGTTACGGTTAAAAAGACGCACAGGATAATCAGGGGATGAAACTGGATAAATCGTCCGGACTTCTTCACCCAGAACAAACCAGTGGCGACATATTCGCCATGCCATTCCGGGGTCTGGCTCATCGCCTGCTTTTAACGTTAAAACGGCATTAACCGTTTCCTGGTCAAGAATTTCGTCGCTGTCGATGCACAGGACCCAGTCATTGCTGGCTAAGGATATGGCATGGTTCATCTGCTCGCCATGCCAGCCAAATTTTTTATAGACAGGTAGCAGTCCAAAACTTTCACAAATATATCGTGTTTTGTCCGTACTGCCAGAATCGACCACGACAATTTCATCCGCTATTTTCAAAAGAGGCGGAATAACATCGTGCAATAATCTTTCAGAATTAAACGTTAATAAGCAGACCGTTATTTTAAACATTTTCCCACTCTCAATAGCAGCCTAAATTAATATTATTAATACTATATAAATGAGTAGAGGCGATTAAAGTCCTGAATCACACTTTTCAAATAAGCACGCATGAAATTTTGTCTAATTCTCAAGAGCAATAAAATAGAAAAATCTATTTTATTTCAACAGATTCTTTATAATGCAGTCAGATGAAGGGTAGCACACGGATTCAGACATGCCGCACAAAAGTAAAATTCTCCTCCTGGATACGGGCAAAGAATGGGGGGGAGGCACCAACAGTATGCTTGAGCTCCTGAAGCGAATCAATCGCGATAAATTCGATATTACCTGTTGTTTTTACAGTGATTATAGTCGTGCTGAAGGTGAGACAATTGGCCAGGTGCTCAACGGCATCGGCATCCCGCTCATCGTGATCCCTCAACGTCCGCAGCCGGTCTGGGCCAAATTGTTGAAGGAAGCGGGACGTAGCCTGCTGTTTTTCTCACGCGGCGCCCGTAAGGCATTGACGCGTCACGTGGATATCATGTGGCGCATCAGGCCTAACGTCAGCAAAATCGAGACCCTTTTCACGCAGGGCGGTTTCGATACGCTCTATATGAATAACCAGCCGGGCTCAAACGAGGAAGGCTATCTGGCGGCGGCGAACCTGCAGGCGCGGTTGATCCAGCACTGCCGCATTGAGCCCGTTTTGACCCCGCCGCTGGTAAAGCTGGTTAATGCCCATGCCACAAAAATCATCGCCGTCTCGCACGGCGTTGAACGCGTGTTGCTTGAGCATGGCGTCCGGCCCGAACTGTGTACGATGGTCAATAATGCCATCGACATCCACCAGCCTTTACCTGACCGACGCGCGATGCGCCAGCGCCTGAACATTGATGACGACACGTTTGTGTTCGGCAGTATCGGGTCGTTAATCCCTCGCAAAGCCAACCACCACACGCTGGAGGCGCTGGCACAGTTCAGCCAGAAGCATCCCGAGGCGAAATGGAAAATGGTGCTGGTCGGCGAAGGTGCCGAACGCCGCGCTTTAGCGGAACAGGCCCGAGCGCTGGGAATTGAAAACCACGTCATCTTCACCGGTTTTCAGAATACCCCATTTGATTACCTCGCTACGTTTGACGCCTTTATTCTGGCCTCAAAAAGCGAAGGGCTGCCGCGCGTGGTGCTGGAAGCGATGCTTCTCAATATCCCCGTTATTGGCTCTCAGGTGACCGGCACGGCGGAATTGATTGACCATGATTCGACAGGGCTGCTCTTCCCCTGGAGCGATGTTTCACAGCTTGCACAGCATCTGGACAATATCTGGGCAGACGCGGATCTGCGGGCTCGACTGGCTGCGGCTGCATACCAGAACGTCTGTCATACCTATGCCATCGAAAACTATGTCAGCGGTGTCGAAGCCGTGCTTGGCGCGCACTAACCAAACGAGATAACTATGTTTAAATTTCTTAATGCTCGCTATCGTCATATCACCGGGCGACACAACATTCCTTACAGCTCTCTGCCCGTGACGGGCGCGCTTGCTGCGGTGGATTCTATTGTGATTCCGTGTACCGGCGCAGATTTCGTCGAAGAAGCATTACTCTCTGCCACCTTCGCGGAACGTTATGCCACCGGGGTGAGCGAAATCGTCATCGTCAGCGATCAGCCTGAATCCGCCTTTGGGGTACTGCCGCCGAAAACCCGCGTCGTGACGCTTAACCTTCCCGTACGTGAGGAAAGTTACCGCTATAAGCAGATCTACCTCAGCCGTCTGGTGAAGCTTAACGCCCCGCTGCAGGCTCGCGGTGAAGGGGTATTGATGATCGATTCCGATCTCAACTTGCTGAAAATGCCAGAGATCAACATGGCCGATATGCACATTTACTCCAGCTTCCGTCAGGGCAAAATGATTGCCAAGCTGGACGGTGCGCCAGCGGAGAAAGTGCCGGCGTATTACAAAGAGACGGTGCGCCCGTATCTGGTCGATCACGTTAACGGCGCGTTTCTTGCGGCAACCAAAAAAACCTGGCGCCGTATCTGCCCGCTGTGGCTGACGCTGTTCCAGGATACCTGGGAGCTGATGGATGATACGCAGCCGCCGACCGATCAGCTGCCGCTCGCCGCGCTGCTGGACATGCTGGATCTAAAAACGGTTAACCTGGGTGACTGGATGAACTGGCCGGTCTCGAAAAAAATTGGCGGTCAGGAAGCCGCTGTACCGAAAGAGGTGATTGGCGCGCACGGCGGTTTCCCTCTCTCCGAATGGCAGAAGTACCTTGAATCGCCGGATAACAAACTGCTGTTCAAAGGTCAGGACTACACCCGCAAGGTGCGCTACCTGACGGATGAAGAGAAAAAGAAGCAATAAAATAAGGGGCCTGAGGCCCCTTTTTGATTACTTATCCCAGCTCAGGATCACTTTTCCTGACTGGCCGGAACGCATCGCGTCGAAGCCCTGCTGGAACTCATCGATGGAGAAACGGTGAGTAATAATCGGGGACAGATCCAGACCGGACTGGATCAGCGCCGCCATCTTGTACCAGGTCTCGAACATCTCGCGGCCATAGATGCCCTTGATGAACAGTCCCTTGAAGATGACTTTGTTCCAGTCGATAGACATATCTGACGGCGGAATACCCAGCATCGCGATACGGCCACCGTGGTTCATGGTGTCGAGCATGGTGCGGAACGCCGGTGGCGCACCGGACATCTCCAGACCCACGTCAAAGCCTTCGGTCATGCCCAGCTCTTCCATCACGTCGGTCAGGCTCTCTTTCGAGACATCTACCGCACGGGTGACGCCCATTTTACGGGCCAGCGACAGACGGTATTCGTTCACGTCGGTGATCACAACGTTGCGCGCGCCCACGTGCTTGGCCACAGCAGCGGCCATAATGCCGATTGGGCCCGCGCCGGAGACCAGCACGTCTTCACCGACCAGGTCGAAGGAGAGCGCCGTGTGCACCGCGTTGCCGAACGGGTCGAAGATGGAGGCCAGGTCGTCAGAGATATTGTCCGGAATTTTGAACGCGTTAAACGCCGGGATCACCAGGTATTCCGCGAAGCAGCCCGGACGGTTTACGCCCACGCCAATGGTATTACGGCACAGGTGCGTACGCCCGCCGCGGCAGTTACGGCAGTGGCCGCAGGTAATATGGCCTTCACCGGAGACGCGGTCGCCAATTTGGAAGCCTTTCACTTCCTGGCCGATACCCACCACTTCGCCGACATATTCGTGACCGACAACCATCGGTACCGGAATGGTTTTCTGCGACCACTGGTCCCAGTTGTAGATGTGAACGTCAGTACCGCAGATGGCGGTTTTACGAATTTTGATCAGCAGATCGTTATGACCGACTTCCGGCTCCGGCACGTCGGTCATCCAAATCCCTTCTTCCGCTTTCAGTTTGGATAACGCTTTCATCACACGTCCTCAGGCAATTACGCCCAGCTGTTTGCCGATGCGGGTAAAGGCTTCCACCGCACGTTCAATTTGTTCAGGCGTATGCGCCGCAGACATCTGGGTGCGGATACGCGCCTGACCTTTTGGCACCACCGGGAAGAAGAACCCGGTGACGTAAATCCCTTCTTTCTGCAGTTCGCGGGCAAATTGCTGCGCGACGACCGCATCGCCCAGCATCACCGGAATGATCGCGTGGTCAGCACCGGCCAGGGTAAACCCTGCGGCGCTCATTTTTTCACGGAACAGGCGGGCGTTGGACCACAGGCGGTCGCGCAGCTCAGCGCCCGACTCCACCATCTCCAGTACCTTGATGGAGGCGGCAACAATGGCCGGCGCCAGGGAGTTGGAGAACAGGTACGGGCGAGAGCGCTGGCGCAGCCACTCGACCACCTCTTTACGCGCGGCGGTATAGCCGCCGGACGCGCCGCCGAGCGCTTTGCCCAGCGTACCGGTGATGATATCCACGCGGCCCATCACGTCACAGTATTCGTGGGAACCGCGGCCATTTTCGCCGACAAAACCGACCGCGTGAGAGTCATCTACCATCACCAGCGCGTCGTATTTATCCGCCAGGTCGCACACGCCCTTCAGGTTGGCGATCACGCCGTCCATAGAGAACACGCCGTCGGTGGCGATCAGCACGTGGCGAGCACCCGCTTCACGCGCCTCTTTCAGGCGCGCTTCCAGCTCGACCATGTCGTTGTTGGCGTAGCGGAAACGCTTCGCTTTACACAGGCGTACGCCGTCGATGATGGAGGCGTGGTTCAGGGCGTCGGAGATAATCGCATCTTCTGCGCCAAGCAGGGTCTCAAACAGACCGCCGTTGGCGTCGAAGCAGGAGGAGTACAGAATCGCGTCTTCCATTCCGAGGAAGCTCGCCAGCTTTTGCTCAAGCTGCTTGTGGCTGTCCTGCGTACCGCAGATAAAGCGTACGGAGGCCATGCCGAAACCGTGGGTGTCCATGCCGTTTTTTGCAGCGGCAATCAGCTCAGGGTGATTCGCAAGACCTAAGTAGTTGTTCGCACAAAAGTTGATCACATGGCTGCCGTCGGCAACGGTGATGTCCGCCTGCTGGGCAGACGTGATAATACGCTCTTCCTTGAACAACCCTTCCGCACGTGCGGTGTCGAGGTCGCTGTTTAACTGTTTGTAAAAATCACCACGCATTGCAATTCTCCAGACTCGGCAAATTTCGGGACATATTACCCAAACCTATAGTTCATGACGAGATGACACGTCATCTCTTGTCGTTTTTGCAGCATAAATCACGCGTACCCCTGCGCTGTGAAGGTGAATGGCTGAAGGGCAGCCATACTAATGATATGATAGAGACATTAGCGTCCGGGATTGTCCCCGGGCTCCACACTTCAAAGGTTACAGTTATGATCATCGTTACCGGCGGCGCGGGCTTTATCGGCAGCAATATTGTTAAGGCTCTCAATGACAAAGGCATCACCGACATCCTGGTGGTTGACAACCTGAAAGACGGCACCAAGTTCGTCAACCTGGTGGATCTGAACATCGCTGACTACATGGATAAAGAAGACTTCCTTATCCAGATTATGGCAGGCGAAGAGTTCGGCGAGATCGAAGCCATCTTCCACGAAGGTGCGTGTTCTTCCACCACCGAGTGGGACGGCAAGTACATGATGGACAATAACTATCAGTACTCCAAAGAGATCCTGCACTACTGCCTGGAGCGTGAAATTCCGTTCCTGTATGCCTCCTCCGCGGCAACCTACGGCGGCCGCACCTCGGACTTTATCGAATCCCGCGAGTATGAACAGCCGCTGAACGTCTACGGTTACTCCAAATTCCTGTTCGACGAGTACGTACGTCAGGTGCTGCCAGAAGCGAACTCGCAGATCGTCGGCTTCCGTTACTTCAACGTCTACGGACCGCGCGAAGGTCACAAAGGCAGCATGGCGAGCGTGGCGTTCCACCTGAACACCCAGCTGAATAACGGCGAAAGCCCGAAACTGTTCGAAGGCAGCGACGGCTTTAAGCGCGACTTCGTTTACGTGGGCGACGTTGCCGCAGTGAACCTGTGGTTCTGGGAAAACGGCGTATCCGGCATCTTCAACCTGGGTACCGGCCGCGCGGAGTCCTTCCAGGCGGTGGCTGACGCAACGCTGGCGTATCACAAAAAAGGCAGCATCGAGTACATTCCGTTCCCTGACAAGCTGAAAGGCCGTTATCAGGCGTTCACCCAGGCTGACCTGACCAACCTGCGCGCCGCAGGCTACGACAAGCCGTTCAAGACCGTTGCCGAAGGCGTAACGGAATATATGGCCTGGCTGAACCGCGACGCATAAGTATGAAGATTCTGGTGATCGGCCCGTCATGGGTGGGCGACATGATGATGTCGCAAAGTCTCTATCGCACGCTCAAGGCGCGTTATCCCCAGGCGATAATCGACGTGATGGCACCCGCGTGGTGCCGTCCGCTGTTGTCGCGTATGCCGGAAGTGAACGAGGCGATCCCGATGCCGCTTGGCCACGGGGCGCTGGAAATCGGCGAACGCCGGAAGCTCGGTCATAGCCTGCGCGAGAAGCGCTACGATCGGGCGTATGTCCTGCCAAACTCCTTTAAATCCGCCCTTGTGCCTTTCTTTGCAGGCATCCCACATCGCACCGGCTGGCGCGGTGAAATGCGCTACGGCCTGCTGAACGACGCGCGAGTGCTGGATAAAGAGGCCTGGCCGCTGATGGTGGAGCGCTATGTGGCGCTGGCCTACGACAAAGGCGTGATGCGCAGTGCGAAAGACCTGCCGCAGCCGCTGCTGTGGCCACAGCTTCAGGTTAACGACGGTGAAAAATCCCAGACCTGTAACGCGTTTGGTCTATCGTCTGAACGCCCGATGATTGGCTTCTGCCCCGGCGCCGAGTTCGGCCCGGCAAAACGCTGGCCGCACTACCACTATGCGGAGCTGGCGAAACAGCTGATTGACGAAGGCTACCAGATTGTCCTGTTCGGTTCGGCAAAGGACCACGAGGCAGGCAACGAAATTCTCGCGACGCTCAGTAATGAACAGCAGGCCTGGTGCCGCAACCTGGCGGGAGAAACGCAGCTTGAACAGGCGGTTATTCTGATTGCCGCCTGTGAGGCCGTGGTCAGCAACGATTCGGGCCTGATGCACGTCGCCGCCGCGCTCAACCGCCCGCTGGTGGCGCTGTATGGCCCAAGTAGCCCGGACTTCACGCCCCCGCTTTCTCATAAAGCGCGCGTCATCCGCCTGATCACCGGCTATCACAAAGTACGCAAGGGCGATGCCGCAGAAGGCTACCATCAGAGCCTGATCGACATTACGCCAGAGCGCGTTCTCGAAGAGCTTAACGAACTGTTGTTGAGCGAAGAAGGATAACGAATGCGGGTACTGATCGTTAAAACTTCTTCGATGGGCGATGTTCTGCATACGCTCCCGTCACTGACGGACGCGATGCGGGCCATTCCCGACATTCGTTTTGACTGGGTGGTGGAAGAAGGCTTCGCGCAGATCCCCACCTGGCATGAAGCGGTTGACCGCGTGATCCCGGTGGCGATCCGCCGCTGGCGCAAAGCGTGGTTCTCCGCGCCGATTAAAGCCGAACGCAAAGCCTTCCGTGAGGCGGTGCGGGCACAGCATTACGACGCCATCATCGACGCCCAGGGGCTGGTGAAAAGCGCCGCGCTGGTGACGCGTCTGGCACACGGCGTAAAGCACGGCATGGACTGGCACACCGCCCGCGAACCGCTGGCGAGCCTGTTCTATAACCGTCGCCACCACATCGCAAAGCAACAGCATGCCGTCGAACGTACCCGCGAGCTGTTTGCAAAAAGCCTGGGCTATGCGAAACCGGAAACCCAGGGCGACTACGCCATTGCGCAGCACTTTTTGCGTAATACAGATCCCTGTGCTCAGCCTTATCTTGTCTTCCTGCATGCCACAACGCGCGACGATAAACACTGGCCGGAAACGCACTGGCGAAGCCTGATTGAACTAATGCAACCTACCGGCATCCATATTAAACTGCCCTGGGGCGCTGAACATGAGCGGCAGCGTGCAGAGCGTCTGGCAGCAGGTTTTTCACACGTCGAGGTATTGCCGAAACTCACGCTGGCGCAGGTTGCCGCGCAGCTGGCGGGAGCGAATGCTGTTGTTTCCGTTGATACAGGTTTAAGCCATTTAACCGCGGCGCTGGATCGTCCGAATATTACGATTTTTGGTCCGACCGATCCCGGATTGATCGGGGGTTACGGTAAAAACCAGCATCAGATGGTCAGCCCGACCCAGCAAACGAAGGATATCAGCGCAGATGCTATTTTTTCATTTTTACAGGGCAGCCGTTGGCTTTCCAACAGGGATATCTAACGCATGAGTTACGTATTTCTGCTGATTTTACTCTTTCCGGTGAAGCTTATCCGGAAGCTGTTCCGCAAAGAGACAGGTAAAAACCTGGTCATTCAGACAGCAAAAATCGGCGATTTTGTTAATGCAACGCCCCTTCTGGCATACCTGCAAAAAAGCGACGTGCTCATCAGTCGTAGCGTGGGTGCGCTGGCGAAGCATGATGAGACGATCGATGAGATTTTTTTTATCGAGCAGCATAAGCGTAACCTGTGGCGAAAGCTGGTCTTTGCCTGCCGGATCATGAACCGCTATGACAATGTCTATCTCCTGCAACCCAATAGCGTGAACCTCTTTTTCGCCTCCGTGTGTAACGCTAAAAACAAACAGTTTTTAAGCACTTACACGCGCAGATGGTACCACGGTATTTTCTATGCAACGGCAGACGGTACTGTTGAACACGGTAAGAAGACTCTTTCAGTCACGAACTATCTCAAACTGGCCGATCGCACCTTAACCTGGCAAGACTCGCCAAAGCACGCCACAAAGCCACTTTTCAAACCTGCGACCTATCCGGCAATCCTCGATAAACCCGGCGTGATCCGCATTGGTATCAGCGTAGCCGCCGGGAATAAAGCGAAAACCGTTCCGCCGGTCATCTGGAAGCAAATTGCCGATCGTCTCGCCGACCTGCCCTGCGAATTTTATGTGTTTGGCGCCCCGAATGAACAATCGTGGATGGATGATATCACCCGCGCTTACGGTGAACTGCCCAACTTTATTAATCTGATTGGCAAAATCTCGCTTGAAGAGCTGCCGTGGGCCATTTCTAAAATGGATTGCTATATCGCGTCTGACTCGGGGAATGTCTACATTGCCGATGCGGTCGGCGTGCCGGTAATCTTACTGTTCGGGCCTTGTTGCCACTATGAACAGCGTCCGCTGGGCAACGTATTGCTGATTGGTAATGATGACAACATTTGCTCATATGTTTTTGAAACACGATATTACTTCTCACAGAGCCGGGAAGAACTCTTCGCTGTAACAGACGAAGCGCTACGTGAACTCAAACACTTCATTTGCGAGTTACCCACAATTAATACAGACGCATACTCCTTTGGTGCTCAGGGAAACTAATTATTATGGCTTTTCTAAGCATCATTATTGCCGCGCATAACGCCAAAGATACGCTTCACACTACGCTAGAAAGCCTGCAAAACGCGATTGAGGGTGCGGGGGATGATGTAGAGATCATTATCTTTAACGACAGTTCCAATGACTCAACGCAGGATATTATTGAAGCGTGGCTGCCAATGCTTCCGAATGCGCAATCCCGATACGTCGAGTACCGTAACGTAGGCCATGTTCGAAACAGTGCCCTCTCGCTGGCCAAAGGTGAATACATCACCATGCTGGATAGCGATGACCGAATGAAACCGGGCAGCATCAGGGACGCGGTGGCGTTTCTCAAATCAGAGCGCCCTGATATGCTCCTGACGCGCCTGCTGGAAATTCGCGACACCAAAAAAATGACAGCCGACTGGCAGGGGTTCTCTCCTGTTGCTTTGTCACAACATGAGGCAATAAAGCGGTTCCTGCAGCACAAAGATTTTCAGGCACATCTCATCGGGCAATTCATTCATCGGGAATTGTATGTGAATAACCCGATTCCTTCGATGGTCTGCTATGAAGATTTTGCCGTGTTTCCCGGCATGCTGATGCAATCGCGTAAAATAGTCTATCAGCGTCAGGGGCACTATTATTACATCAAACGTAACGACAGTTTGTCGAGCCGTCTCGACGCCAGTAAAATCGCTACGCTGGTTGATTGCACATTACAAATGGAAAAAACATTCCCTCGTTCTTTTAAGCATCTTGTTAATTGTCATTGGTTTGATATCTACAGAAACCACCGGCAGCATCTGACTGACCTGCAACTCAAACTGGTTAAACAGCGGGTCAATGCACTTTATTCTCTCTCTTTCTTCTTTACCAGAGATGTACGTTTCAGCTACAAAAAAAGGGTCATTGAGGCATTATGGAAAAAGTAAAACTGCGGCTTTATCAGCTGACGCTGATTTTGAGCCTTATTTCGCTTGCGCTGGCGCTGCTGAGTTCAGGTAAGCAGCGAGAGTTTTTCTATATTGCGATTTATGCCAGCATTATCGGCTTAGCGTGCGAATATAAAAAAATCACAGTGCGTCCTTTTTCTATCGCATTGCCGATTTTATTGATTGGCCTGCTTAATCTTGGCTGGTATCTGGTGTATGAATATCATAGCGAAGGTCTGAACGTTTATAGCGATTATCTCGGTGCAAGTAAAAAATTAATTCTGGCAAGTATTCTCATTTTTTACCTTGACCGGTTTAAGTCTTATATTGATAGAGCATCCTTCCAGAAATATTTTTTATACGCCTCTGGTGCAGGGTTTATACTCGCCACTGGCTATGGCTTATGGCAGGCTTCACAGGGTATGGGGCGTATCGAGATGGCCATAAACCGTGCGACCGTGTCGGCCTATGTTTATTCTGTATTGTCACTGGCGTTTGTATACAGCCTTTATCTAGAGAAAAATATAAAACTGTATGTAGCCGCAGGACTCATCATCTTAATATCTTATTTCGTCATTCTTTTAACGGGCACGCGTGCCGCAATGGGGTTATATCTACTCCTGGCGATTGTACTCACGCTTTATCACTTCAGAAGAATCCACCTTAAATCTACGCTGATTTTCTTATGTATTGTGGCGGGTATTGTTATCGTTAGCTACAAGCCATTAATCTTACCTAAGATACAACAAACACAAGCTGAAGTTGAAAGTTATCAGAAAGGCTATGATGCAACCTCACTCGGCGCACGTTTCTCTATGTGGAGTGTTGGCATTCAAAACGGGCTGGCCCATCCTTTAGGGCAATCAGTTGAAGACCGCGAAATATGGACACAGCAATATGTGAAAGATGGGCATCCACACCTCGCGGCTGCACTCGAGTTTATCAGGGTGCATCTGCACAATGAGTTTATTGAGAAATATTCTCTGCAGGGGATCCCAGGGCTGGCGATATTAGTGTTTTTCTATATATCGATGATCGTTTACGCCCTTAAAAACAGAAATGCCCTGCTGCTGACGACCATGCTTCTTTTATTACTCTATGGCCTGACTGACGTCATACTGTTGAGTTCTGAAGCTTTAATCTTCTTTGTCACCGTATTTGCGCTGAGTACCCCTTTTTCGCAAACCAGGCAACGCTAATGATAATGCCCGCCTGGCGGGCATTATTTTTTCTTGTACTGATAAAACTCCGCCAGCGTCATCCCTACCGTCTTATCGGATAACCAGCTAAAGAGCGTTTCTAAATCCTGATACAACCCTTCAATCGCCGCCTCATCTTTAAACGTTGGGCTTCCGCCAGGCATAAATTCCGACGAATGAAGCATAAACTCCACGTACTCACTTCCCTGCGACAGGCTTTGCTGTGCGACCTGAATCATTTGCGCCGCATTCCCACCGGACGGTCTTAGCCAGTTCACAGAGGGAGAGCGATATTTACCGCGAAGCCTGTCGTAACCCTGTTTGATCGTGTTCAACCACGCCGGGTGTTTATACTGAATGCTCATCGGCACTTCGAGTAATGGGCTATGGCCTGCCCGGGAAATATTGTCTAAATCCATGAAATAGGCGTAGTCGGGAAAATGCTGATAATCCGTTCCGCCATTACCCTGTGGGGCGCCTTTCGCATTGCGCCAGTTCACGCGTGGCGTCACGGAGCAATCCACCTGGTAGCCCAGTTCAACGAGCAATTTTGCGTAGCGACTGTCAAATGCCCAACGTCCGGCACGGTGGCTTAACATTTTGGTCTGGAAGGTCTCTTCCAGCAGGCGTGTCATGAACAGCACTTTTTCGCGCATCACCTCATCCGAAAATTCAACCAGATAAGGCTGCCATCGCCAGTCATCGCCCGTGAGATCGTGTTCCGGCGGGCTATTCCATGCGTGAAGGTGCATTCCCACCTCCCCCTGACCGCGGGCGATCGCGTCCCTGGCGAATTCGATGAAAACGGGCTCGATCGCCATCTCGTAATTGGTCAGCCACACGGGCTTAAAGCCGAAACGCTCACAAAGCGCCTGGAAACGCGCCAGATAACGCGCATTTTCCGTTTTAATGACGCGGTGATTTTGCCAGAGATTATCGCCCTCAGTATCAATTGTGATGATAAACGCTGGTTTGTTCATAATGAGTCCGCAAGACAGGAAAGTTAGCGCTATGTTACGCACTCTCCAAAGCATGAGTAAACCCTTCCAGGGAAATTACTGAGATTATGGAGAAAGAGTGCAAGTCGCTATCAGGTCTATTAGAATTGCCATCAGTACAACGCCGATAAGATGATGATGAATAACTTACCTGACACACCTGATTTGCGCATTTTACTTATCAAACTCCGCCATCATGGCGACATGTTGCTGACCACTCCCGTCATTGATTCGCTACGTCAAAAATGGCCGCAGGCGCAGATTGATGTCCTGCTGTATGAAGAAACGCGCGATATGCTCGCCGCGCATCCGGCGATCGGTACAATTTATGGAATCGATCGTAAATGGAAACAGCTTGGCACGCTGAAGCATCTTCAAAAAGAGTGGCAGTTGCTGTGTGCGTTAAGAAATCAGCATTATCATCTGGTGATTAACCTTGCCGATCAATGGCGTAGCGCGATCGTCACCCGTTTCACCGGTGCACCCGTTCGCCTCGGATTCGCGTTTAACAAACGCAACAGTGCATTCTGGCGTTTTTGTCACACCGATCTGGTCTCTGTCGACGGCCACAAATCCCTGCATACGGTCGAACAGAATCTTTCCATTCTGGCGCCATTACCGGTCGCGCCGCAGCCTGCCGTCACCATGGCTTACACCGCAGAAGACTGGCATCATGCCCGCCAAAAGCTGACGCAGACGGCTGTGGGTGACAGCTATATCGTGATCCAGCCGACGTCCCGCTGGTTCTTTAAATGCTGGAGCGAAGACAAAATGGCGCAAACCATTACTGCACTGCAGCAGGATGGTCATACGGTTGTGCTCACCGCGGGGCCGGATAAAAAAGAGCTGGCGATGATCGATCGCATTCTCGCCGCCTCGCCAAAGACGGGAGTCGTCTCGCTGGCGGGCCAGCTAACGTTGCGCCAGCTGGCCTCACTCATCGATCATGCGCGTCTTTTTATCGGCGTTGACTCCGTTCCAATGCATATGGCCGCCGCGCTGCAAACGCCCTGCGTGGCGCTATTTGGCCCTTCTAAACTCACGTTTTGGTCTCCATGGCAAGTCAACGGTGAAGTCATCTGGGCCGGCGATTACGGCCCGCTACCCGATCCGGATGCCATTGATACCAAAACGAAAGAACGCTATCTCGACGCCATTCCCGTTGATGCTGTCGTCTCCGCCGCAAGGAGATATCTGTCATGAAAAACCATCGTCTGGCCATTGTTCGCCAAAAGTATCGCCCGGATGGCGGAGCGGAACGCTTCGTTTCGCGCGCTCTCACCGCGCTGAGCAATCAGAACCTTGAGCTCAACGTCATCACGCGTGAGTGGCAGGGAGAGAAGCAAGACGACTGGCATATCCACATTTGCAACCCTCAAAAATGGGGCCGCATCAGTCGAGAGCGCGGATTTGCACAGGCCGCGCGCGCGCTGTGGCAGCAACAGCAGTTTGATATTGTTCAAAGCCATGAGCGCATCCCGGGTTGTGATATCTATCGCGCGGGTGATGGGGTGCATCGTCGCTGGCTGCTTCAGCGCGCGCGCATTTTACCTGCCTGGCGTGCGCAAATGCTGATGTATGACCGCTATCACCGCTACGTGATGCGTGCGGAACGGGAAATGTATCAGGCGCCCGAGTTGAAAGCCGTAATCTGTAATGCGGAGATGATCAAACGCGAAATCGTTGAAGACTTTGATATTGACGCAAATAAAATTCATGTGATTTATAATTCTATTGATTCCAGCCGCTTCGTTCCGGCCCAGGAGGCACAGCGTGCGATGCTGCGCCAGCAATTTGGTTTGCCAGCCGATGCCGTTGTGTTCTGTTTCGTAGGCTCAGGGTTTGAACGAAAAGGATTAGCCAGCGCCATACGCGCTATCGCTGGAACATCAGCCTGGCTGATTGTGGTTGGGCAAGATAAAGCAGAGCGTCGTTATCGCGACCTCGCCCGTTCGTTAGGCTGCGAGGGGCAAATCCGTTTCCTGGGGGTGCAAAAAGAAACTCTGCCTTTTTATCAGCTATCCGATGGTTTACTGTTGCCAACGCTGTATGATCCCTTTCCTAACGTCATTCTTGAAGCGATGGCCTGCGGCTTGCCCGTCATTACTTCAGAGAGTTGCGGTGGTGCAGAGTTTATTCAACAAGGCCAGAACGGATTTTATTGTGACGCACTTGATATCAGTACATTGAAGGAAGCGGTAGCCGCCATTCCTTCACTGGAAAAAAATAACAATATGGGACGAGCGGCACGTGAACGTGTAAAAGACGCCACTCCCGAAAAACTATCAAGTCAGCTTATTACGCTTTATCAAAAATTACTGGATTAAAAATGCGCATCCTAATGATTATTGATGGTTTACCCGGTGGAGGAGCTGAAAAAACGGTTCTTACACTCTCCCGTGGATTAATAGAAATGGGACATCAGGTCTCTCTATTCTCTCTGCGGAAAGTGTGCGACTACGCCATCCCGGAAGGCATCGATTATCAGGTTGTTCAGGACACATGTAAAAAACCGTGGCGAAAGCTGACGGAAATCCCACGCCGCGCCCAACTGCTGGATCAGACGATTGAGCAAGCTGAGCGCAGCGGCAAATTTGATGTGGTGTTCTCTCACCTGCACAAAACAGACCGCATTGTGTCGCACTGCCGCGCGCTGGAACGTGACAAAGTCTGGTTCTGCGTGCACGGCATGTTCTCGTTTTCCTATCTTCGCCATCGCAGCGGACTTTCGCGCTGGTTTAAACATCTTAAAATCCGTCATACCTACGAAAACCGCAACGTTGTCGCCGTCTCAGGCGCCGTGTTGACAGATCTTTCCGAGACGCTGGCGCTCAATCTTCGACGCAAAGCGGTTATCCATAATCCTTTCGATATTCCTGAAATTCAGCGTCTGGCGGATGCGCCCTTCGAGATGCAGGGAAAGGATTACATTATTCATGTTGGCCGCTTCCATGAGCACAAACGCCACGACCGACTCTTACGTGCGTTCGCCCTGAGTAAAATTGACACAACGCTGGTCATGATGGGCAATGGATCTGACGCTCAAATTCAAAAACTCAAGCAGCTTGCTGCCGAGCTGGGTATTGAAAACAAAACGGTTTTCCGCCCGTTCGAGTCCAATCCCTATCCCTGGATTAAAGGGGCACGCCTTTTAGTGTTAAGTTCTGACTGCGAAGGTTTTGGTAATGTGCTGGTCGAAGCCATTATCTGCCAGACGCCACCGGTCAGTACAAATTGCCCCGGAGGCCCTGCCGAAATCCTCACCGGCGCTTTAGCGCGCGGGCTGGCAGAGTTAAATGACGAGTCACTGGCAAAAACGCTGGCGGATATTTATACCGCCCCACCGGTCGTTGGCGATACAACCATCGCGTCGTTCGGTATCAATGCCATTTGCCAGCAATATATTGCTCTGGTCGACAATCAAAAATAATCAGGTTTCTTATGCAAAATTCAGCCCCATTGTTAAGCGTGGTGGTTGCCGTTTATAACGGTGAAGCTTTCCTGGATCAGTTCTTTACCTGCCTTGTCAATCAACGCATCGACAGCATGGAAGTCATCATTGTCAATGACGGCTCTACTGACCGCTCGATGGAGATCGTCGAAAACTGGCGAGAAAAACTGCCGCAGCTGCAGGTCATAGAACAGCAAAACCAGGGCGTATCCATCGCGCGTAACACCGGTCTGGCCGTTGCGACGGGTCAATATCTCTCTTTCCCGGATATTGATGATGTCTTTAAACCCGGCATGTACCAGCGCCTGCTGGATATGGCCGTCACGCAGGATCTGGATGTCGCCACCTGTAACGGGAACTACGTCTGGGAGAATAACAAGAAACCCTCGCGCCCGATCTTCCCTGAAGACAAACTGGCTTCGACAGGGGTCATGGCTGGCCCTGCGTGGTTAAAAATGGCGCTGGACTCTCGTAAATTCCTTCACGTCACCTGGTTGAACATCTATCGCCACGACTTTATCCGTACACACAATTTCCATTTCGAACCCGGCCTGCGCCATCAGGATATTCCGTGGACCACCGAAGTGCTGCTTGCGGCAGAGCGGGTTCAGTACACCAGTGAACGTTATTACGACTACTACATTCACTCTGCATCGGTGTCCCATATGCCGGACAATGACGACACGCTGATTCGTTCCGCGCGTCACTACATGAAAATCCTGCAGATGCTCGACGCCATCAATCAGCGCTACCCGGATAAAGTGAAAGGGATCCCTGCCTGCCACTGGCAAATTGCCAAAGAGGGCCTGGGCATTATTCACACCTTCGACAACATGAAGGATGAGAAGAAGAAATCAATGATTATTAAAGAGTTCTTCGAAACAGGCATCTGGAAACTCATCTGGAAAAGTGCAAAAAGTCCGCGTCTGCGCTGGCGGCTGGGTCGACGTTATTTCCGTTTGAAACGGTATCTGGCATAAGAGATAGCTTTACCTGGCCTAAATGCTTAGAATTTGCCCGCCGAAACTAAAAAAACGGATAATCGCTTGGAATTGTTGTATACCGCTCTGCTCTACATCATTCAGCCACTGGTGTGGCTGAGACTGTTGCTTCGTAGCCGGAAAGCGCCTGCGTATCGTAAACGCTGGGCTGAACGCTATGGCTTCTGCCGCAATAAAGTCGTACCGGACGGTATTTTGCTGCATTCCGTTTCTGTCGGTGAAACGCTGGCGGCGATCCCGCTGGTTCGCGCCCTGCGTCACCGCTACCCTTCGCTGCCAATCACCGTCACGACGATGACGCCGACCGGCTCGGAGCGCGCGTTATCCGCTTTCGGTAAAGACGTGCAGCACGTTTATCTGCCTTACGATCTGCCCTGCGCCATGAATCGTTTCCTGAATACCGTTCGCCCGAAGCTGGTGATCGTGATGGAAACCGAACTGTGGCCGAATATGATTTCCGCCCTGCATGCCCGTAAAATCCCGCTGGTCATTGCCAACGCCCGCCTTTCAGAGCGCTCGGCGAAAGGTTACGGCAAGCTGGGTAAGTTTATGCGCCGCCTGCTGAGCAAAATTACGCTGATTGCCGCGCAGAACGAAGAGGATGCGGCACGCTTTATCGCGCTGGGCCTGAAACGCAACCAGCTTGCGGTAACGGGCAGCCTGAAATTTGATATTTCCGTTACCCCTGAGCTCGCCGCCCGTGCGATCACGCTGCGTCGCCAGTGGGCCCCGCGTCGTCAGGTCTGGATTGCCACCAGTACTCATGATGGCGAAGAAGAGATCATTCTGCAGGCTCACCGCAAGCTGCTGGAAAAATTCCCTGATTTACTGCTGATCCTCGTGCCGCGCCATCCGGAGCGTTTTAAAGATGCCCGTGAAATGGTGCAGAAAGGCGGCTTCAGCTTCACGCTGCGCAGCAGCGGTGAAATCCCTTCCGGCAGCACCCAGGTGGTGATTGGCGATACGATGGGCGAGCTGATGCTGCTGTACGGCATTGCTGACCTCGCGTTTGTCGGTGGCAGCCTGGTCGAGCGCGGCGGTCATAACCCGCTGGAGCCGGCAGCCCACGCTATTCCGGTGCTGATGGGGCCGCACACGTTTAACTTCAAAGACATCTGCGCGAAATTACAGCAGGCCGATGGTTTAATTACCGTGACCGATGCGGATTCGGTGGTTAAAGAGGTATCGACCCTTCTGACTGACGAAGATTATCGCCTGTGGTACGGGCGCCATGCCGTCGAAGTGCTGCACCAGAACCAGGGCGCACTGACCCGACTGCTGCAGCTTCTGCAACCTTATCTGCCCCAGCGGAGCCACTGATGTCAACGCGCCTGTCGGTCGTCATGATCGCCAAAAACGCCGCCGACCTGCTTCCGGATTGCCTGGCGTCGGTTGCCTGGGCTGACGAGATAGTCATTCTTGACTCCGGAAGTACGGACAACACGGTGGGCGTTGCCCGGGCAGCGGGCGCAAAAGTCTTTGTCGACGCTGACTGGCAAGGCTATGGCATCCAGCGCCAGCGCGCGCAGGGCTATGCCACAGGTGATTATGTCCTGATGCTCGACACCGACGAACGCATCACGCCTGAGCTTCAGCAGGCCATTCAGGCGGTGATTTCCTCGCCCCAGCCTGGCGCCGTATACAGCATTGCCCGCCGCAACTACTTCCTTGGCCGTTTTATGCGCCACAGCGGCTGGTATCCTGACCGCGTGATGCGCCTCTACGAGCGCGAGCGGTATCAATACAACGACAATCTGGTGCATGAATCCCTGAGCTGCGATAGCGCCCAGGTGATTCCCCTGACGGGCGATTTGCTGCACCTGACCTGCCGTGATTTCGCGAGCTTCCAGCGTAAACAGCTCAACTATGCCACCGCATGGGCTCAGGAGCGTCACCAGCGCGGCAAGAAGGCCTCGCTGACGGGTATCTTCACCCACACGCTGGGCGCGTTCCTGAAAACGCTGCTGCTGCGTGGTGGCGTCCTGGACGGCAAGCAGGGCTGGTTACTCGCGGTTGTGAATGCCCAGTATACTTTCAACAAATACACCGAGCTGTGGGCGCTCTGCCGCGGCTACTCAGAGAAAACGTGAGCCATGAGCACAAAAGCGATTTATCCGGGTACCTTCGATCCGATCACCAACGGTCATCTTGATATCATCACCCGTGCGGCGTGCATGTTCGACAAGGTGATTCTGGCCATTGCCGCCAGCCCCAGCAAAAAGCCGATGTTTGACCTCAACGAGCGCGTACAGCTCGCTACCGATGCCATTTCGCACCTGCCGAATGTTGAGGTGGTCGGGTTTAGCGACCTGATGGCAAACTTCGCCCGCGCTCAGCAGGCCAATATTCTGATCCGTGGTTTGCGCGCGGTGGCAGACTTCGAGTATGAGATGCAGCTGGCGCACATGAACCGCCACCTGATGCCGGAGCTGGAGAGCGTGTTCCTGATGCCCTCCAAAGAGTGGTCGTTTATCTCTTCCACGCTGGTAAAAGAGGTGGCGCGTCATCACGGCGATGTCACCCATTTCCTGCCGACTAACGTCCACCAGGCATTGATGGAAAAGCTAAAGTAGCCTTATTTCTGGCACTGACGGCAGTAGAACGTGGCGCGCTGGGCGTGCTTCGTGGCAATCACTGGCGTGCCGCAGACTCTGCACGGTTCGCCTTTACGGCCATACACCTGCAGCTCCTGGGCAAAATAGCCCGGCTTGCCGTCACTTTGCAGGAAGTCCTTCAACGTTGTCCCGCCCTGCTCAATCGAGCGAAGTAATACGGCTTTAATCACCCGGACCAGCAGCTCGCACTCCTGCGCCGACAGCGAAGAGGCCAGCCGATCGGGATGGATCCCCGCCGCAAACAGCGATTCGCTGGCGTAGATATTCCCCACGCCGACCACCAGCTTGTTATCCATCAGCCAGGGCTTAATCGGGCTTTTCTTCTTCGCACACTTCGCCTTGAGGTATTCTGCGTTAAACGCGTCTGAGAGCGGCTCCGGGCCCAGATGCGCCAGCACGTTATGCCCTTCCAGCTCCTTCGTCCACAGCCACGCGCCAAAGCGCCGTGGGTCGGTGTAACGGAGCACTTTGCCGTTGCTCATCACCAGATCGACGTGGTCGTGCTTTTCCGCAGGCAGTTCTTCGGTAAGAATGCGCAGGCTCCCGGACATCCCCAGGTGGATAATAATCCAGCCGTCGGGCAGTTCCAGCAGCAGGTATTTCGCGCGACGCTGTACGCTAAGGACGGGTTTATCGCTCAGGGCATGGATCTCATCGGACACCGGCCAGCGCAGACGTCCATTGCGGACCACCGCGTGAAGAATCGTCGCGCCGACCAGATGGGGCTCAATGCCGCGACGGCTGGTTTCTACCTCAGGTAATTCAGGCATGGTTCCTCCGTTGAGATGCAGAATGCAAAAAACCCCGCAGTTGCGGGGTTTTTCGATACAAGGAGACTAAAATTATTTGATTTTAGCTTCTTTGTACAGTACGTGCTGGCGTACAACTGGATCGAATTTTTTCAGTTCCAGTTTTTCCGGCTTAGTACGTTTGTTCTTCGTGGTGGTGTAGAAGTGACCTGTACCAGCAGAAGAAACCAGCTTGATTTTCTCGCGAATACCTTTAGCCATGATTTATTTCCTCTTTAAGTACTTAGTACTTTTCGCCACGGGCACGCAGTTCGGACAGAACTGTATCGATGCCTTTCTTATCGATTACACGCATACCTTTAGCAGATACGCGCAGGGTGACAAAACGCTTCTCGCTCTCAACCCAGAAACGGTGAGAGTGCAGGTTCGGCAGGAAACGGCGTTTAGTCGCGTTCAGTGCGTGGGAACGGTTGTTACCGGTCACCGGACGCTTGCCAGTAACTTGGCAGACTCGGGACATGTCTATTCTCCAAAAATCAAATTAGCTCGAGCTTCGTATGGGGTATCGGCGCCTCGTCAGGCTTTACAGCCCGGTCATCGCATAGTTCTAAGTGAACTCTCGATTGCCAGGCCCAAATGCCAAACCCGAGATTCTCAAAGGTGGCGTAGTATACGCTGACTCGGCGGTGTGCTCAAGTCCCGAACAGACAAAGATCCCGATGGATCGCGAGAAATAGCCTAAATCCAGCCATGTTCTGCGAAAGAAATGTACTCACCGCGGCCAATTATTAGATGGTCCAGCACACGAATGTCCATGAATTGACAGCATTTGATAATGCGTTCGGTGATTTCTTTGTCCGCTCTGCTCGGTTCTGCACAGCCAGAGGGGTGATTATGCGCGAGGATCACGCCCGCTGCATTCACTTTTATCGCTTCCCGCACAATTTCACGCGGATGCACCTCAACGTGACTCAATGTGCCCGCAAAGAGACAGCTATGTTTCAGCACCCGATTTCTGTTATCGACAAAGATCACCATAAAGATCTCGCGTTCGATATCTGTTAACTGGCTTTGCAGGAATTCGCGCGTCATCGCGGGCGTCAGGATCGGATCTTCCTTCTCCATGCGGACATTGTAAAAACGGCGGGCAAGTTCAGCAATGCCCCTCAGCTGGGCATATTTCGCCACGCCAATTCCCTCAACGTGCTTAAACTGCGCCAGATCGGCGGTCAATAAACCGTACAGCGAACCGAAATGTGCTATCAGCTCTTTTGCCAGCGTAAATACCGTTTTTCCGGGCGTTCCGGTACGTAAAAAGAGCGCCAGCAGTTCATCGTCTTTTAACAGGGTGACGCCATAGCGCAGCAGTTTTTCGCGCGGCAGCAGCTCCTCATCCTCTTCTTCCATGCTCTTTCTCCCCTTTTTAACCTCATGCTGCCACAGGCCAATCCGTCGCTCGACAGCCACATTGCGTTCTTGCGTAGCGCCTCGCAAAGTGGACGAAGGACAAAATCACCCCGCTTTGGGGATTGTGATAAAATGCCCGCTCTCTGGTGAAACCCAACAGGAAAGAATCATGATGAGCCTGGCCGGTAAAAAAATCGTTCTTGGCGTGAGCGGCGGCATTGCTGCTTATAAAGCGCCGGAGCTGGTGCGTCGTCTGCGCGAGCGCGGAGCTGACGTGCGGGTCGCGATAACCGAAGGCGGTAAAGCCTTTATCACTCCCCTGAGCCTGCAGGCCGTTTCAGGATACCCGGTATCTGACAGCCTGCTCGATCCGGCCGCCGAAGCCGCGATGGGCCATATTGAGCTGGGAAAATGGGCAGACCTGGTTATCCTCGCTCCCGCCACGGCTGATTTAATCGCTCGGGTGGCAGCCGGTATGGCAAACGACCTGGTCTCCACCATTTGTCTGGCCACCCCTGCGCCTGTTGCCGTCGTTCCTGCCATGAACCAGCAGATGTACCGTAACGCGGCCACCCAGCACAATCTGGAGACGCTGGCCTCACGCGGCCTGCTTATCTGGGGTCCGGACAGCGGCAGCCAGGCCTGCGGCGACGTTGGCCCGGGCCGCATGCTTGACCCGCTGACGATTGTTGATATGGCCGCAGCCCATTTTTCGCCTGTCAACGATCTGCAACATCTCAACATCATGATTACCGCGGGCCCCACGCGCGAGCCGCTGGATCCGGTGCGCTACATCACCAACCACAGCTCCGGCAAAATGGGCTTTGCGATTGCCGCCGCCGCCGCAAGGCGTGGCGCGAACGTCACGCTGGTGAGCGGCCCGGTATCGCTGCCTACCCCTGCGTTTGTGAAACGAATTGACGTGACCACCGCGCTGGAGATGGAAGCCGCCGTGCAGGCACATGCGCAAAGCCAGCAGATTTTTATCGGCTGTGCGGCCGTCGCAGACTATCGTGCCGAGACGATCGCCGAGGCTAAAATTAAAAAGCAAGGCGATGAATTAACACTAAAAATGGTGAAAAACCCGGACATTGTTGCCGGCGTCGCCGCACTAAAAAGCCATCGTCCATACGTTGTTGGGTTTGCCGCAGAAACGAATAATGTGGAAGAATATGCCCGGCAAAAACGTACCCGCAAAAACCTCGATTTGATTTGCGCGAACGACGTATCGCTGGCCACACAAGGATTTAACAGCGACAGCAACGCACTGCACCTTTTCTGGCAGGATGGAGATAAAGTCTTACCGCTTGAGCGCAAGGAACTCCTGGGCCAACAATTACTGGACGAGATCGTTACCCGTTATGATGAAAAAAATCGACGTTAAGATTCTGGACCCGCGTGTTGGCGAGCAATTCCCGCTGCCAACCTATGCCACCTCCGGCTCTGCCGGTCTTGACCTGCGCGCCTGTCTCGATGACGCCGTAGAACTGGCTCCGGGTGCCACTACCCTGGTTCCAACTGGCCTGGCAATTCACATTGCTGACCCGTCTCTGGCAGCAGTGATCCTGCCGCGTTCTGGTCTGGGCCATAAGCACGGCGTTGTGCTGGGTAACCTGGTCGGCCTGATCGACTCCGACTACCAGGGTCAGCTGATGGTCTCCGTCTGGAACCGCGGTCAGGACAGCTTCACCATTGAACCTGGCGAACGTATCGCCCAGATGGTCTTTGTACCGGTGGTACAGGCAGAATTTAACCTGGTGGCAGACTTTGACGCCACCGACCGTGGCGAAGGCGGCTTCGGCCATTCCGGGCGCAAATAACGGCCCGAAAGACACGTATCTCACAGCGTCATAATGCAATAACAAACCGCAAACGCCCGTTTGCGGTCGCTGTGTGGATGCCAGCCTGGCAAGTGCTTATTTTCAGGGGTATTTTGTAACATGGCAGAAAAACAAACCGCGAAAAGGAATCGTCGCGAAGAAATACTTCAATCTCTGGCTCTGATGCTTGAATCCAGCGATGGCAGTCAACGCATCACCACCGCTAAACTGGCCGCCTCTGTAGGCGTGTCTGAGGCGGCGCTGTACCGTCATTTCCCGAGCAAGACCCGGATGTTCGACAGTCTGATCGAGTTTATTGAAGACAGCCTGATCACGCGCATCAACCTGATTCTGAAAGACGAAAAAGACACGACCGCGCGTCTGCGTCTGATTGTGCTGTTAATCCTGGGCTTCGGTGAACGCAATCCGGGCTTAACCCGTATCCTCACCGGCCACGCGCTGATGTTTGAACAGGACAGACTGCAGGGCCGCATTAACCAGCTTTTCGAGCGGATTGAAGCGCAGCTGCGCCAGGTACTGCGCGAAAAGAAAATGCGTGAAGGCGAAGGTTACAGCATTGATGAAACGCTGCTGGCGAGCCAGATTCTGGCGTTTTGTGAAGGGATGCTCTCCCGCTTTGTGCGCAGCGAGTTCAAATACCGTCCAACGGACGATTTTGACGCCCGCTGGCCGTTAGTGGCTGCTCAGTTGCAGTAATCCGTAAGCCCGGTAAGCGTAGCGCCACCGGGCAATTTAATTACACCCCGAACTCTTCCCGGTACGCACGTACCGCCGCCAGATGGTCCGCCATCTCAGGCTTCTCTTCCAGATACGCAATCAGGTCTTTCAGGGTAATAATCGACGTCACTTTGCAGCTGTAATCGCGTTCGACTTCCTGAATAGCGGAAATTTCACCGCGACCACGCTCCTGACGATCCAGAGAAATCAGCACGCCAGCAAGCGTCGCACCGTTGGCCTGAATAATCTCCATCGATTCACGGATCGCCGTACCCGCGGTAATCACGTCATCGACCAGCATGACGCGGCCCTGCAGCGCGCTGCCGACCAGATTCCCGCCTTCACCATGGGTTTTAGCTTCTTTGCGGTTAAAGCAGTACGGCACGTCGCGGTCATGGTGTTCCGCCAGCGCCACCGCGGTGGTGGTCGCAATCGGAATGCCTTTATAGGCCGGGCCAAACAGCAGGTCAAAATCAATCCCGGAATCCACCAGCGCTTCGGCATAGAAACGGCCTAACAGTGCCAGATCGCGCCCGGTATTAAACAGCCCGGCGTTGAAGAAATAGGGACTTTTACGCCCGGATTTCAGCGTAAATTCGCCAAACTTAAGTACCTGCTTGTTAAGCGCAAACTCAATAAACTGGCGCTGATACGATTTCATGGATTTGCTCCTTTGGTTTTTCTGTCTTACAGGCAAAAAAAAGGCGACTCATTGGTCGCCTTTAAAATCAATTTTCTAACGCCGCTTTCTGCGTCGTTACAATGGATTCGATTCCCCCTCGGGCCAACGCCAGCAGGGAGAGAAGCTCTTCGTGGGTGAACGGCTCGCCTTCCGCCGTGCCCTGCACCTCAATGATGCGACCATCTTCGGTCATCACCACGTTCATGTCGGTTTCGGCTGCGGAATCTTCAACGTATTCCAGATCGCAAAGCGCTTCGCCGTTAACGATACCGACAGAAACCGCCGCAACCATGCCTTTCATTGGGTTGGTTTTCAGCTTACCGGCCGCAACCAGCTTGTTCAGGGCATCGGCCAGCGCTACGCAGGCACCGGTAATGGACGCGGTACGCGTGCCACCGTCAGCCTGAATCACGTCGCAGTCCAGCGTGATGGTGAATTCGCCGAGGATTTTCAGGTCAACGGCGGCGCGCAGCGCACGCGCGATCAGACGCTGAATCTCCATGGTACGACCGCCCTGCTTACCCTTTGCCGCTTCACGGGCATTACGGGTATGGGTCGCACGCGGCAGCATGCCGTATTCTGCGGTGATCCACCCCTGGCCCTGACCTTTCAGGAAGCGCGGAACGCCTTCTTCGATGGAGGCGGTGCACAGCACTTTAGTGTCACCAAACTCAACCAGCACGGAGCCTTCAGCGTGTTTTGTATAGTTACGGGTCAGGGTGACGGGACGCACCTGGTTGGCGCTACGACCTGATGGACGCATGATGGATTCTCCGGCTTGAAACGAATGTGGCTGCGCATTATACGGATAAAGGACGCTTATTCCTATCCTGAGAAGCCCCCGAAAGCTATAATCCCCCATCTCTCCTTTAAAAACGGGAATGTCTATGATCCGCAGTATGACCGCCTACGCCCGGCGTGAAATCAAGGGTAGCTGGGGTAGCGCCACATGGGAAATGCGCTCGGTAAACCAGCGTTACCTGGAAACGTATTTCCGTATGCCGGAGCAGTTCCGCAGCCTTGAGCCTGTCGTACGTGAACGTATCCGTACGCGTCTGACGCGCGGAAAAGTGGAATGTAACCTGCGCTTTGAGCCTGATGCGAGCGCACAGGGCGAGCTCATCCTCAACGAAAAACTGGCAAAACAGCTCGTGAATGCGGCGAACTGGGTCAAAATGCAGAGCGATGAAGGCGAAATCAACCCGGTTGATATTCTGCGCTGGCCTGGCGTCATGGCCGCCGGTGAGCAGGATCTGGACGCCATTGCCGCTGAAATCCTGGCAGCTCTCGACGGCACGCTGGACGACTTTATCATTGCCCGCGAAACCGAAGGCCAGGCGCTGAAAGCGATGATTGAGCAGCGTCTTGAAGGCGTGAGCACCGAAGTAGCGAAAGTCCGCACCCATATGCCAGAAGTGCTGCAATGGCAGCGCGAGCGCCTTGTCGCCAAACTGGAAGAAGCGGAAGTTCAGCTGGAAAACACCCGTCTGGAACAAGAACTGGTGCTGATGGCGCAGCGTATCGATGTCGCTGAAGAGCTGGACCGTCTGGAAGCGCACGTTAAAGAAACCTACAACATTCTGAAGAAAAAAGAAGCTGTGGGCCGCCGTCTGGACTTTATGATGCAGGAGTTCAACCGCGAGTCGAACACCCTGGCGTCTAAGTCGATCAATGCAGAAGTGACGAATTCAGCGATTGAGCTGAAAGTGCTGATTGAACAGATGCGCGAGCAGATCCAGAACATCGAGTAATGCTTTTCGGGTGGTGTCGACAGCACCACCCATTACTATTTCTAATCCATCTTAACGCCCATTTTGTCGATTTATCGCCTTTCATCAAGCTTTCTCTATAGAACTTGATAAAAATTTATAGGGCAAACTGGCTCGCCTTAGAAAATCTCAATCGTGATCTTGCGCACAAATCGCTAACCTCCCCCGCGTTCACACCGGAGGGTATATGCTGCTTCACATCCTTTATCTCATTGGCATCACCGCAGAAGCCATGACCGGCGCGCTTGCCGCCGGACGTCGTCGTATGGATACCTTCGGCGTGATCATTATTGCTACGGCGACCGCGCTGGGCGGCGGTTCCGTGCGCGATATTCTGCTTGGCCATTACCCGCTCGGCTGGGTTAAACACCCTGAATACGTGATTATCGTGGCAACAGCCGCCGTGTTAACCACCATAGTGGCGCCCGTTATGCCCCATCTTCGCCGCCTGTTCCTGGTGCTTGATGCGCTGGGGCTGATTGTATTTTCGATCATCGGCGCGCAAATCGCGCTCGATATGGGGGAAGGACCGGTTATCGCCACCATCGCCGCCGTGGTCACGGGCGTATTCGGCGGCGTGCTGCGCGATATGTTCTGCAAACGCATCCCCCTGGTCTTTCAAAAAGAGCTGTATGCCGGCATCTCCTTTGCGGCAGCGGTGCTTTATATCGCTCTGCAGCATTACGTTTCTAACCATGACGTGGTGGTCATCTCGACGCTGCTGTTTGGCTTTACGGCCCGCATGCTGGCGCTGCGTCTGAAGCTCGGACTGCCCGTTTTTCATTACAAACACAGCACCCACTAGCTTCAGAACCCGTTGATGTGCTGTTCAGCGAGCCATTTCGCCAGCACATCAATCTGAGGCGCGTGAATCCAGTTTACGATTTGTCGCGCTTTCTCCTCTCCCGTTCCCGGCAGGGTCTGCCAGTCCTTTGCGTTGCGCCCGCTCATCTTCTGCCACGATATGTCTCCCATCGCCTTCAGCGAAGCCTGGGTCAATGGCACACCCATTGCCATGAGCCAGCGGATAAACGGCTTCTCGCGCACCAGATTAAATCGGTGCCAGAGCGCCAGCCCGCGTGCTGAGGAAAACCCCGGTGTAGCCTGCAGCTGCGCCTGCGTTAATAACAGCCATGAAAAGAGATGTTCAAAACGATGTGCCTGCCAGAGGGTCCGCCAGCCTGACTCACCTAATCCTTCAATATCAAGTACCTGCTTTGAACTGAGCCAGGTCAGCCGGGCAAAGAACTGCTCCATACACTCCGGCGAAGCATAGAAACAGCTAAGAGCATGATAGCGTGAGGCCGGTGGCTCTGGTTTATGTCTGTCAGTCCCGCGCCAGAGCACCTTATCAAACCGGGGGATACCCTGCCCGGCCAGGCTGATCTGTATCTGATCCCCTGGAGCAATATCCATATTCTGCCAGCGCCCAACCGAGCCCAGACTCACCCGCTGCACCTGTTTATCATCCAGTTGCACGGGTTCCAGCGCTGCTACAACGGAAATTTTGCCCGTGCGCCCCACGGAAAAATGAATATCACTCACCTCAGCGACCTGGGCTGCGGGAGGATATTTCCACGCGACAACCCAGTGGCCTTCTCCCGGTAACCACTCTTCGCCCGCAGGTTCATCCTCCGAACGCACCACAATGCCATCCGTGGCAAAGGGTAATGCGGTCACGTACCAGTCCGCGCGCTGTTTCTCGACGGCATCGATAGATTCGGCGGGTAGCGTATACCGTGCCGACAGCGTAAAACCGGCCTGAGACAGTTCAGCTAAAGATGTACGCATATCTTTCGGTCCGTCCGGCCAGGCCCAGATGAATACGCCGATCTTGCTCAATAGCGCGTTATCCTTTTGCCGCATCATCGCCCCCGCCACCTTGGCGCGAGCGTTCATTCCGCCCATCTGGTTCTGAATGTGGTTGTCGCGTAACCAGTAAAGCTCGCCCTGTAAGACGCTATTCGCCAGCGCGCCGGTGAGCTTTTGCGGAACAGACGGGATTAAACGCACCTTATCGGTCCAGTCTTCCCCTTTCAGGCCATCACCGCGACTGATGGCCTGGACTAACTTTCCGTTGCGATAGACCAGCGTTACCGCCACACCGTCAACTTTGGGCTGCAGCCACAGATGCTGTCGGACACGCATCCACTGTCTCAACTCCTCTTTGCTGGCCACTTTATGTACGCCCGTGTGGGCAACGGGATGTTTTACACTTCCCGCCAGCGCCGGGAGTTTCTCTTCTGAAGGCTCGCTGCCAAAACAGCGCTGCCACTGCATTAACCGCCCGTGAAACTGGTCGTAAGCCTCGTCGCTGATCTCGCTCACGCCCTGCTTCCAGTAAGCCTCATCCCAGCCTTTGATTTGGGCGCTTAACGACGCCATCTCTTTTTCTGCTTTTGCCTGCGACCACACCGGACACACCGCCGCGCCATAGCCACACCACAACAGCATTAACCCGCTTATCCATCGCCACATCGCTACCCCTCCTTTTCATTGCAGGAGATATACCCGGATGCCTAAAACAACGCTAACGGCAGCATTTCACAATGCGAGACGCTATCCGGTGTTTCTTTTGGTTGCTGAAAACCACAGATAAAACCTGAAAACGGCACGCAAAATTCAATAATCCAGGGGAAAAAGTGTGACAAAGGCTACGTCACACGGCGGTGACGTGTATAATAAGCCCGTATGTAGGACTTCTTCGTTAACACATACAAAAGACTCTCATGGCTCAAGGCACGCTTTATATTGTTTCTGCCCCTAGTGGCGCGGGTAAATCCAGCCTTATTCAGGCACTGTTAAAAACCCAACCGTTGTACGACACACAGGTTTCTGTTTCTCACACCACGCGAGCGCCGCGTCCGGGTGAAGTGCACGGTGAACACTATTTCTTTGTGGATCACGACGAATTCAGAGCGATGATCGGCAGAGACGCGTTTCTTGAACACGCTGAAGTATTCGGTAATTACTACGGTACCTCGCGTGAAACCATTGAGCAGGTTCTGGCCACGGGCGTAAATGTGTTCCTGGATATCGACTGGCAGGGCGCACAGCAAATTCGCAAGAAAATGCCTGACTCGCGCAGTATCTTTATTTTACCGCCATCGAAAGATGAGCTGGATCGCCGCCTGCGTGGCCGCGGTCAGGACAGCGAAGAAGTCATCGCAAAGCGTATGGAACAGGCTGTTGCAGAAATGAGCCATTACGCGGAATATGATTACCTTATTGTGAATGATGATTTTGATGCCGCACTGAGCGATCTCAAAACCATTCTTCGTGCAGAACGTCTGCGTATGAGCCGCCAGAAGCAGCGACATGACGCATTAATCACCAAACTGTTGGCAGACTGAACCCACTTTCAGTATCATGCCCAGTCATTTCTTCACCTGTGGAGCATTTTAAGTATGGCACGCGTAACTGTTCAGGACGCTGTAGAGAAAATTGGTAACCGTTTTGACCTGGTGCTGGTCGCCGCGCGTCGCGCTCGTCAGATGCAGGTAGGCGGTAAAGATCCGCTGGTACCGGAAGAAAACGATAAAACCACCGTTATTGCACTTCGCGAAATCGAAGAAGGTCTGATCAACAACCAGATCCTCGACGTGCGTGAGCGCCAGGAGCAGCAAGAGCAGGAAGCCGCAGAACTGCAGGCCGTAACCGCTATTGCTGAAGGTCGTCGTTAATTAAACCTGCGGGTCGCCCTTGTATCTGTTTGAAAGCCTGAATCAACTGATTCAAACCTACCTGCCTGAAGACCAGATTAAGCGTCTTCAGCAGGCGTATCTCGTTGCACGTGACGCTCACGAGGGCCAGACACGTTCAAGCGGTGAACCCTATATCACGCACCCGGTAGCGGTGGCCTGTATTCTGGCCGAGATGAAACTCGACTACGAAACGCTGATGGCCGCTCTGCTGCATGACGTGATCGAAGATACCCCTGCCACTTATCAGGACATGGAACAGCTGTTTGGCAAAAGTGTTGCCGAACTGGTGGAAGGGGTCTCTAAGCTTGATAAGCTGAATTTCCGCGACAAGAAAGAGGCGCAAGCCGAAAACTTCCGCAAGATGATTATGGCGATGGTGCAGGATATCCGCGTCATTCTCATCAAACTCGCTGACCGTACCCACAACATGCGCACGCTGGGCTCACTTCGCCCGGATAAACGTCGCCGCATTGCCCGTGAAACCCTCGAAATCTACAGTCCGCTGGCGCACCGTTTAGGTATTCATCACATTAAAACCGAGCTGGAAGAGCTGGGTTTTGAAGCGTTGTACCCGAACCGCTATCGCGTGATTAAAGAGGTGGTGAAAGCCGCACGCGGTAACCGTAAAGAGATGATTCAAAAAATCCTCTCGGAAATTGAAGGGCGCTTACAGGAAGCGGGAATTCCGTGCCGCGTCAGCGGTCGCGAAAAACATTTGTACTCCATCTACTGCAAAATGGTGCTCAAAGAGCAGCGTTTTCACTCGATCATGGATATCTACGCCTTCCGCGTAATTGTCCACGACTCGGACACCTGCTATCGCGTGCTGGGGCAGATGCACAGCCTCTACAAACCGCGTCCGGGCCGCATGAAAGATTACATCGCCATTCCAAAAGCGAACGGCTATCAATCTTTGCACACCTCGATGATCGGGCCACATGGCGTACCTGTTGAGGTGCAAATTCGCACCGAAGACATGGACCAGATGGCAGAAATGGGTGTTGCCGCACACTGGGCGTATAAAGAGCACGGTGGCGAAAGCAGCACGACTGCACAAATCCGCGCCCAGCGCTGGATGCAGAGCCTGCTGGAGCTTCAGCAGAGTGCGGGTAGCTCGTTTGAATTTATCGAGAGCGTTAAATCCGATCTCTTCCCGGATGAGATTTACGTTTTCACCCCAGAAGGGCGCATTGTCGAACTGCCTGCGGGCGCAACGCCGGTCGACTTCGCTTACGCCGTGCATACCGATATCGGGCATGCCTGCGTCGGCGCGCGTGTCGACAGACAGCCTTATCCGCTGTCTCAACCGCTATCCAGCGGCCAGACGGTAGAAATTATTACCGCGCCGGGCGCACGTCCGAACGCGGCCTGGCTGAACTTTGTCGTGAGCTCCAAAGCACGCGCCAAAATTCGCCAGCTGCTGAAAAACCTCAAGCGCGATGATTCCGTCAGCCTGGGGCGTCGTCTGCTCAACCACGCGTTGGGCGGTAGCCGTAAGCTGGCTGAAATTCCGCAGGAGAACGTCCAGCGTGAGCTGGAGCGCATGAAGCTTGCGTCGCTTGACGACCTGCTGGCAGAGATTGGCCTCGGCAACGCCATGAGCGTGGTGGTGGCGAAGAATCTGCAGCAAGGCGACACGACAGCGGTGCCTGCAACCACGCAAAGCCACGGACACCTGCCGATTAAAGGCGCAGACGGGGTGCTGATCACCTTCGCAAAATGCTGTCGTCCAATTCCTGGCGACCCGATTATTGCGCATGTCAGCCCGGGTAAAGGGCTGGTTATCCACCACGAGTCCTGTCGTAACATTCGCGGCTACCAGAAAGAAGCCGAGAAGTTTATGGCGGTCGAGTGGGATAAAGAGACCGCGCAGGAATTTATCACCGAAATTAAGGTGGATATGTTCAACCATCAGGGTGCCCTGGCGAACCTGACGGCAGCGATCAACACGGCTTCTTCCAACATTCAGAGCCTGAATACGGAAGAAAAAGATGGCCGCGTGTATAGCGCCTTTATTCGTCTGACCGCCCGCGACCGCGTGCATCTGGCGAATATTATGCGCAAGATCCGCGTCATGCCGGACGTGATTAAAGTCACCCGAAACCGAAACTAGGTTTATGAATTCACAACGTTATGCACGTATCTGCGAAATGCTCGCCAGGCGTCAGCCTGACCTGACGGTCTGCATGGAGCAGGTGCATAAACCTCATAACGTCTCTGCTATCGTCCGTACCGCAGATGCCGTCGGTGTGCATGAAGTGCACGCCGTCTGGCCGGACGGCCGTATGCGCAATACGGTCTCGGCGGCGGCAGGCAGCAACAGCTGGGTGTCTGTCAAAAATCATCACACCATTGGCGAAGCCGTATCGCACCTGAAAGGGCGCGGGATGCAGATCCTCGCCACTAACCTGTCCGCTAAAGCCGTAGATTTCCGCGAGATCGACTACACCCGCCCGACCTGCATTTTGATGGGTCAGGAGAAAACCGGGATCTCCCGGGAAGCGCTGGATCTGGCGGATCGTGACATCATCATTCCGATGATCGGCATGGTGCAGTCTTTGAACGTCTCCGTGGCGTCCGCGCTCATTCTGTATGAAGCGCAGCGCCAGCGTCAGAACGCCGGGATGTACGAGCGCAGCAACAGCATGCTGCCGGAAGATGAGCAGCAGCGCCTGCTGTTTGAAGGTGGTTATCCGGTGCTGGCTCGCGTTGCGAAGCAGAAAAAATTGCCTTACCCCCACGTCAACGCGCAGGGCGAAATTGTAGCCGATGCCGAGTGGTGGGCCACCATGCAGTACGCCGGGTAAGCGATGAAAGGCCGCCTGCTGGATGCTATCCCGCTTAACAGCCTGACGGGCGTGGGCGCGGCGCAAAGTAATAAGCTGGCAAAAATTGGCCTGCACACCGTTCAGGATCTCCTGCTTCACCTCCCCCTGCGTTACGAAGACCGCACCCAGCTCTACAAGATTGGCGATCTTCTTCCCGCCATTTACGCCACCGTTGAAGGCGAAGTCCTGAACTGCAACATCACCTTCGGCGGACGCCGAATGATGACCTGCCAGATCAGCGACGGCACCGGCATTCTCACCATGCGTTTTTTCAACTTCAGCGCGGCGATGAAAAACAGCCTGGCGACGGGCCGCAGGGTGCTGGCCTATGGCGAAGCCAAACGCGGGAAATACGGCGCAGAGATGATCCACCCGGAGTACCGCGTGCAGGGCGATCTCAGCACGCCGGAAATGCAGGAGACGCTCACTCCGGTTTACCCGACGACCGAAGGCATCAAGCAGGCGACGCTGCGCAAGCTCACCGATCAGGCGCTGGAGCTGCTGGATACCTGCGCCATTACCGAGCTGCTGCCGCCAGAGCTGGCGCGGGGCATGATGAGCCTACCCGAGGCGCTGCGAACCCTGCATCGACCGCCGCCAACGCTGCAGCTCAGCGATTTAGAAAGCGGCAAACACCCCGCACAACAGCGTCTTATCCTTGAGGAATTACTGGCACATAACCTGAGCATGCTGGCGCTTCGCGCGGGCGCGCAGCGTTTCCACGCTCAGCCGTTAAGCCAGAACGATGCGCTCAAAGATAAGCTGCTGGCCTCGCTGCCGTTTAAACCCACCGGCGCGCAGGCGCGCGTCACCGCCGAGATTGAACGCGATATGGCGCTCGACGTGCCGATGATGCGTCTGGTGCAGGGCGACGTGGGCTCCGGTAAAACGCTGGTTGCCGCCCTGGCGGCCCTGCGCGCGATTGCTAACGGTAAACAGGTGGCGCTAATGGCGCCGACCGAGTTGCTGGCTGAACAGCACGCCAACAATTTCCGCGCCTGGTTTGCGCCACTCGGAATTGAAGTGGGCTGGCTTGCCGGGAAGCAAAAAGGCAAAGCGCGCCTTGCGCAACAGGAGGCTATTGCCAGCGGGCAGGTGCAGATGATTGTCGGCACGCACGCCATCTTCCAGGAGCAGGTGCAGTTTAACGGTCTTGCGCTGGTGATTATCGACGAGCAGCACCGCTTCGGCGTGCATCAGCGTCTGGCGCTCTGGGAGAAAGGGCTGCAGCAGGGCTTCCACCCGCATCAGCTGATCATGACCGCCACGCCGATCCCGCGCACCCTGGCGATGACCGCGTACGCCGATCTGGATACCTCCACCATTGACGAACTGCCGCCGGGCCGTACGCCGGTCACCACGGTCGCCATTCCCGACACGCGCCGCAGCGATATCATCGACCGCGTGCGCAACGCCTGCACCCAGGAAGGGCGTCAGGCCTACTGGGTCTGTACGCTGATTGAAGAGTCTGAACTGCTGGAAGCACAGGCTGCCGAAGCAACGTGGGAAGAGCTTAAGCTGGCGCTGCCCGAGCTGAACGTGGGTCTGGTTCACGGACGCATGAAGCCCGCCGAAAAACAGGCGGTGATGCAGTCGTTCAAACAGGGTGATTTACATCTGCTGATCGCCACCACGGTGATCGAAGTCGGCGTGGACGTCCCCAATTCCAGCCTGATGATCATCGAAAACCCGGAGCGTCTCGGCCTTGCCCAGCTCCACCAGCTGCGCGGGCGCGTCGGCCGCGGCGCGGTTGCGTCCCACTGCGTACTGCTCTACAAAGCGCCTCTTTCCAAAACCGCCCAGATGCGTCTGCAGGTGCTGCGCGACAGCAACGACGGTTTTGTGATTGCACAAAAAGACCTGGAGATCCGCGGCCCGGGCGAACTGCTGGGCACGCGTCAGACGGGTAATGCGGAATTCAAAGTAGCCGATTTACTGCGCGATCAGGCCATGATCCCCGAGGTTCAGCGCCTCGCCCGCCATATTCATGAACGCTACCCCGAACAGGCGGCAGCGTTAATTGAGCGCTGGATGCCGGAAACCGAGCGGTATTCCAACGCCTGATCTCAGGCAAACATCGGCAGCATCAGGTACAGCTTGATCACCAGCGCGTTCACGATATCAATAAAGAACGCCCCGACCATCGGGACCACCAGAAACGCCATGTGCGATGGCCCGAACCGTTCGGTGATCGCCTGCATGTTGGCGATAGCCGTTGGAGTGGCCCCCAAACCAAACCCGCAGTGACCCGCCGCCAGCACCGCCGCATCGTAGTTTTTGCCCATCATACGCCAGGTCACGAACATGGCGTACAGCGCCATAAACAGCGCCTGTACCGCCAGAATCGCCACCATCGGCAGCGCCAGCGAGGCCAGCTCCCACAGCTTGAGGCTCATCAGCGCCATCGCCAGGAACAGCGACAGGCAGACGTTGCCGAGCACCGATACCGCCCGTTCAAACACGCGGTAGAAGCCCATCAGCGCCAGACCGTTGCTCAGGATCACCCCGATAAACAGCACGCAGACAAACGTCGGCAGTTCAAACGCGGAACCCGCCAGCCATTGCGCAACCACTTTGCCCACGGTCAGGCAGATGGCGATCGTCGCGATAGTTTCAATCAGCACCAGCGAGGTGATGCTGCGGCCAACGTCCGGCTTTTCGAAGGCGGTCGGCACCAGCTCATCGTCCGGCCTGCCGTTCGGCGTGGTGGAGTGCTTAACCAGATACCGCGCCACCGGGCCGCCAATCAGGCCACCCAGCACCAGGCCAAAGGTCGCACAGGCCATCGCCACTTCCGTCGCGTTTTCAAACCCGTAGCGCTCGATGAACAGCTTGCTCCACGCGGCCCCGGTTCCGTGACCGCCCGAAAGTGTAATCGACCCCGCCAGCAGACCCATCAGCGGATCCAGCCCCAGCAGCGTTGCCATGCCGATGCCAATGGCGTTTTGCATCAGCAGCAGCCCCACCACCACAATCAGGAATACGCCGAGCACCTTACCGCCCGAGCGCAGGCTCGCCAGGTTGGCATTCAGGCCGATAGTGGCAAAGAAGGCCAGCATCAGCGGGTCTTTCAGGGACATATCAAAATCGATTTCCCAGCCCATGCTTTTTTTCAGTAACAGCAGGGCCAGCGCCACCAGCAGGCCACCGGCGACAGGTTCAGGAATGGTGTATTTCTTCAGAAGGGAAACGCTATGTACCAGCTTGCGACCAAGCAGAAGAACCAGCGTTGCGGCAACAAGGGTCGACAACGTATCGAGATGAATCATAAAAGGCTCCTGTTATGCGCGTGTTCCATACACACGCGGCGTTATCCTGGGCCGGTTTGCGCTCTTCATGAGCCCCCGGCGCAAAAAGTGTAATTTTTTTTCCCCACGCGTTGTAGAAAACCTGCTCACAGCGGCAGATTTTCTTCCCTTTTTTTGCTGGCAATCGTTTGCTTTTACCAGGTGGTCAGATAAAATGCCCGCTTTTCCACCGTGGGATTGCCGCCGATGTCCGTTAACACCATAGAGTCGCCTGATGCGCAACCGATTGCGCAGAAGGAAAATAGCGAACTGATTTACCGCCTTGAGGATCGCCCGCCGCTGCCGCAAACGCTTTTCGCCGCCTGCCAGCATCTTCTGGCGATGTTTGTTGCGGTGATCACCCCGGCGCTGCTGATTTGCCAGGCGCTCGGTTTACCGGCGCAGGACACGCAGCACATTATCAGCATGTCTCTCTTCGCCTCCGGCGTGGCCTCGATTATTCAAATTAAAGCGTGGGGGCCGGTGGGGTCGGGATTATTGTCGATTCAGGGCACCAGCTTTAACTTCGTGGCACCGCTGATCATGGGCGGTACGGCGCTAAAAACCGGCGGTGCGGATGTCCCAACCATGATGGCGGCGCTGTTCGGCACCCTGATGCTGGCCAGCTGTACGGAGATGGTCATCTCCCGCGTTCTGCATCTGGCTCGCCGCGTCATCACCCCGCTGGTTTCCGGCGTGGTGGTGATGATTATCGGGCTGTCGCTGATTCAGGTGGGCCTGACCTCCATCGGCGGCGGCTATGCCGCAATGAGCGACCACACCTTCGGCGCGCCGAAAAACCTGCTGCTGGCGGGGGTCGTGCTGGCGATCATTATTCTGCTTAACCGCCAGCGAAATCCTTACCTGCGCGTCGCCTCGCTGGTGATCGCCATGGCGGCGGGCTACCTGCTGGCGTGGGCGCTGGGCATGCTGCCGGAGAACACCGCGCCGACCAACAGCGCGCTGATCGTCGTTCCTACGCCGCTGTACTACGGACTGGGCATTGACTGGGGCCTGCTCCTGCCGCTGATGCTGGTCTTTATGATCACCTCTCTTGAGACCATCGGTGATATCACCGCCACCTCCGACGTCTCCGAGCAGCCGGTGTCCGGCCCGCTGTACATGAAGCGTCTGAAAGGCGGCGTGCTGGCGAACGGCCTGAACTCGTTTGTCTCTGCGGTATTCAACACCTTCCCGAACTCCTGCTTCGGCCAGAACAACGGCGTGATCCAGCTGACCGGGGTTGCCAGCCGCTACGTCGGTTTTGTGGTGGCGCTGATGCTGATCGTCCTCGGCCTGTTCCCGGCGGTAAGCGGCTTTGTGCAGCACATTCCTGAGCCGGTGCTGGGCGGCGCAACGCTGGTAATGTTCGGGACCATCGCGGCCTCCGGCGTGCGTATCGTCTCCCGCGAGCCGCTGAACCGCCGCGCGATCATGATTATCGCGCTGTCGCTGGCCGTCGGTCTGGGTGTTTCCCAGCAGCCGCTGATCCTGCAGTTTGCGCCTGACTGGGTGAAAAACCTGCTCTCTTCCGGCATTGCCGCGGGCGGTATCACCGCTATCGTTCTGAACCTCGTTTTCCCGCCTGAAAAGAACTGATCCTCTTCACGGCAGGCAGCCAATGCCTGCCGTGACATCTAATTACACCATTCCCGCCTTGAGGATTGCGCATAAATCGTGCATAACTCCCTTATGTGCGTTTTGCGGGATGGAAGACCATGAAATTTATTGGAAAGCTCCTCATCTATCTTCTGGTAGCCCTGCTCATTGTGCTGCTGGCGTTCTACATTCTGCTCCAGACCCGCTGGGGCGCGTCTCAGGTCAGCAGCTGGGTGACGGTGAATACCGACTACGAACTCAGTTTCGACAAGATGAATCACCGCTTTTCGTCGCCTTCCCACATCATTCTGGAAAACGTCACCTTCGGTCGGGACGGTAAACCCGCCACGCTGGTAGCCAAAAAAGTCGATATCGGCCTGAGCAGCCGCCAGATAACCGATCCGCTGCATATGGACACCATCACCCTGTTCGACGGCACGCTGAATCTCTCGCCCCAGACGGCACCGCTGCCTTTCCAGGCGGATCGCCTGCAGCTGAACAACATGGCCTTTAACAGCCCGAATACCGAATGGGATCTCAGCGCGCAGAAGGTCACGGGCGGCGTCAGCCCGTGGCAGCCGGAAGCGGGCAACGTGCTGGGGAACAACGCGCAGATCCAGATGAGCGCGGGCTCGCTGACCCTGAACGGCGTACCGGCGACCAACGTGCTGATCGAGGGGCAGCTTAACGGCAGGGAGGTGGTGCTGAAAACGATTGGTGCCGACATGGCCCGTGGCTCACTTACCGGCTCCGCCCTGCGCAACGCCGACGGGAGCTGGATTATCGACACGATGCGCCTGAATGAGATCCGCCTGCAGAGCGATAAAACGCTGATGGCGTTCTTCGCGCCGCTGGCCTCCATCCCTTCTCTGCAGATTGGTCGTCTGGACGTAACCGATGCCCGGCTTCAGGGCCCGGACTGGGCGGTGACCGATCTCGATTTAAGCCTGCGCAACCTGACTCTCAGCAAAGGCGACTGGCAGAGCCAGGAAGGCCGCCTGTCCATGAACGCCAGCGAGTTTATCTACGGCTCGCTGCATCTTTTCGACCCGATCCTGAATGCGGAGTTTTCCCCGCAGGGCATGGCGCTGCGTCAGTTCACCTCTCGCTGGGAAGGCGGCATGGTGCGCACGTCCGGTAACTGGCTGCGCGACGGTAAAGCGCTGGTGCTGGACGATGTTGCCATCGCCGGGCTGGAGTACACCCTGCCGCAGAACTGGAAAACGCTGTGGATGGAGCCTCTGCCGGAATGGCTGAACAGCGTCACGCTGCAAAAATTCGGCCTGAGCCGCAACCTGGTGATCGACATCGATCCCGCCTTCCCGTGGCAGATCACCTCTCTGGACGGCTACGGCGCAAACCTGCAGCTGGTGAAAGATCGCCAGTGGGGTATCTGGGGCGGTAGCGCAACCCTGAACGGCGCGGCGGCGACCTTTAACCGCGTGGACGTGCGCCGTCCGTCGCTGGCGCTGAATGCGAACGCCGCCACGGTGAACATTACCGACCTGAGCGCCTTTACCGAGAAAGGCATTCTGGAAGCCACGGCGACGGTTTCTCAGCTGCCGCAGCGGCAGACCACGGTGAGCCTGAACGGGCGCGGCGTGCCGCTCAGCGTGCTGCAGCAGTGGGGCTGGCCTGCGCTGCCGATTACGGGCGACGGCAATATTCAGCTCACCGCCAGCGGCAGCGTGCAGGCCAGCGCACCGTTGAAGCCAACGGTGAACGGCAAGCTGAACGCGGTGAATATGGATAAACAGCAGGTGCAGCAGACGATGACGGGCGGTGTGGTTTCAACACCACCCTCACCCCAGCCCTCTCCCTGAAAGGGAGAGGGAGTAAACCATTCCCTCGCCCCTTTGGGGAGAGGGTTAGGGTGAGGGGAATCAAAGGTGAACCACCACCTCATTCCCCTCCGCTTTCACCACCACACCCCATTCGCTACCTGCGTGTGAACCACCTTTTACGCCGCTCACCTTCTGTACGTTGCGCAAGCACACCGACCAGTTTTGTGCGTCTCCCGCGCCGGTAAAGGTCACGATGTCGCCCCGACGTGACGCCTTCAGCGTAAACGCCACGGAGCCGTCCGCCGCAGGTACTTCGCTCACCGCCGTTGCGCCGTCGCCCAGGTTAAACAGCTGGAAGGCCGTCCCCGCGTTCCACGCGTAGTCCGGCTTCTGGTTATTGTTGCCCAGCGCCAGCAGGGTGTTGTCGCGCACGTAGACCGGCAGGCTCATGAAATCGTGCTGCTGCTTATGCCAGCGGCTGCCCTGAATTTCGTCGTTATGCCACAGATGCGTCCAGCGTCCTTCCGGCAGGTAGAACTGCACGTCGCCCGCCTCGGAGAACACCGGCGCGACCATCACCGCATCCCCCAGCATGTACTGGCGGTCGAGGTAATCGCATGCCGGATCGTCCGGGAACTCCAGCATCATCGCCCGCAGCATCGGCGTGCCGAACTCGCGGGCCAGCGCCGCCTGGCGATAAAGATACGGCATCAGCTGGCACTTCAGCTGGGTGAAGTAGCGCACCACGTCGCAGGACTCGTCATCGTACGCCCACGGCACGCGGTAGGATTTGCTGCCGTGCAGGCGGCTGTGGCTGGAGAACAGCCCGAACGCGCACCAGCGCTTGTAGACGTGCGCCGGAGCGGTGTTTTCGAACCCGCCGATATCGTGGCTCCAGAACCCGAAGCCGGACAGGCCAATCGACAGCCCGCCGCGCAGGCTTTCGGCCATAGATTCATAGTTGGCGTAGCAGTCACCGCCCCAGTGCACCGGAAACTGCTGCGCCCCAACGGACGCCGAGCGGGCAAACAGCACCGCCTCTTCCTCCCCCACCGTCTCTTTCAGCACGTTCCACACCAGCTCGTTATAGATATAGGCGTAGTGGTTGTGCATCTTCTGCGGATCGGACCCGTCGAACCACTGCACATCCGTCGGGATACGCTCGCCGAAGTCGGTCTTGAAGCAGTCGACGCCGATCTCCACCAGGCCTTTCAGCCTGTCGGCATACCACCGGCACGCGTCCGGGTTGGTGAAGTCATAAATCGCCAGCCCCGGCTGCCATTTGTCCCACTGCCACAGGGAGCCGTCCGGGCGCCTGAGCAGGTAGCCCTTCTCTTTCAGCTCCCGGAAAATCGGGGATTTCTGGCCGATGTACGGGTTAATCCACACGCAGACCTTCAGCCCTTTCTCCTTCAGGCGTCGGATCATCCCTTCCGGATCCGGGAAGGTCACCGGGTCCCACTCGAAGTCGCACCACTGGAAGGCCTTCATCCAGAAGCAGTCGAAGTGGAAGATGTGCAGCGGCAGGTCGCGCTCGGCCATGCCGTCGATAAAGCTGTTTACCGTGGCTTCGTCGTAGTTGGTGGTGAACGAGGTGGTCAGCCACAGGCCGAACGACCACGCAGGCGGCAGCGCCGGACGCCCGGTAAACCGCGTATAGCGGTTCAGCACCTCTTTCGGCGTCGGGCCGTCGATCACGAAGTATTCGAGATATTCCCCTTCCACGCTGAACTGCACTTTGGAGACTTTCTCGGAGCCGACTTCAAACGAGACGTTCTCGGGATGATTCACCAGCACGCCGTAGCCGCGGTTGGTCAGGTAGAACGGGATGTTTTTGTAGGACTGCTCGGTACTGGTGCCGCCGTCGCGGTTCCAGGTTTCGACCGTCTGGCCGTTGCGCACCAGCGCGGTAAAGCGCTCGCCCAGACCGTAGACCGTTTCCCCCACGCCCAGATCCAGACGTTCGAAAATGTAATTGCGGTCGGCGTTGGTATCCTGCACGTAGCCGTTGTTTTTCAGCTGGCTGCCGGTAATGCGCTGGCCGTTGCGAAGGAAATCCAGCGCCCAGAACTCGCCTTTGGTGACGCGCACGCTGACGCTGCCGCTTTTCAGCTCGGCAAAGTCGGCGTTGTTTTCAATCTCTACCTTCACGTCTTTCAGAACGTTCAGCGGATAGTGCGGGCCGTTATTCAGCGCGCCCTGGAAATGCTCGATGCGCACCCCGACAATCCCTTCCTGCGGGGAAAACAGGCGCACCGTGAACATCAACGTGTCGAGCTGCCAGGTGCGTTCGCGCACGTCGCGCGGCGCCACATACACCACAAGGTCGTTGCCCTGCTGCTCCACGTCGAACACCTGAACCGGATACGTCACGTTCAGGCCCGGTTGAATAAGCCAGTTTCCATCACTGATTTTCATGCTCTCATCCTCTTAGTTCTGCAATTCTTTGCTGACCGGCAGGTTTTCAAATTCCTGCTGATTGCGGCGCGCGCCCTGCGCCAGCTCGCCCATGATTTTGGTCAGGAAGGGGGTTTTCAGCGTGTAGTAGCGCTTGGCGATAATGGCGCTCAGCACGTAACAGGCCGCCGGGGCCAGGGTAAACAGGCCGATAATGATGCTGATGGTCGCGCTGTTCTGGGTTTTGGCTGCCGCGTCGTAGCCGCCGCCTGCCAGCATCCAGCCGATCATCGCCCCGCCCAGCGCCAGGCCGAGCTTCAGCACGAACAGCGTGCCCGCAAAGCTGATGCCGGTCAGGCGCTTGCCGTTGGTCCATTCGCCGTAGTCGACGGTATCGGACATCATCACCCACTGGATCGGTGTCACCAGCTGGTGCAGCACGCCGATGACGAAGATAAAGGCGAACATCAGCACGGTGGCGTGCATCGGCACGAAGAACATCGCCACGCTGACCACCGCCAGCGCGGCGTTGGTCCACCAGAAGATGCTGACCTTGCACTTCCAGTCGGTGAGCGGTTTCGCCAGCGCGGAGCCAATCAGGTTGCCGACGCAGTAGGTAGTGAGGAACGCGACGAACACCTCCGGCGAGCCCATGATCCAGGTGCAGTAGTACATCATCGCGCCGCCTCGCACGCAGACTGCGAGGATGTTGAGGATGGTGAGTACGCCGACGATGCGCCACTGGTCGTTGTGCCAGATGTCGCGCAGGTCTTCCCGCATGGAGGTGGTGCTCGGCGGCACCTGGATGCGCTCTTTGGTGGTGAAGAAGCAGAACGCCAGCATCAGGAACGCGACCACCGACAGCACGGCGATGCCGCCCTGGAAGCCGAACGCCTTATCGTCGCCGCCAATCAGGTTCACCAGCGGCATCATCAGCACCGTGGAGAGCATGCCGCCCGCGGTCGCCAGCACAAAGCGCCAGGACTGAAGGGAGATACGCTGCGTCGGGTCGTTGGTGATCACGCCGCCCAGCGCGCAGTAGGGAATGTTGACCACGGTATAGAGCAGGGTCAGCAGGGTGTAGGTAACGGCGGCGTAAACCATTTTGCCGTTGAGGCTGAGGTCCGGGGTGGTGTAGGCCAGCACGCAGACGATGCCGAACGGGATGGCGCCGAACAAAATCCACGGACGGAATTTGCCCCAGCGGCTGCGGGTGCGGTCGGCAATCAGCCCCATGCACGGGTCGGAGATCGCATCCAGCGCGCGCGCCAGCAGAAACATGGTGCCGACAAACCCGGCGGGAATGCCGAAAATATCGGTGTAGAAAAACATCATGTACAACATGACGTTATCAAAAATGATGTGGCTGGCGGCATCTCCCATGCCGTAGCCAATCTTCTCTTTAACTGACAATACTTCGCTCATCTTTTTTTATCCTTCACGCTGTAGGGGGCGCTGAGACCGGTTACAGAGTTTTAAACCATTGTTTCAGGAGCGGGTATTGCGTTTTCTGGTTAGCAGATTACGTTTCTTGTTTTTTGTGATCGCGGTAAATGTTGGAAGCACGAGGGGCTAACATGAGGATTTTCTTAGGAATTAACTGAAACAGGGGTGTACAGGTCAAAAGAGAGGTGAAAAAAGTGTGTCGGGGTATGTGGTAAATGCCTGAAAGTAGCTATAATGCGCCCCGCCTCCATGTAGCAATCGAGGCGCGGAAGATCGTCATCTCCGGTGAGGTGGCTGGACTTCAAATCCAGTTGGGGACGCCAGCGTTCCCGGGCAGGTTCGACTCCTGTGATCTTCCGCCAAAATGCCATCCGCTTTAATAAAAACTTTATTAATAAATAAATTCCCCACATCCCAGTCACCTTATGTGAACATGATCATTTATTCATTTAAATTCTGTAAGTTAAAGATGCTCGAACTATTAATGGGCATCTCATGAAAAATTTTTCTGGTCGCAAAGTTGATTAACATTCAACTATCCGATTATCCCGGATAGTTCACTAGTTAGGAAAACGCCAATTTTCAGAGAGATAGATCGCTATAATCTCGAAGCAATACACACCAGCATGAATAGAAAAAACGCTGGAAAGCGCCTCGCAATTTCTTAATTGCACGATCCCGTTTGATACCTCAACTTTGTCATACTCTTGCCACTAACAGCCTGGCTATCGATGACAGCCATTGCATTTATTAACTACAGCTTATATTCTTTTTTATAAGCTACAGCTTATCATGGACGAAAGCATGTGGACGGTTCTGTTCGGAAAGGTATTCGAGCAATGGCTGCTTGAACAGGAAGAAGGATTACAGGATAAGGTACTGGCAGACCTGCTAAATCTGCAAAAATATGGGCCACGTCTTCCACGGCCCTATGCTGATACGGTTAAAGGCTCACGGTATAACCATATGAAAGAATTACGTATTCAATATGCTGGACGTCCGATACGTGCTTTCTTCGCATTTGATCCTGTCCGTCAGGCCATTGTGCTTTGCGCGGGCGATAAGAGTAACGACAAAGCCTTTTATGAAAAAATGATTCGCATCGCAGAAGCAGAATTTTCCTTCCATCTGACAAGCCTGGAGGCAACCAAGTGAAAACCTTAAATGAAGTGATTGCGTCACGTTCACCGGAAAGCCAACAACGTATTAAAGAGATGGCAGATGAAATGATCCTCGAGACGGGTCTGCAACTTTTACGTGAAGAGCTGAGACTTTCGCAAAAAAATGTTGCCGATCTGATGGGGGTGAGTCAGCCCGCAGTGACACAGCTTGAGCAACGTGGAAATGAACTCAAAATTGCCACACTTAAGCGCTACATTGAGGCAATGGGGGGGAAACTTCATATCGACATTGAACTTCCCACAGGAAAACGCGTTGCATTTCATATCTAAAAGTATGATTTCTGCGTTAAGTTAATATTCATTCACCCAACCGCATATGCAGCAACGGAAACGGATTCCCCTGCCCGTCCAGTTCCGAGCGTCCGACCTGCTCAAACCCCATATGGCGATAAAACGCGACGCCCTGCGGGTTCTGCTCATTCACGTCCACTTCGTTCGCGCCGAACGCTGCGATGGCGTGCTGGAGCAGCAATTTCCCGACGCCCTTCCCGCGGCTCGCGTCATCAACAAACAGCATTTCAATGCGGTTTTCATCCACGCCTAAAAAGCCGTGAATAACGCCTGCGTCATCGCGAGCGATCACGACCTTGAGGTTAGGCAGATAGGCGTTAAGCAATAGCGGGCGCAGCGCCTCAATATCGCTTTCCTGTAAAAAGTGATGGGTGGCGCGGACGGAGGATTCCCAGATCGCGACCAGACGTTCGAAGTGTGTGGGGAGTGCGGTTTCTATTTTCATGGGGGGATCATTATAGAGCGCAGAGATTAAATCAAGTATCCAGAAGCATGGAGGCAATAAAACGAAGACCTTAAATGAAGTTATAAACTCTCGTACATCTGAAAGTAGAGAGCGTATTAATGAAATGGCCCGAAAGTTGGTTCAGGAAACCAGGCAAATGATAGATCATGGCAAGCAAGAATCATCACCTGGGAATGAGAACAGGGAAACGAGTCAATCCTTCATGACAGTTGTTCGGTTTAACCGAACAACTGAGGAACGGTAAATATTGTTGCGCCCTGCTCCCCCTCACCCTAGCCCTCTCCCTCAAGGGAGAGGGAACCGATTGTGCGGTTTGTCATCCCACACCGTTCGAGCTAAACCTTAATCTCCATCACCGCATACACCCCATCCTTCGGCACCACCACGGTGACGTCTTCCACCGGCACGCCCGCCGCGAGGTGGATATCCTGCAGCTGCTGTAACGACCTCGGGTGAATATCCTCCCAGCCGATACCCCGCAGCACAAAGTCAATTTGCGGGCTGCTGGTGAGCATGTTCGACACAATCACCGCGCCGCCGGGCTTAACCAGCCGCAGCGCGCGCTGGAGAAAAATCACCGCATCGGTATCGTTGAAGTATTCGAAAATCCCCAGCGCGTCGACCAGTTCGGCCTGGTGCTCGCCCAGCTCCAGCAGCAGGTCCTCGTTACGCACCAGCGTATGGAGCAGGTTGCGCCTGAGCAGCGTCAGCTGTTCGCCCACCACAATCCCTTCCTGCGCCGCCATGGTTTCGGCCCAGCTGAGCGCCACCGGGTCTTTGTCCACCAGCGTGAGATATACACGCTGGCCGTCGAGCTTTGCTTCGCGCAGCGCCTCCAGCACCGGGATGGCGGCACCGCTTGCGAGGCTAACCCAGTTATTTTCACTTTCGTTGTGAATGTACTTATCCACCAGCGCGGCCAGCACCCTGGCGCCGGATCGCACGCCAACCGCATCGTTAGCGTGGATAAACCACTGGCGGCTGTCGCTGTCCATTTTCGTGCCGTCGGGCAGGCGGTCCTCAAGCGGGTTTTGCACCACAAACAGCGCCAGCGCGGAGGGCACCAGCCGGGTGCGCCACGCGGTGAGCGCGGGGCGGTTGCGGAAGGCCTGTTCGGAATAGCGGTTCTGCGGGACAAGCACGGCCTGCCCCCCTTCGTCGTATTCCACCCTCGGAGGCCGGAGCGCTGGCTCGGCTTTCAGGGCGCGGTCAATGGAGGCGATCTCACGGGCAGCGTCGTCTTTCATCGGCCACTGGTCGCTGACGTCGGGAAATGACGCGCTGAAAATCGTCATATTTTCCGGTGCATCGCCGCGAAAAGGCTGCCAGTTCATGTCGTCTTCCCTCCGTTAGGCTTTTAACGGAAGTCTATCCAGGCGAGCCAGTAATACCCTACGAAGAAAGCACGAAATAGGTGCATCAGTTCTGCGACGTGCGCCATACCCCCGGCGTGCAGCCGTACTCGGTCTGAAAATGACGAATAAAATGGGCGCAGTCGCTAAACCGCATCCGCCGCGCAATATCCGTCACGCTTTGCTGAGAGTTTTTCAGCAGCCAGCAGGCATAGCGCAGCCTGGCGCTGCGAATAAATTCCCGCGCCGTTTTGCCAAACTCGGCGTGAAACAGGCGGTTAAGCTGGCGTTCGCTCAGCTTAACGTCCTGCGCGAGCCTGGCGGCGTTCAGCGGGTGAGTCAGATACTGTTCGACGATCGTCACCGCCCTGCGCAGCCGTGAATCAGGGATCATGGCGATATTCGCGGGCCGCGGCGTGGCGGCGTCATGCGGAGGAAGGGACAGCCGCCGGGAGGTGGTGGCCGCAATGTCGTCTCCCCCGTGGGCGCGGATCAGCGACGTTACCAGGGTGAGCGTTGAGATCCCGCCCGGGCAGGTCAGCACATCGCCTTCGTCGATAAAATCGAGGCCTTGCTCAGCATAAACCTGCGGAAACCGTTGCGTGAAAACGTCATGGTGATGAGGATGAATCGAGGCGCGGCGCTCGTTCAGTAAGCCTTCCTCCGCCAGAATAAAGCTGCCGGTACCAATACCAATCAGAGGAACGTTGTTGTGATAAGCCTCCGTGAGAAACGCTCTGTCGCCACGGTGTCCCTGGTGAAGATGCTCCAGACCTCCGCCGATCGCCGCAATATAGTCGAAATCGCCGGGCGGCGCATGGGCGGCCTCAGGCCGCACGCTGAGCCCTGAGCTGCTCACTATCGGTAAGTCGGGATAAGTGCTTATCAGGCTGAGTTTAAAGCGTATTTTCTGGCTACGCTTCTGGACGCTGGATGCAATACGTAACGCCTCTATTAATCCTGAATATGCGAAAAGCGAGAAATGGGGCCACAGGAGTAAACCCATATGCAGGGATTTATTCCGTGCAGGCGTCATTCTGACGCTATCATCAATTATATTTTTCATTAACTTGCCGAAGAATAATTACATTATCGCAACATTATTGTCGCTGTTATATTTTCCTAAGATAGGTCCTGGCTGTTAAATCAAGCATAAATGATGCCCGCAAAAACTTAAAAACATTTCTCCCTGTCGCTATCCGTTTTTTGACGTGTGGCACACATAGGTCGGCAGCGTTCCCAGAATAAATAAATAATTCTCATTCTGCTGTTTCTTAATACGCATATAAATATTCTTATTCGGATAGATAAAAAATAAGGGCTCGTACTTCTCCAGCCAGCTGTCGCTGATGTTGTCGTCCGGAAATTTCATATTGCGTATGGACGTCAGATTATAGACGCTGTCTTTGCGCTCAATCTGAAAGAAAACTTTGCGATTCAGGGTCTTCGTAGGATCGCTTTTCAACCGGCCATTCATACTGAGTATTCCGCTGTTACCCTCCACGGTGTAATTCAGCCACAGCGAGAGCGTTTCATCACGGTGATGCTGAATAAAGTTCGCCTGGCAGGAAAAGGGCTGGATGTAATGGCGATGCCAGAGGTAATACGCCGCCACGACAGCCCCCATCAGCAGGCACAGGCAGAGCGCAACAAGCGTTTGACGGTAGCGAACCATACTAGCGATCCTCTATAAAATAATCGGACATACAGCGGTTGGGTTCCGTCATTGGCCTGTCACAGCGAATGACCGATGCGCGAGGCAGCAGGATGTAGCCGCTGACGTACACCCAGGGATAGTTCGCGCACTGGTCCTTAAACGGGGCGGCATAGGCCAGGGCTTTATCCCTGTCGCGCTGCGTTTCAATATCGCGAGAAAAATAGAGCTGGCATTCGCCCATCTTCATCGCGAAGCGGTATCCGTCGACGAAATAGCTGTCATGCAGCAGGTTATGGCTGATAACGCTCACGCCAGCCAGCATCAGCAATAGCACCAGCGCGCCCGGCAGCCAGAAGCGGCGTGTCGGGGCCGTCGGGCCGACAGTCTCTTCGGCGGCATCCGGAGCAGCACGTTCTTCCTCATCAGCCTGCGGCTGCGTCTCTTTAACGGTGATTTGCGTATCGCTTGCGAGCGTCAGTCCAATGCGCGGGATAGTGACAATCGGATCGGTTTCAAACCCCACTTTCTTCAGCCCCTTACGCAGAATAGAAATATTCTGGTAGTAGGTATTAGGCGAAACCAGCATCCCCCGGCGCTGCCAGACAATATCCATGCACTCCTGTTGAGTCACAATACTTCCGACTCTTTCTATTAATAACAACAAACAGCGCCCCGCCGGGGAATTTAATACCACCACCCGGTCAGGATTGTTGAGATCGCGTAATGTGCTGGCCGCTGGATGAAACTCTACCAGGCCATTAATAATGTAATGCTTATGCATAGAATGGGCTAAATACCTCCGGTCAACGCCTGTTGCTCCAGTAGATTCCCTTCACGGTTAACCTGCGTATCCCTCGCCTGTGTAAGGATTAATGTGACGGATTAATGCGCAACTGTATATCCTGGCGCCTGGCGAAAAATCTTATTTTTCTTTTCTCTTTATCTGACCGGTCTGAAGTTTTCTTAACCGCCATTTAAAGCCGTCTTGACACTGACAAAACTCGACAAAGGCGCCCGTTGAACGCTTTAGCCATCATTGTCTGAATTATTCAGCGCGCTTAATTTGTTTTTTTAATAAAAAGCAGAGAGGACGCGCTCTGCCAGCGGGTTTCGAAATTACGACCAATTCGAAAGCTGTCGTCTTAATTAACAATTTCGGTGCGAAACTGTTAGCCACCGTCAGTAACAACCCGCGTCGCATGACGTCCCCAGACTATTTCCTTACAAAACATTTATTAAAGCCAACTTTTCAATAAAAACTACCGGTATGATTATTTACAGGCAAATAAGCAAAAGCCGGTTCAGCGAGGAGAAATTGACGCTACACCTAAACCGTACTTAAAACAAATTAAGATTAATTCAGGTTACCTCTTTTACGCCCTGAGTATAGTGGGCTCACACCGTGCAATGCTTAATTGCTTCGAAAATACAGGCATCGTTCTGCCAGACAGACGAGTCTCATTACAATTATAAATCGAGGGAATGACATGGCGAATAAGCTCAACAACACACGTCATTTAAATGTCGCGCTATTGGGTGGAGATCACTTTGCGCGCCAGGGGATCGCCGCGTTATTAAAAAATATTGTCCCGGCTATGCAGATTACAGCATCGATCGATAATTACGCGGAGATCGAAACGATACTCGCAGCCGCACCGGTAGACGTGATTTTTTTATCCGGCATGGAGAAATATCACGCGGGATATGACTGCCTGAAATATATCAGGAAGATGAAAGTACTTTATCCCGACGTACTTATTTGCATGTATTCCGCACCGGCAAATTCCTGGCTGTGGATACGCGGTGAAATAGACGCCTATCTCTCGCTGCAGGACCCGCTTTATCACTGGCGAGCCAGCGTATTAAAAATGGTCGATAGCCGTTATCGCCCACTAAAAAAAACCACGGCGTTATCGCTGACGCCGGGTGAATGGAGGGTATTGAAGGAACTGCGAAAGGGTCTGGATATGCGTTACATCGCCGAAACAGAGCAGCTTTCTTACCGTCGTGTCAGCGCGTTAAAAAGCTCAGCGATAAGAAAACTCGGGCTCAGGAACAAGACAGATTTGCTGGTCTTTTTAACCAGTTAGACCTGCTGCTTTCAGAGCAAATCTCGACATAACACCATAATGGAATCAGGACAATGAAAGCTCAATTCAATAATAAAACGCTGCTCGCGATCGCTATTGCGGCATTACTGCCAGCGGGCACGGCCCTGGCTGCCGGCACCAGCGGCGGCACGGTGAACTTTAGCGGCAAAGTGGTGACCTCCGCCTGCGCCATCAGCGCGGGAAGCGCCAACATTGACGTGGACATGGGTGAAGTGCGTACCGCAACGCTGAAGACGGCAGGCAGCGTTGCCAGCACGGCAAAAGCGTTTGCCATCACCCTGGAAGATTGCGAAATCGCCGATACCTCAGCCTCTACGGATGAGAACCCGATTGCCGCCACAACCGTGGCCGTCACCTTCACCGGCACGCCGGACACTTCCGATGTGAATAGCTTGTCCGTCGGGGCAAACGGCAGCGCCAACTCTGCGCAAAACGTGGCTATTCGCCTTTATGACGAGCAGGGCAACGTGGTGAACCTGGGTGAACCTGCGGCGGCCATCCCTCTGCGTAAGGGTGCCAACACCCTGAACTTCAGCGCGAAATATTACTCGCCGAAGGGCGGCGCCACCGCGGGTGATGCCAGCGCCGTCGCAACCTACACCGTGACCTATTCGTAATCCTCAGGCCCGGTCTACGGCCGGGCCTGTCTTAGCTTTCAGGAGAAACACTATGCGCGTAAACACATGGATTTGCCTGGCGGGTGCGTTATGTTCCTCCGCCGTCTATGCCGGCGGCGTGGGGCTGGGCGCAACGCGAATGGTCTACTCCAGCGCCACCAGCCAGGCCATGATGCAGGTGAGAAACACCCATCCCGACGCCACGTTCCTCATCCAGTCCTGGATGGAGAATGAGAACGGCGAACGCACCAACGACTTCGCGATCACGCCGCCGCTGTACGTCATGAAGCCGGCCAGCGAAAGCGCGGTGAAAATCATGTTTAACGGCAAAGCCCTGCCAGAGGATCGGGAGACGCTCTACTGGATGACGGTCAAAGCCATCCCCCAGCAGGCTAAAAGCGGCGCCGGGAATACGCTGCAGTTTGCGTCGGCTAACCGCATCAAGGTCTTTTATCGCCCGGAGGGACTCAGCGAGAGCCCGGGAGAGGCGTGGAAAAAACTGGCCGGTGCCTATCGCGCCGGAAAAGTCACGCTCAGCAACCCCACGCCGTACTACCTCACCACCATCAACGTGAAAATTGACGGTATGCCGGTGCAGCCGGTGATGGTGCCCCCGAAAGGCAGCGTGGCGCTGGCCGAAACCTTCAGCCATGCGGGCAGCATGAGCTATCAGACCATTAACGATTACGGGGCATGGACCCCCGCCGCGCGCGCGTCGTTATCCCAATAATAAAAACAGTAAGGCGTGACCACGTGAAAATAAAAATCCTGTGCGCCACGGTGATCTCCCTGGTGATTCGGCAAGCCGTGGCTGCTGAAAGCGAGCTGCAATTTAACCCCGCGTTCCTCAACGGCGAGAGCGCAAACAGCGCCGATCTCGCCTGGGTCAACGCCGGGAGCGCGTTGCCGCCGGGTGATTACAACCTCAACGTGTATATCAATACGAATTATGCGTTCACGGGTAACGTCACGTTCCGCCTTGCTGAAGACAGCACGGGTGAAGCGCTGCCCTGCCTCACGCCTGAACAATTCGCCGCGCTGGGCATCGATAGCCATCAGGCGAAGGGTGGCGACCTGCCGCTGGCGCAGCGCTGCATCTTCCTAACGAAGGCGTTTGCGGATACGCAGTTTGATCTGGACCAGAAGACGCTCACCCTGAGCTTCACCGTACCGCAAAGTGCGATGCGCAATTTGCCGCGCGGGTACGTCAGCCCGGAAAGCTGGGAGGCGGGCATTCCTGCCGCGTGGCTGAATTACGTGGTCAATGGCTCGAACAATGAGTATCGCGGCGAGACGCGCACGCGGGAACAGCAGCTGTTTGCGAGCCTCAACAGCGGCGTCAACCTGGGCGCGTGGCGGCTGCGTGATTTCACCACGTGGACCAAAGACAGCAATGAGCTCACCCACGTGCAGACCTGGCTGCAGCGCGATATTCACGCCCTGCGCGCGCAGGTGTATGCCGGGGAAACGTACACCTCGGCGCAGGTGTTCGACTCCGTGGGCCTGCGCGGTATCGCCCTGAAAACCGATGACAACATGCTGCCCGCCAGCCTCAGCGGCTATGCGCCTGAAGTTCGCGGCATCGCGCGCAGCAACGCCACGGTCACGGTTCGCCAGAACGGCAACATCATCTATCAAACCTCCGTCCCGCCGGGGGCGTTTGTGCTGAAAGATCTCTACCCGACCTCCTCGGGAGGCGATCTGGCGGTCACCATTCAGGAGAACGACGGCAGCAAAACGCAATACACGCTCCCCTTTGCCAGCGTGCCGAACCTGGTGCGTAACGGACAGGTGAAATATGCCCTCGGCGCCGGAAAATACCGTCCGACGGGCAATCAGGACGCGCCCTCTTTCGCGCAGGGCGAGCTGTTCTACGGCTGGCGATACGGCCTGACGTTTTACGGCGGGGCGCAGTTTGCCGATCGCTATAACGGCCTGGCCCTCGGTTTTGGGCAAAACCTCGGCCGCTTTGGCGCCTACTCCATCGACCTGACCCACGCCCGCAGCCAGCTGGCGGACGATCGGCACTATACCGGTGATTCGGTACGCCTGCGCTACAGCAAGCTGCTGAACGACATTGGCACGCGGGTGAATTTCTTCTCGCTGCGCTACTCCACGAAAGGGTTTTATACCCTCAGCGACACCACGTACAAAGGCATGTCGGGCGGATCGCCAAAGCAGACGGTGGAAGACGATGGCACCGTCACCACCCAATACGACACCGTGTACAACCTGCGCATGTCGCGTAAGGCAAAAAACCAGCTGCTGCTGTCGCAGCCGATGGGACAATACGGCTCGCTGTCGCTGTCGTGGGATCAGCAGACCTACTGGAACACGTCAAATACCACGCAAAGCCTGCAGTTTGCGTGGAACGCCACGTTTCGTAACGTGTCGCTTGGCGTCAGCGTCCAGCGAAGCTCGAGCCTGTATGACGACAAGAAAGATAACATCCTGTCGATGTCGATTTCGGTCCCGCTGGGCAACCCGACGCTGTCAACCCGCGCGCGCTTTACCACGACCCATGCGGACTCCACCGGCACCACAACCAGCACGGGCGTGAGCGGCTACCTGCCGGGTGAGGAGAATCTGTTCTATAGCGTCAACCAGCGCTACAGCTCCCGACAGCACTACGGCGGCGATGCCACCCTGCAGTACGAAGGCGCGTGGGGAGACTACAACCTGGGCTACAGCTACGCCAGCGACTCCCGCAACCTCAGCTACGGCATCAGCGGCGGCGCGGTAGTGCATGAAGATGGCCTGACGCTGAGCCAGCCGCTCGGAAATACCAACATTCTGGTGAAAGCGCCGGGGGCCAGCAGCGTCGCCGTGCTTAACCATAAGGGCATCAAAACGGACGGCCGTGGCTACGCGGTGATCCCGTACGCCACGCCATACCGCGTTAACCAGGTCGCGCTGGACGTGACGACCGCCGGCAACGACGTGGAGCTGGAAAACGCCATCGCCAACAAAACGCCTACCGACGGCGCCCTGGTTCGCGCCACCTTCACCACGCACCAGGGGGCAAAAGCGATGTTTATCGTGCGTCACGGCAACGATGTGCTCCCCTTCGGCACGCTGGTCTCGCTCGATGATGACAAAACCAGCGGCATCGTTGGCGATGGCGGCAGCCTGTATCTCTCCGGTTTGTCAGAGAAGGGCAAGCTGAACGCCGTGTGGGGCCGCGGCAGCCGCCAGCGCTGCGCCATTACCTACGCCTTAAACAAGCAGAACTATAACGCCCGCACCGGTCTTTATTCTCAGGAGGTGGTATGTCAGTAACGCTTCGGATCGGCTGCCTTGCGCTGCTGCTGGTTTTCACGCTCCCCGTTCGCGGCTACGACGTGCTGGTCTCCGTCACCGGCAATTTGATCGGCAACACCTGCGTGGTGGCGCAGGACTCCGTTGAGCAAAACGTGCCGCTGGGCACCATTGGTATTAAACAGTTCAGCCGTGCCGGGGCCGTCAGCAATATCAAAACGCCCTTCACGCTCAGGCTTGAAGCGTGCGGGCCAACCTTTGCTGGCGTAAAAATTCGCTTCAGCGGTACGCCGGATGATGCCAATCCGCAGCTGCTGAAAATTGCCGACGGTGGCGCTACCGGCGTGGCGGTGCAGATCCTCGATAAAGAGAGCGTACTCATTCCCCTGAATACAAAGACCACCGCATACGGAACGGCGGGGGATGACAGCGTACAGATGACCTTCTACGCGCAGCTGGTTGCCACCGCTACGCCGGTGAGCGCCGGTGATGTGTCAGCCCTCGCCACCTGGACAACGGAGTATCTATGATGCGTTTAGCGTTTCCTCTCAGCGGATTACTTTTCTGCGCCAGCGTGCAGGCTCTGGACTGGAAATCGGACATTACGCTCTCGCCTCAGCCGATGACCTACAGCGGGCCAGCGGACTCCGTGGTGCCGGGCAGCATTATCGGATCGACCTGGAGCGCCACCGCCAGCGTGCAGCAGGTGTTCTGGTGCGGGCTTATTTTTACCTGCAACAAAGGCACGCTGCAGCCCAGCAGCAGCGCCATCTCAAGCGGTGCGACGGTCACCGTCGACGGCGCGAATTACACCATTTTTGAGACCGGCGTACCGGGCGTGGGGTATATCATCGGGCTGAAGGATTTTAAGAGTACGCAATATATTCCCCTGCAAACCGGTATCACGCAAAGCTACCCGGCAGAGGGCACCAGTGGGTTTGCCCAGGATCTGGGATGGTCAGCAAAGGTCACCTTTATTAAAACCGGTGCCGCCCTGAAATCCGGCGTCTATAACATCCCGACCATCAACGCCGCGGTGCTCACCGCCTATAACAACGAAACGAAAACGGCGCAGGTCATCATCAGCCCGACCACCATCACGGTGACCGCCAGCGGGTGTACGGTCGGCAGCAAAAACGCCAGCGTGGCGCTGGGCACCATTGATATTCGCACCCTGCCCACGGTGGGAAGCACGTCGCCATCGGGGACGTTTACCGTCGGCCTGACCTGCGACGCGAACGTGGCGGTTCACGCGGTGATGACCGATCAGACCACGCCGTCGAACACCTCGTCGGTGGTGACCCTGACCGGAGATTCCACGGCGTCCGGCGTTGGGGTGCAGTTTTTCTACAACGGCAGCGGGCCGCTGACGATGGGGCCGGACAGCTCGGCCGCGGGTGCGACCGGCCAGTTCTTCATCCAGAGCACCACGGCGGCGCAGACGCTCACGTTACCGTTCCAGGCGCAGTACATCCGAACCGGCGAACTGGTCCCCGGCTCGGCCAACGCGCTGGCCAGCATTACGTTTTCCTACCAGTAGGGGCTACTGCTTCACCCACACCAGCTGATCGGTTCGGAAGCCCAGACCGCGCGCGGTGTTCAGGTAATCCTGCTTCACCGCATCCGGAATGGTTGGCGTGCGCGACAGGATCCACAGGTAGTCGCGGTTCGGGCCGCTGACCAGGGCGTACTGGTACTTATCGTCCAGCCTGATCACGTTATAGCCGCCGTAGAACGGGCCGAAGAAGGACACCTTCAGCGCGGCGGTGGTTGGCTCGCCGGTAAAGTACGCTTTGCCTTCGCTCTCGTTCCACTTGTTCTTCACCGGATCGTAGCCCCGGTTGAGCACGCTGATGCCGCCGTCGCTGCGCTTGCCGTAGGTGGCGGTTACCTGCTCCAGCCCGCGTTCAAAGCGGTTTTCCAGACGGGCGACCTCGTACCATTTGCCAAGATAGCGGCTGGCGTCAAAACCGGAAATCGGCTGCACGCCCTTCGGCGGCGTGGGGGATTTACAGGCGACCAGCGTCAGCGCAATGGCAACACCGGTCACTACAGGCCATAGCTTCATGAGAATTCCTTTCATTTGCACGGTTGGACGTTAAGTGTAGTGCACCGTTTCGGCGCTTCATCCCGTTCGGGAAAATTCGTAGTATATTGAGAGTATTCCTCCACTCTGGACACGGACATGGCTTACTCCATCGGCGAATTCGCCAGACTCAGCGGCATCACCGCCACCACCCTGCGGGCGTGGCAGCGTCGCTATGGTTTACTCAAGCCACAGCGCACGGAAGGCGGCCACCGCCAGTACAGCGACGAGGACGTCCAGCAGGCGCTCAAAATCCTCGACTGGGTAAAAAAAGGCGTCCCGATCGGCCAGGTCAAACCGCTGCTGGAGCGCCCGATGCCGGGACGGACCAACAACTGGCAAACCCTGCAGCAGAACATGCTGCAACGTCTGCAGGACGGCAAGGTCGAGTCCCTGCGCCAGATGATTTACGACGCCGGACGCGAATACCCAAGGCCGGAGCTGGTCGCGAACGTGCTGCGCCCGCTGCGCAGCCAGGTCTCGGCCAACGTCGCCGCCGCCATGACCCTGCGCGCGATCCTCGACGGCATCATCATCGCCTACACCTCGTTTTGCCTCGAAGGCGATAAAAAAGCGCCGGGCGATAATATTTTGCTCAGCGGCTGGCACCTGAACGACCCGTGCGAGATCTGGCTCGAAGCCTTAACGCGCACCGGGCAGGGCCACCGAATCGACATCCTGCCGGTTCCGCCTGACGCGCTGGCACCGGAAATTTTCCCGGAGCGCAAATGGCTTCTGGTCACCAGCGGCAAACTCACCGCCGGGCGGAAAAAACAGGTGGAGCAGTGGCAGCAGCAGGTATCGCTTGAAGTGATTATCCTCTGATAATTTTCTCCTGCGGGAATCTTCACGAAAAGTTGAATATTTTCCCGCGCCGCAGATGCTAACGTTTTCCTGTGACGAATAACTCAACAGGAAAACACCATGAAAAAAACTGCCCCTCTGCTGATCCTGGCCTCGATGGCCTTTGCCCCTGCTGCCTTTAGCGCCCCTGCCGGCACGCTGAGCGTCCACATTCTCGACCAGCAAACCGGGATGCCGCCATCAGACGTGACCGTTACGCTGGAGAAACAGCAGCAGGACAAATGGACCCCGATTGCCAGCGGTAAAACCGACCACGACGGCCGCATCAAATCGCTCTATCCGCAGGATCAGGACATGCAGCCTGGCGTGTATAAAGTGACCTTCAAAACCGCAGAGTACTTCCACGGCAAAAAGCTGGACTCCTTCTTCCCGGAGATCCCGGTGCTGTTTACCGTGACCCGCACCAACGAGAAGCTGCACATTCCGCTTCTGCTGAGCCAGTACGGTTACTCGACCTACAAGGGCAGTTAAGACGCATTGATTTTAAAGGAATAAAAAAAATAGTTCCGCTAATACTTGGACAAATTAGTCATGTTGTGTAAGTTTTAATTATATGAACGGGAGGACTACAACATGACAACGAAACCTGTGCTCGGTATTAGCGGATGTTTGACCGGATCCGCCGTTCGCTTTGACGGCGGACACAAGCGTATGGGCTTCGTCATGGATGAGCTGGCCCAGTGGGTGAATTTCAGGCCCGTCTGCCCGGAAATGGCTATCGGCCTGCCGACGCCTCGCCCGGCCATACGCCTGACGCTGACGGACAGCGGCGAAACGCAGCTCCGTTTCAGCAAGCCGCCTCATGATGACCTCACGCAGAAAATGGCCGACTTTACGGCGGACTATCTGCCAAAAATCGGCGATCTGTCGGGATTTATCGTCTGTGCAAAATCCCCAAGCTGCGGCCTGGAACGCGTGCGGCTGTACGATGAAAACGGCAACCGGGGCCGCAAGGAGGGCGTCGGGCTGTTCACCGCCGCCCTTCTTGAAACCTACCCGTGGCTGCCCGTCGAGGAAGACGGTCGGCTGCACGACCCGGTGCTGCGGGAAAACTTTATCGAGCGGGTATTTGCCCTGCACGAGCTAAACACGCTGCGCGCTAAAGGTCTGACGCGGCGTGGGCTGCTGGATTTTCACAGCCGCTATAAGCTTCAGCTACTGGCGCACCATCAGGCAGGCTACCGCGAAATCGGCCCGTTCGTTGCCTCGCTGCACGAGTGGGAAGACCTGGACGCCTTCTTCGTGGCGTACCGGGAAAAACTGATGACCATCCTGAAAAAAACCGCCTCGCGGAAGAATCACACCAACGTGCTGATGCATATCCAGGGATATTTCCGTAACCAGCTGAACACCCGCCAGCGCGGCGAGCTGCGCGACGTGATCCTGCACTATCGCAACGGACAGTTGCCTATTCTCGCCCCGATCACGCTGCTGAAGCACTACCTGGCCGAATACCCCGACCGGTATCTGATGACGCAAAACTACTTTGATCCCTATCCTGATGATTTGGGTCTGCGTCTGGCAGTCAAGTGATCATAAAAATGCGAAGGCCCCATTGACCCGTAGAGGCCCAAAGCAGTACCCCGTTTAGACGACATCCTCACTGTCGTCTCTTTTTTGCATTTCATCTCAAAGACTGTGATTATATACAGGCTTATTCTGCAAAAAGGGGCCTGCCAGTGATCAACACCCTGCACATTCAAAACTACCGATCCATCCGCGACATGTCGCTGGAGCTGGAGCAGCTCAACATCGTCTTCGGGCCGAACGGCACCGGGAAATCCAATATCTACAAGGCGATACACCTGATGCACAGCGCCGCTCAGGGACAGTTTTCCCAGGCGCTGGCAAACGAGGGCGGCATTCTGAAGGTGTTCTGGGCAGGCAAAACCCGCAGCGACCAGCTGCGGCGGATGAATCTGGCGGTGGAAACAGAGACCTACGAATACGAGCTGCAGGTCGGGTTTGTGGAGAAGCTGCCCTACCCCTCGCAGTTTCAGCTCGACCCGGTGATCAAAGAGGAGTCCATCTGGCTGAGCGGTCAGCACCGTCGGCCTTCGTCACAGCTGATGAAGCGTAAGAACCAGGCAGTATTTCTGAACAACGTGCATCACGAGAAAGTGACCCACAGCGGCACGCTGTACGAGAACGAATCGGTGTTCGGGCAGCTCGGCGAACCGCATCTTTACCCGGAAGTGTCGCAGATGCGCGAGTCCCTGCGTAACTGGCGCTTTTATCATGAGTTTTCTGTATCAATCGGCTCGGCGATGCGGGCTCCGCAGGTCGGTTTCCGCTCCCCGGTGCTGGCCAGCGACGGTGCCAACCTGGCGGCCGCGTTTCAGACTATCGTCGAGATCGGCGACGAGCTGCTGCTGATGCGCATCCTTGACCAGGCCTTCCCCGGCTGCGTGTTTTACAGCGACAACACCGGCGGACGTTTTCGCATGATGATGCAGCGCGAGGGGCTGAGCAGGCCGCTGGAACCGGCGGAGTTCTCCGACGGCACCCTGCGCTTTCTGTGCCTGGCGGTAGCGCTGTTAAGCCCGCGCCCACCGGCGTTTATCGCGTTGAACGAACCGGAAAACAGCCTGCACCCACAGATGCTGCCCGCGCTGGCGAGCTTAATCGCCGAGGCCAGCCGCTACTCGCAAATCTGGCTCACCAGCCACTCGCCGGAGCTGGCGAAGTTGATTGAGAAACAGCGATCGTTTTCGCTGTATCAACTGTCAATGGTGGAGGGGGAGACGCGGGTGGAGAGGCTGGGGTAGGTCGGTTAGAAAAAATCGCAAGGAAAGTCTCGTTTGTAGCGAAGTTATGCCTGGAAAGAATATTTCCCAGGCATATCAAATGTCCATTCAAACCGGATTGGTCTGTCAATTAGTGGCGATATATTCAGGATGATTTTCTAGCTTTGCGTTCATCTAACTTTGCAAAGAGCCATACTCTGGCACCAGCGGCGACGCCAACTATAGCGCTCACCACAGATAGATAAATTAATGATTTTGATGATAAATCAATCTTTCCAGAACTTATAATCTCGATCAGTACATTGTTTACAATAAAAATAAATGCAAAAAAAAACACACCGTAATAAAGGGTACTAAGCAGAAAAACCAAAAACGTAGCCCGATGAAACGCCTTATTATTTGCCATTAACTTTATCCTTAACTTTATCGCCGATTAACTCCCCTCCCAAACCACCTATCAGATCATTAACTTCCCCTGGGAAAGGTGCTAGTTCACCGAGTTTACCGCCAGCCCATGAACCTAATGCTGAACCAATAAGCGATCCCGTATTTGGGCCATCAGTAAAGAATGCCCCTCCCATAGCTATGCCGATGTTTTGCCAGGTATTCCTTCCCGGAGCAAGCATCCCCCCCACGCCAGCACTAATGCTGCTTTTATAATCCCACGATTTGTTTTCATTGCCTGGCTGACTCAGGTTAAACCACTGGTACCCTCCGTTGGCGATTTCCGCAATCACTCCCCCGCCAACAACTTTACCCACCGACGCCGCAGGTCCTAAATACCAGGCGGCTCCGATCATTACCCCATCCTGGTAACCTTCGACAATCACTTTTGTGATGTTAGCCCCCTCAGGTAAGTCGCCTTTCGCCAGTTTATCCAAACCTGCCTGTTTTTCTTCTACAGATAAGCCCTTATTTTCGGCATATTGATTCCATGAACCCACGGCGTTCATGTAGTTATCCAGGCCAGAGGGGAGAGGAATGGAGGTAGCATTATTCTCAGCCGCGTTCTTTCCTCCTTGCGCCCCAGCAGCTGCCGAAGCCGTACTACCTCCCGCCAACCCACCAGCCATCCCCGCCGATACAGATGCCAGCGTAATGACCGTCTGCTTTTGATCTTCGCTCAATGTCGACAGGTCTTTCACATCCGGATAGAGCAGGCTGGCTATAGCATGCGCAGCCAGCTCGCCCGTTGCGGCACCTGCCGCACCCGCCGCTGCGCTATTCCCCTGCAGTACTGCAACTGCGCCACCCAGTATCGCGTGCGCAATCGTGTTGATAGCCGGGTTATCCTCTGTCGATTTCAGCAGATGCGCCAGCTCCGGTGCCGACGCGCCCGCCAGCGCCCCTCCGATATTGCCGCCCGCCAGTCCCTGCAGCGCTGCCGTGGCCGCCTGGATGCCGCGCTGCATATCGCTGCCGGTACCATATTTTTCCTGCGTCTCTTTATATTCCGGCGTAGCACGCAGTTTCGCCAGATAATCCTGGCGATCTTTTTCTGTCGCGTTAGCCGGAATATCACCATATTTATCCTTTGCCGCCTTCAGCCCGTTAAGATCACCCTGCGTCCTGGCAATATCCGCCACCTGGCTACCAATGTCGCTGATCATCCCAACCGCGTTCAGGCGGTTCTGCTCTTTCTCCTTGTCGAAGATCGGGCTGATGCTGTCGTTAGCATGTTCGGTGTCGCGACTCAGATCGGCCACGTCCTGCTTCTGGTTTGCCTTGTCGCGGATGGTGAGGGAGCCCTCTGCCACGGCGGCCTGCGTGGTGCCTTCCTTATGGCCTTTATTACCCGCAGCGGAGATCATGCCGCCCGGCAGGTTGCCCTGGAATTTATCCCCGAAGCTGCCGCCCCCGCTCAGGCTGATACCGGAGTGCGAGGTTTTAAAGTCCGCTTCGTTGTGGATATCGCTGAAGCCCAGCGTTCCGGTATCAAGGCTGTTTTTGTCCGGCGTGGCGGTGGACGCGATAACCGCGCCATCAAGCTGGGTGTGATGCCCCACGGTGATGTCGAAGCCCCCGTCCCCGGCATACAGCCCGGTCTGTTCGGCCACCGAATCAAAGCGGCTCTTCATCTTGTCCTGGCTGGCGTTGATATAGCCTGAACCGGACATGGTGCCGAAGGTGAAGCTGCCACCCGCTGCAACGCTGGTCTGCTTGCTGTCGTAGTCGCTGTTGTTCTGCTGGCTGCGCATCAGCAGGTCGTGACCAACATCTGCCACGATTTTATTGCCGTTAACCTGGGCGCCATCAAGCACGGTGTCGTGCCCGCTTTTAAGGGTGACGTTTTTGCCGCTGTCGATTGTGGTTTCGGTCCAGTCGGTACCGTTACCTTTATCCTTGCCGTGCGCGGCGTTAACGTTGGCAAACACGCTGATACCCGCGCCGTTGCCTCCGGCACCGATGCTTACCCCAATACCGCCACCGCTGCTGCTGTTCTTGCCGCTGGTCTTTTGGGTATTCGCCGCGCCGGACAACAGAATATCGTTCTGTGCATCCAGCGTGGTATCGCCCCCGGCTTTCAGCTGGCTGCCCGCAATCACGATGTCGCCGCTGTTCGCGCCTTTGTTTTTGCCGTTCGCGGTGATGGAGAGATTATTGCCTGCGTTCAGCGTGCTGCCTGCCACCGCATCACTCTCAGCATGCTGCTGTGATTTCGACTTCTGGGTCGTCAGCGAGAGGCTCACACCCATTGCGTTCGGGTCGCCGGTGGTTGCCGCCATATCCGCTGCCTGCCCGGCCTGCACGCCGGACAGCACCGTTTTGGTGGCCTGAAGGGCTTTCAGACGGCCATCACTTTGCTCTTTGGTCTCCTGCGCCGCGCTCACGGCATTGTTAATAGCGCTACCGACGGTGCCGGAGAGCGCCACGGTGAGCCCGCTTTTCTTCTGCTCGAAGGTTTCATCCCGGGTGCGCCTGTCGTGCCCCGGCTCGATGATGACGCTGTCGCCGCTGAGGCTTAAATCCTTCCCGGCGATAAGATCCGCCCCGCCGATGTGGGTCTGGTTTCCGGCAGAAATCGCGACGTTACCGCCCGTCGAGCCCACCGTACTGAAGCTCTGGCTCTGGGTGGTACCCTTCTCACGAAGATCGTGCGTGCTTTTACTGCTGCCGATGGTGAAGCCAATCCCGCCCGAGCCCATCAGGCCGGATTTTTTCTCTTCCTTAAAGCGCCAGGAGGTGTCGGTGTTGGTGGCCGCCACGATATCAACGTTGTTGCCCGCCTTAAGCTGCACGTCGCCATCGCCCGCCACGGCGGAGCCGAACACCCGCAGGTTGTTGCCCGCCACCACCTGCACGTTGTCGCCGCTAAGTAATGAGCCGGATTCACGCGTCGCGCTGTCCTCCTCGATGGTGTGGGTGGTTTTCTTGCTGAGGAAACCTTTTTTGGTTTTGGTCTGCTCTTTGTAGTGATAATCGCTTTCGGTTGCGGTATTGAGATTGACGTCGCGGCCTGCCGCCACGCCGATATCGCCCTTCGCCGTCACCTGCGCGGCTTCGGTGGTGACATCGCGTCCGGCGAGGATTTGAGTATTCTCCCCGCTGGCGATCTCGGTTCCCTGCTGACGTACCGATTCGTTAATAACGGTTTTCTTGCCTGACCTATAGCTGTCGCCCTGCGTGGTCTCTTCCGCAGCCAGATTCACGTCGCGACCCGCCTGCAGCCCGACGCTTTTCTCCGCCGCCAGCGCGGCGGCCCGGGCGTTGATATCCTGCCCGGCCTTCAGGACCAGGTTATCGCCTGCGGAAATCGTGGTGCG